>JBBQHO010000006.1:0-51562 GCA_038324055.1 Polyangiales bacterium | reverse complement strand
GTGGCAGCGCCGACCAGGTCGCCGAACTGTACTTCGAAGCAGCTGGCGTCGCGCGCGGCAGCTACCAAATGCCGTTGGCGACTCGCTGCTACCGCAAGGTAGTGGCCATTTTGCCCGGCGACGACCCACGCCTGCTCGAGGCGCACGAAGCGCTGGAAGCCATCGCGCGCAACGACGGCCGCTGGCGCGAACGACGCGTGCATCTGGACAAGCTGCGCCAGCTCTCCGCGCGTTCCCAAAACGGCTATTGGGTGGCCACGAGTCTCCTCCGCAGTGCACGCTACGAACTCGACGGCGGCCACCTGGCCCGCGCCGCGCGCATGGCTCACATGGCCGAAAGGGCTTCGATTCAAGCAGATTCGGAGGTCGTGGCCGTGCAGGCGCGGGCTCTGTTGGCCGAAGTGCTGCGCGATCTGGGCGACATGCAGGGCGCGCTGTCGGCGGTGGATCGCGCCCTCGCCTCTTCGGACCACCCCGAAGTGACGGCCCGCTTGCGCGCGGAGGTGCTGCGCGCCAAGGGCACCTTGCTGCGCCGCGTTGGCCGCGTCGTCGAAGCACTCGACGCCTACGCCGAGTCGATTGCCGTGTTCCAGCAGGTGGGGGCACGACGGATGGAAGCTCGCGCCAAGAGTTCGCTCACCTTCTCGTTGTACGCGCTGGGACGCTATGAAGATGGCATCACTCTGGCTCACGAGGCGATGCAGATCGATCAGGCCATCGGCGGCCGCTTCCAGATTGCCAAGACGTTGGCCAACATCGGCCTGTGCTTCGCGGGAGCGGGCGGTCACGAGCGCGGGCTCGACTACCTGCGTCGTGCTCGCGAGGCCCACGAACGCTACGGCGAGCGCGACTCACGCGCCGACACGTTGTTGGCGACGGCTGAAGTCCTGCTGGAACGAGGAGAAGTGGACGAAGCCATCGTATTGGTCGGAGATGCAGCCGCGCTCATTCAGGTGACGGAGAGCCGCTACGACGCCATTCACGAACGCCTCTTGCGCGCGCTGCTCGCTCGCGCACGCGGACGCGCCCAAGAAGCGGTTCATCGCGCGCAAGAGGCGCGACAAGCTGCAGAAGCCCAGGCTTACGCCGCCTTTCATTTCTACGCCATGTCGATCGAAGCCATCGCTCGCGTAGAGGTCGGCGAGACGCACACGGGCATCTTGCTCGCCACGACTGCCCTTGGCGCGATTGAGGCGATTCAGGGCTCCGAGTACTCGCTACAGACACGCGCTCTGGCCTGCGAGGCGCTGGAGCGTGCGGGGTCGCCACAAGCCACGGAGATGCGCAGACGCTCGGCTAAATTCGTGCAAGAGCGCGCCGATGGTTTGCGCGACCCGAGTCTTTGGCGCGCCTTTCTCGAGCGGCCGCCCGTCGTCAGTTTGCTTCGCAGCGCCGCACCGGAAGGTGTCGGGGCATTTCCAGTAGGAGGTCCCTGAGTGAGCGGCAATCCCCGCAGATTGGCCATCGTTCTGGCTGGAGGCGGCGCCCGCGGCGCCTACGAAGTCGGAGTCCTTTCCTTCTTGTTCGATGAGCTGCGCCTGCTGCGCGGTCGACCGATCCACGTCGACATCATCTGCGGCACCAGCGTCGGAGCGATCAATTCCGCGTTCTTGGCGGCGCACCTCGAAGACTCGCAGGGTGGGGTGAAGCGACTCGTCGAGTTGTGGTCCGAACTCGAGCTCGATCGCGTGCTGGGCTTCGGTTGGCGCCAGGCGACGGCTCTGGCCAGCATGTTCAGTTCGGGCCGTACGACGGGTTTGGTCGACGTCGCGCCGATGGCGCAGCTGATCAGCAAACGCGTTCCTTGGGGTCAAATCGGTCGCACCATGCGCGCCGGTCAGCTGCGGGCTCTCTGCATCACCTGCACGGAGGTCTACTCGGGGCGCACGGTTCTCTTCATGCAGACCGCGCCCAACACCAGCTTGCCCACCCACGCGCCGCCCCGCACGTTGATCCGCAGCGAGCGCATCGGACCGCAGCACGTGCTGGCTTCGGCCTCGATTCCTCTGCTTTTCCCGGCCGTGCGCGTCGGCAAGCAGCTCTACATGGACGGCGGTTTGCGCCACAATACGCCCATCGCGCCGGCCTTGCGCCTGGGCGCAACGCACGTGTTCGTCGTGGGCACCTCGCGTCAAGTGAGCGGGGTCTTGCCCGAGCGGACCGAAAAAGAGCCGACGACTGCGTTCGTACTCGGCAAGATCATGAATGCGCTCTTGCTGGATCACCTCGACAACGATCTGGGTCAGGTCGCGCTCGTCAACGATCTGCTCAAGAGCGGCGAGGCCGCCTACGGCGAAGATTTCCCCGAACGCCTGAACCAAGCAGCGGCAGCGCGCGGCGGTCGGGTTGTCCAGCCTGCAGAGACGCTGGTCGTGCGACCTTCGGTTGCGCTGGGCGCGCTCGGCGGCGAGTACCTCCGCAAGAACAAGATCAAGACGGGCTCGGCCATGACTCGACGGCTTCTCGGCTGGCTCGACTCGGGCAGCGAAGCCGACTTGGCCAGTTACATCTTGTTCGACGGTGGCTACGCGCGCGAGTTGATCGAACTTGGTCGCGCCGATGCGCGCGCTCAACGACAACGCATCCTCGACTTTCTCGAGACTCTCGACGACGGCACGCCGGCGCCGCCCGTCTCGACTCAAGACTGGTCGTTCCCGCCGCCTGTCGTCGGCTGATTCGCCCAGCAGAAAAAAATTCCGTCCGGGAACGACCACGCGGCCGATTCAGGCTCGTGAGGGTGCCGTCCGTCTAGCGGGCCGGGGCCAGATCGCTCAGAGTTGTGGGACCCCTTCCACCATGAAAACTTCCAATTTCTTCGGTTGTTCGTTGCTTTCTCTCGGCCTGTCCCTCGCATGCGGGGCCACTTCGGGGGGGCCCGACGCCGGTGATGGCCTGGGCGCCGATGGTGCGACCAATGCGGGTGGAACAGGCAGTGGGGTGGGAGGAAGCGGTTTGGCCACCGGCGGCGCGGGAAACGCTGCGGGCGGTACGGGCACGGGGAGCGGCACGGGTTCGGGGGGGGGCGGCACCATCAACCCCGGTCAGTGGAACGCGTTCACCATGACCGGCGCGGACGCGGTGTTGGCGAGCGCGTACCAAACCTGGAAGTCGGCGTTCTATCGCGATGACTGCGGCGGAGGCGTGGCGTCGGTGAAGAAGAGTTCGAACGAGACCGTGTCAGAAGGCATCGGCTACGGCATGTTGATCACCGCCAACCTCGGCACGCAGGCGGACTTCGACGGGCTGAACCAGTTCTACCAGAACGCGGCGAAAACCGAATCGGGTTTGATGTACTGGCAGTGCGCGGGTTGCGGCAGCTGCGGGGGAGGAGCGTCGGCAAGCGACGGCGATCTGGATGTAGCCATGGCGCTCTTGCAAGCCGATCAACGCTGGGGCGGCTACACCAGCGCAGCGCTGGCAGTCATTCAGAATCTCCGCAAGGCGATCATCGTAGAGACCTGTGGTTCGCTTACCATCATGAAGCCGGGCGAATGGGGCGGATGCTCGGATGGCGGCTCGAAGTTCATCAATCCCTCCTACTTTTCACCGGGTTACTACCGCGCCTTCGCCAAGGCAGATCCGAGCGGCACTGCGACCTGGAATGCTCTGATCGACTCGACTTACACGGTGCTTGCGGCCTCGAAAGACAGCCACCACAACTCGAACTTGATGTGGCCCGACGGTCAAAGCTGGAACGGCACGGCTTTTAGCGGCAGCACGGGCTTTGCGGGCAACGGCTACGACGCCTGTCGCGTACCGTGGCGTTTGGCCATCGACTACGCCTGGACGGGCGAGACTCGATCCAAGGATCTGCTCGCGTGGGCGAGCGGGCAGATCGATGCCAGCAGCATGGCCGCGATGTCCACCGACCAGAACAGCGCGTTCTTTGGTGCACTCGCGCTCACCGGTACTGCCGTAAGTCAGGAGAAGGCCGACGCTTATTACAGCACCTGGACGACCGCCAATCTGGACGACGCGCCTTACTACCAAGCGACGCTCAAGCTCATTTACCTGATGCAGGCCGCGGGTCAGTTCCCGTCGACGCTCTGAAGCGGCGTGTCGCTAGCAGACTCGTTGGCAACTCGACCAAGGTTGCAGTCGGTGGTCGACTCTTGGCCGATGCAGATCCTTTCCCGGTTTCAGACCCGCGCCCTGTTGGCGGCGCGCGAGCGCGGCGAGAGCCATGCGGAGACCTCGCTCGACCTGGGTGTGACGCGTGCGCGGGTGTCTTGGGATGCTTCAGGCATCGATTTGCCGACGGGCGGGCGACTCGTTTGGGAAGACGTGGAGCGGGTCGACCAGGCCGAGAACGTCTGCTTTCGCCTTGTCGACGGATCCGTCGAGCCGATCCGCGGCTACTCCGAAGAGACGCATCGCACCTACCAGCTCATGCCCACCGAAGGCGCGCCGGCCCTGCTGATTTCGGGCTTCGTCATGCATCGCATTCGTGACGTGAGCCCTGACGAAGGCGCCGCGCGCATGGTGCGGGCACTCGGCCCGATTCGAGGCCGATTGCTCGATACGGCCACCGGACTGGGCTACGCGGCCATCGCCGCGTCCCGTCACGCGACTGCCGTCGTCACTATTGAGTTGGACCCTTGGGCGCAGGAAATGGCCCGACAAAATCCCTGGTCCAATAAGCTTTTCGTCAACGAAAAGATCACGCAGTGGATCGGCGACAGCAGTCAACTGATCGAGAACTGCGAGACGGGGTCGTTCAGTTGCGTGCTGCACGATCCGCCGGCCATCAATCTGGCAGGCGAACTCTACGCCGAAGCCTTCTATGGGCAGGTGTGGAGGGTGCTTTCGCGCGGCGGCCGCTTCTTCCACTATATTGGCGATCCGACCAGCGCTTCGGGCGGCCGCGTCACGCAGGGTGTACTCAAGCGTCTGACCTCAGCCGGGTTCTCGAAGGTGACGTCGCGCCCTGAAGCGTTTGGTGTGCTGGCCTACAAATGACAGCGAAGGTTCATGGGTAGGGTACGACCAGGTCGTTCAACAGGCCCACAGCGGACCAGCCGGGTTGCCGTGGCGGCACGAGCAATCGGTACCCACCGCCGTCGGAGACTCTGAAGCGATAGACGGAAAAGCGCTCGAGCTCCGAGCCGTTGGCGTCGTAGGCCACGCCCACCTCGGCGCCCTTGTTTGGGGTGCGCTCCTCTGAATCGAAGGCCAGCCAGTAGGCGGATTTACGCGTGACCCGCAGAATGTCCCAGCCTTCGGAGCTCGCGCTGCTGCGAAAGGCGGCCTTCTGCACGCCGGCGATGACATCGTTCACGCCGTTGTAGGTGTAGTCGCTGATCCAGGTCGGTCCGCAGTAGCCCATCAAATCGGAGAACTGATCCGGATCCTTGAGCTTGTGGGTCAGCGCGTCGTAGCCCCACTTGCCGATGCGTGCGCCCGAGTAGGAGCCCGCACCCAAGCTCTGGAAAGGGTAGGGATAGCCCAAGTCGGGCGTGTCGGAGAAGGTGCCGCAGGGAGCGTGATCGCGCTCGTGATTGTGCCCCAGTTCGTGCGCGAACGTCGCAGCAGATTCGGCGTCTTCGAAGGCGATGCCCATGCCGACGCGGTACTTTGGATCGCCTTCCGGGATGTAAGCGATGCCTTCAGTGCAAGCGCCCGTGCAGTACTCGTCCAAGGTGGCATTCGGCTTGATCAGGCCGTAGTAGTAGACGTCGTCGGCCACGTTGCTGTCGCTCGCACGCCGCGCCAGCACCTCGTCGAGCAGGAAGTCCATGTCGACCTCGCCCGAGTACGGGCCTAGCTCCGGCAAGACCTCCGTCTCGACCGCCGGAGTCCCGAACTGCTTGATCACGTCGCTGACGTAGCCTTGCAACGTGCCATTCGAGGTGTCGGGCAGGATGCCGTTGAAGCGGAAGGGGACGAATGCCACGTGGATCGGACCTGTCCGGCGCGCCCCCAGGTCGGCTTCGCCTAGCGCAGGAATGCGAGTGGTGCGGCTGTCGCCATCCGGCACATCACCGCATTCGACCAACTCGACGTGGTAGCGCGTGTCGCTTTGAATGAGCTCGGCCGGAACCTCGACGTTGAGCGTCGAGTCCAGCAAGTACTGTTGCGAGTCATTGCTCACCCTCTGCTTGACGAAAAGAACGACCGGATCCGCAGAGCCGTTCTGCAGTGAGACGCGAGCGGATAACTGGCGCACGGCGAAACCAGGCAAGACGTCGATGTGCACGCGCACCAAGGCCGACTTTTGCTGAATGATGTCGACGTCGCGTGCGCTCGGCGCGATGACGACCCCTTCGGCGAACAATGTGGCTTCGACGGATTGAAACAACGAAACGCGAGAAATGCTCACATTGCGCGCGCGACCGCCGCAGTCATCGCCGGCGGCGGAGAAGCACGAGCCTTGGAGGCACGTCTCGCTTGCGGCGCACACTGAGCCGCAACTGCCGCAGTTGCGCCGGTCTTCGCTCAGTTTGGAGCAGGTAGCGCCGCAATCTGTGGTTTCAACCGGGCAGGCGCACTCTCCCGCATCACAGTCAGCGCCATTGGCGCAGGCATTGCCGCATGCGCCACAATTTGCCGTGTCGGCCTCCAGTTTGACGCAGCTAGCGCCGCACAAGCTCGTGCCAGCTGCGCACGCGCAACTTCCGGACTGGCACGTCAGGGAATCGCCGCAGCTGGTTTCACAAACTCCGCAGTGTGCCGAGTCGCCCATGAGATCGACGCAGGCGTCGCCGCAGCGCGTCTGCTCAGCGGAGCAAACGCAGTCTGCCTTGGAGGCGTCGCCGCAGGTGGTCGTCTCCCCACAGCCCGCGATCAGGGTGAGACCCAGCGCCATGCTCGCCCTCCAGAATGCCTGGCGTTCCCACATCAACGCACATCCCCAGGGCAGTCGATCACTCGGCCCCACGATAGCCGGCGCCGCTCGGCGCCTCCAGCGCAGTCCTCTCGTGCGCTGGGACTGCTGCCGTTCAGCTGCCGCCCAGAGCGGATTCGAGCTCGCCCAGCGCGTGCGCATTGCCCGAGCGCCGCGCTACCGCAATTCCCGCCTCGAGCCACGCCTTGCCTTCGTCACGGCGTGCGCCTTCCAGCAACATGGTGCCGGCCATCAAGTACTGAGCCACGTAGTCGGGGTCAGCCGCGCGCAACGCCTCGAACGCAAGCAAGGCGTCGTCGATGCGACCTTCCTTTCGATACTCCATGCCGAGCGCGTAGCGGGCGAATGAATCGGCTTGGCCGGCCGTGACCATCTTTTCTAGCATCACGAGGCGCTTGTTCATGTCAGGGGGAACGTTGGCGGGAGGCACGTTGGCACGCAAGCCAACGGCGGCGGGGAACGAAAGTCCGGGGAATCGAGAGTTGCAGACGAACCGCGGCAAAGACTCGATTCGTTCCCGGCAGTCCTTGTGACGCGACGCGACCCGCTCGTAAGTTAGATCGAGCGGCGCATCCAGTCTCCGCTTCGAGGTCAGCCAACGAAATGGGCGAACAAGCGAAACCGTTGCCGACGGTACTCAAGTGGTTCTGTGTCTCACTCTTTGGCCTCGGCCTGATCGCGCGCCTGGCGCCTCTCTTGGACCGCGACGGCCGTTTGATGCGGCAGTTTCCGACGGAGGATGGCTACTTGATGCTGACCATCGCGCGCAATCTGGGACTGGGCCACGGCATGAGCACGGCCAACGGCACCATGCCGACCAACGGGACTCAGCCGCTGTTCAACTTCATCGAAGCGTTCGGATTCTATGTAGCCGCTGGCAATCGACGTTGGGGCGTCAGCTGGGCCTTGGCTTGGGAAATCCTCCTATCCTGCGTCTGTGCGTATGGTCTGTTCTTGCTCTTGAGGCAGACACTTCGCGCCCGCTCGGTCGGCGTGCGACACGCGGCCTGGCTCGGGTCGGCTCTTTGGTTTGCCAGCCCCGTTCTGCTTCCGCACACCATGAACTGTCTGGAGACGGGGCTCTACGGCACCTCCATCGTTTACTGCGTGTACGTTTGGCAACGACTTTGGCTGGGTCGAAACGGCACTCATGCGGACTTCCGGGGCGCCCTTTCGGTCGGCGCCCTGCTCGGTGTCGCCTTTTGGGCGCGTATCGACGCCGTCTTCCTGATCGCCGCGGTGACCGCGGTTCATACGGCTTTGGGCTTCTTGCAGGACCGCAGCAGCTTCGCTCCACGCTTCCGTGAGTCGCTGACGATGGGCAGCGTTGCCGTCGCCATTGCTCTGCCGTGGCTGGTCAGCAACTTCTTGAACTTTGGAAGCCCCATGCCGATCAGCGGCACGGCGCAATCTTTGACCGCCACCTTTGGAGGCAACCTGGTGGAGGTTCCGTCAAAATTGGTCGAGTACGCAATGATTGTGCTCCCCATTCCCAAGTCCATCGAGACGCGTCCCGTCGCGTTGGTTGCCGAGGCCGCAGTGCTCGTCCTCTACGGGGTCTACCTGTGGCAACTGAGCCGTCGGCTCGATAAGGACGAGGCGGGGGTGTTCGCCGTGTTCGCGACTCTCGGAGTTCTGCTCATCGGCTATTACGGCTTGGCCTTTGGCGCGAGCCACTTCGTCGACCGCTACTTGTTTCCCACGTCGCTGCCCTTGACGATGACGACGGCAATCGCGCTCGCCTGGCTCTTGGACCGGTTTGCCGGCGCGAAGGTTTCGCGAATTGCGGCCTTGTCTGCCGTGACCTGTCTGGCGTTTGCCCTGCACCTACGCTTGTACGTGAACGGCAAGGAAAACATGCACTTTCAGGTTGTCGACTACGTGCGCGAGCACGTGGGCGAAGATCAGTGGGTCGGCGCGATTCAAACGGGAACGCTGGGTTTCTTTCACGATCGGACCGTGAATCTGGACGGCAAAGTGAATCCGGACGCCCTGCGCATGGCCCTGGCCCGGCGCATTCCCCACTACGTCGTCGAGGGTCGATTTGGTGCCGAGCAACGACCCATCGAATGGCTGGCGGATTGGTCCGCAATTGGCGGGTGGATCGAGTTCGATCCCATCTCGACTCACTTTCAGCTGATCGTGAAGGACGAGGAGCGCAACCTCGCCGTGCTCAAGCGCCGCTAAACCGCGAAGTTGGGCTGCCGAACCGGCAAGCCCGCGCGCGCGGACAAAGCTCGCGCATGCTCACCGAGCGGAACGACGTGAAAAAGCGCGTTGTAGTCCTCCATGTAACTGGAGATGCGCTCGCGCTTGAGGGACCCGGGCAAGTTCATGGCAGGGAAGAAAGACAGGCCGTCCACTTCGTCCCCACCCAAAAAATCGAGAGGGTGGAGGAGCAAGGAAGGCTCGACGCCTGCCGTTCTGCAGGCGAGCAGCGCGGTCTTGAAGTAGGTACGCGCGAGTAGGGGGGAGAAGGTGCTCAGGTAGAGCACATAGCTCAGGTGGAACGGGGCCTTGATCAACGGCATCGTCGTCACTGGCACCTCCAGCAACCTCTGCGTGCCGATTTGCCATTGATAGGGCTTTACAGAGCGCAGCCCGTCGGTGACCGAACCGAACAGTTCGTCGCGATCGTCTTTCTGCTCAGCGCTCAGATCAGACCGCATGAAATAGTACGCGCGGGCCAACGGTCCGATGTAGGTCGGAAACGTAGAACAATCGTACTCATAGCGCATATCCAGGAGCGTCTGGAGCACCACCGAGGTCACGCTGAAGCCGGGTCCTCGAAAGCCGCGCGGTTCGAGTCCGGTGGCGCCGGCGATGGCGTCGTGAGCGCTCATCAGCTCGTCGCGCACCTCACCGATTGAGTACTTATGGAGCCAGGGCTCGTGCTTGAAGCTGTGATTGCCGACCTCGTGGTCCGCGCGAGCAATCATGCTGAGGGCCTCGTGATTCTTCTGGAGGGCGGCATCCTGACCGACGATGAAGAACGTCAATCGCATGTCTCGCGCGTCGAAGAAGTCCAGAACGACCGGCAGAAGCACGTCGAGGTAGCTGGGGTACGACTCCCAGTCCACGTCGCCGCGCGTCTTCATGTAGGACCACTTGTTGTCGAGATCGAGCGATAGGCTGGCGTAAGGCTTCATGTGGGGGGTTCCGGTTTCGATCGACGCGACCTAGTCCAAATAGATGCGGCGGCCGTCTTGAAAGACCAGCGATTGCGCTGCGCGCTCGGCGACGCCAAGCGTGTCGTTCACGTTGAGCGTGCCGTTCACGATGTGTGCGGAGCTGACCGCGGTCACGCCGGGAATGCTCGTCGCGAGCGGTGGTAGTTTCTGCGAGTAGCCGAGCTCCGGAAGCGGGAAAACCTCCTTGACTCGTGAGACCCGGAAGGCCAACAGGCGGTTCGTTTCGAATCCCGGGTAGAGGCGACGCATAGCAGCCAGGAAGCGCTCCTGAATCTGCTCGTCGCTCAGCGAGAATATCTCGTCGCCTGCTGACGCGTACTTGGGCAGGTAGAGCAGCGTCCTTCCGCCCAACTCCGCGGCATCGATGAACGCAGACATTTCGATCACAGCCGTGAACGGCAGGCCTTCATCGGTCAAGTAGGTCAGGTAGTAGCCCGCCAGGGGCTTTTCCAAGAGCAACGATGCGCAAACGACGCCTTGGTAGGGGACGCTCGAAAAGGCGCGTCGTTCCGCGTCGCCAAGCCCCGGACAGAGCCGCGCCACGCTGCCCGGGGTCGTGGTCAGAACGGCGCGATCGTGACGAAACGTTCCTTCGGCCGTCGTCACCACCACAGAGCCACCTTCACTCGCGACGCTGCGCACGGGAACTCCGCCACGCAGCGTGACGCCATGCTCAGTCAGCTTTTCCGTGAAGCGCTCGACAATGCGTGCGTAGCCGCCTGGGACATAGCCGAACATTTCTTTCTTGAGCCCCGTGCGGCGTGCTGCGTACAGACGCTGGATCGTTGCCCAAATGAATGCGGCCGAGGCTGTCTGCCAGGCGTCGCCCAACTTCGCCGCCAAAAGCGGGCGCCACAACTTGTCGAACGTCGAACGCCCGCTCAAGCCAACCAACCAATCTTCGACCCGCGTCTGCTCGAGCTTCCGCCAATCGGTTACGCGAGCGCCGTAGAGGATGGTCGCCGCTAGACGACCTTTGTCGACTAGCGACAGCGTAGGCAGCTTCAGATACTCGATGGCGTTGGACATCGAGACCAACTGACCGTTGGCCATGAATCCAGTGCCCGTCGTCACCCACTTCATCTCCGACTCGAGTCCGAGTTCGGACATGATCTTGCGCGTGCCCAGGTCCGACAGCAGCGTCACGTGGTAGTGCCGGTCCCAGGTGATGTCGCCGAGTTCCCAGGGTGCGGCCAGACCGCCCCAGCGGTCCGAGGCCTCGTAGAGCGTGACGCTGTGACCTGCTTCGGCGAGGCGCAGAGCGATGGTGAGGCCCATCATGCCGCCACCAACGACGGCATAATCCCTGACCGGTCGATGCGACTGGGGTCTCTTGCTGCGCTGGCTCACGACGGCACCTGCTTCCTACGCACGGGGCGGCCTCGCTCGAGGAGGTCGACGATGCGGTCACACACACCGGGAGCGCCGTAGAAGTCGGGGTGTCGGGGCGGCGCAACGCCGCGCGCGGCCGCCACGCTGACTACGAGGTCCTCTGGTTCAGCCAGGCGATTCCAACCGGCTTGGACCGTCTCGACCCACTCCGTCGTGTCCCGCAAAGTGACGGTCGGCCTGCGCAGCATGTAAGCCTCCTTTTGCAAACCGCCGCTGTCCGTCAAGACGACTTCGGCGTGGTCGAGCAATGCGACCAAGTCCAAGAAGCCGAGCGGTGCCACTGGGTGGACGTTACTCGGCAAACGCAAGCCGAAGAGCTTGACCATTTTCGTGAGGCGGGGATGCATCGGCAAGACGACCTCGAGGTCGAGCTCCCCGAACGCAGCCAGGATGCGTCCGAGTCGCGGGCTATCGTCGGTGTTCGAAGCCCGATGAATCGTCGCGAGCGCGAACGGCTTTGCCGCGGCGATCTTCGACCGAGCGAGCAGAAGCGGCAGGCGATCGCGTGCGCGCTCGGCGCTTCGCTCCAGGAGGTCGATCCGGACATCGCCAACCATTTCGACGCCCTGCGTGAGCCCCTCGCGCGCCAGGTTGGCGACGGCGTCGGCAGTGGGCGGCAGCAACAGATCGCTCATGTGGTCGGTGGCGATGCGGTTCACTTCTTCGGGCATAGCGCGATCGAAGCTCCGCAAACCGGCTTCGATGTGTGCCAGGGGGATGCCCAGTTTTGCCGCAGCTAGGGCACCGGCCAGGGTCGAATTCGTGTCGCCAAAGACAAGCACCCAGTCGGGTGACTCCTCGACCAAGACGCGCTCGACCGCGATCAACAATCGTCCCGTTTGAGCGCCATGACTGCCGCTGCCCACCTCGAGCAGGCGCTCGGGTTGCGGCAACTCGAGCTCATCGAAGAACACTTGCGACATGTTGGCGTCGTAGTGCTGACCCGTGTGCACCAAAATTTCTTGGTGGCGTGCGCGCAGCGCGCGCGTAAGAGGCGCCACTTGAATGAACTCGGGTCGTGTGCCGACCACGGTGACGACCTTCACGCGGGTTCGAGCTCCGGGCGCACGACTTGGGCGCGTGCGGCCGACTCCAAGAAGCTCAGCGCAACGCGCAACGTCTCGAGGCCCTCGCGACCGGGAACGGTGGGCTCGCGGCCGTTCTGTACGGCTTGGACGAAGTCGGCCAACTCGGCTGCCAGGGGTTCGCGACGCGGAATGCGGATACCGAGAACGTTTCCTTCGGACACGCCGTGCAGGACGCTGAGCTGATCCCACTGACTCGGAGCCGTTTCGTTCTCGTAGAAGAACAGCTGCTGAGACAACAGGTCGCAGGTGAAGTAGCCGCGCGCGGCCGTTATCGTGAGACGACGCACTTTCTGTGGTGTCATCCAATTCACGTTGAGTACACCCAGAACTCCATTGGTGAAGCGCACCGTTCCGCTGAACAAGTCTTCGCGGTCCGAATTGATGGACTGCGAAGTCTCACCGAACACGCGCTGTACCGGTTCGCCCGTGAGGTAGCGCAACAGATCGATGTCGTGGGACGCCAGGTCGATCACCACGCCTGAATCGGCAATGCGGCTCGGGTAGGGGCTGAGCCGCTCGGCGTTGATCTGGTAGATTCGCCCCGCCATGCCCTCGCGCAGGCGTCGGCGCAATTCGACGACGACTGGGTTGAAGCGCTCGATGTGGCCCACGGCTAGCACGAGACCCTTCTGGGCGGCCGAATCGACCAGTTGTTGCCCTTGATCGACCGTGCGCGTGATGGGCTTTTCGACCAAGACGTGGATGCCCTTTTCGAGCAGGGCCATTGCGACATCGAAGTGCTTGGCCGTGGGTACGGCCAGGCTGACCAGGTCGGGCTTGGTTTGGTTCAAGAGTTCGTCGAGCTGACTGAACGCCGGAACCGAGAAACTCGCTCCGACTCGCTCAGCGGTCCCTGCGTTGGCATCGAGTACGCCGACCAGTTCGACGCCAGGTGTCTCCCGATAGACGCGGGCATGGTTTCTTCCCATGCTGCCGACGCCGATGACTGCCGCTTTCAACATGCCGCGTTCGTCTCCTTCACTACAAAACTCTTTTCATCATCGGTCAGCAGCGGATGAATCGGAATGCTGAAAACCTCATCGCACGCCCGCTCCGCTTGGGGAAACGTCAGACCATCGTAACCCCCCACCGCCAAGACGGCCGGCTGCTTGTGGAGCGGGATGGGGTAGTAGACGCGAGCCCCAATACCCGACGTGTTGAGCGACTTCACCAGCGCATCGCGCTGGCTTCGATTGACCGCGCGGAGCGTGTACTGGTGGTAGACGTGCCGGTAGCCGTCGCGTACGACCGGAATCGTCACACCTTCGAGGGAGCCGTTGTAGAAAGCTGCGTTGGCGCGTCTGGCCTCGGTCCACGCGCCGAGACGGTCCAGTTGAACCAACCCAATGGCCGCCGCCAAATCGGTCATTCGAAAGTTGTAGCCGATGACTTCGTGCAGATACTGCGTGTTCATGCCCTGGTTGCGGATCATGCGGAGTTGGCGCGCGATCTCGTCGTCGTTCGTCAGGATCATGCCGCCCTCGGTGGTCGTCATGTTCTTGGTCGGGTAGAAACTGAAGCTCGCCGTGCCCCAGGTCCCGACCTTGCGCGCACCGATGGCGGCGTCGTGCGCCTGCGCTGCGTCTTCCAACAGTACGAGGCCTTTGCGCTCGCAGAGGCTTTGAAAGGCCGGCATGTCGGCGGGCTGCCCGTAGAGGTGAACGGGCATGATCGCGCGCGTGCGCGGCGTGATGGCGGCTTCGGCTGCCTCCACCGACAGATTGAACGTGTCGGGTTCGATGTCGGCGAACACGGGACGGGCGCCGACCGAGAACACCGACGAGGCAGTGGCAAAGAAGGTGAACGGCGGCACGATGACTTCGTCACCCGGTCCAATACCGTGGGCCATGAGCGCCGCAATCAACGAGGTCGTGCCATTGTTGACCGCGACGCCATGGCGCGCGCCGTGGAGGGCGGCGAAGCGCTCCTCGAATTGGGCTACCCGCTTGCCCTGGGCCAGGCCGCCACTGCGTAGCACTTCGAGCACGGCCGCTTCTTCTTCCGGTCCGACGTAGGGTTTGGCGATCGCTATGTTCATGGTGTCCTCATTCGCTCTGCGAGTTTCTCGCTGGTGCATTGGCGGCAAGTGGCGGCGGCATCCTGCGTCTCGTGTCGATTCCCGCTCGCGCACACCCAACCGATGGGTCGCGCCGGGTTGCCCACGACCAGCGCATGATCCTCGACGTCTCGCGTGACCACGCTACCGGCACCGATGAGTGCCCAACGTCCGATGGTCGTACCGCAGACGATGGTCGAATTGGCACCGATCGATGCGCCCGCGCGCACCAGCGTCGGCGTGAGCACCCAATCGCTGGCAGCTTTGAGCGTCATGTCAGGATTGACCGCGCGAGGCGACAGATCGTTGGTGAAGGTCACCTGCGGGCCGACGAACACGCCGTCTTCGATCGTCACGCCTTGGTAGACGGAAACGAAGTTTTGAATCTTGACCGAGTTGCCGATCACGACTTCGCCGTCGATGAAGACGCCGCGTCCGATGCGACAATCGGTTCCCAGCCGCGCACCGCGGCGAATCTGGCAATAGTGCCAGACGTACGTTCCTGCGCCGATCTCGACGCCAGCGTCGACCTCAGCCGTGGGGTGAATTTTGGACATGAGCAACCTCCGAGGGAACGAGCATTCGGCGCGCCGAACGCATGAGCAAAGGTGAAATCACGCAATGAACCAAGGTCATGCCGATGGCCCAACACAGCGTGGCCGCGGCGATGGCGGCAGTGCCGCCCTGAGCTTCCGGCGGAGCGAACTCGGCGAGTAGACGGATCGCGACGGCATCCCTCGTCCCGAGTCCTTGCGGCGTGAGAGGGAGCGCACCGATCAACATGAGAACCGGAATACAGACCAGCGCGTCTGCGAGCGGAACGTTCACGCCGAAAAACCCAAAAGGCACCCACATGCCGATGAATAGGACCGCAACGTGGGGCAAGCGCAGCGCGAGCGCCTTCAGATTGCCCGATACCCCAGCGTCCAGCAGGACTTGGACCGGCCTCCAGCGTACCAAGAACCGGGGCCTGAATGCGAGCGTCAAGAGATAGGCCAGTGCGGCGACGCCGAGTGCGATGAGGGAAAGACCCAGCCCAGGCATGGGCGAATCGTCGATGGCGAAAGACAGGCAGGCCAAAAGAACTACACCTCCGAGCGTCGTCGCGTAGGTCAGCAGGGTGGCACCGGTCACTCGCGCGATGGACGCGTGATAGATGCGCGCTGCGAACCAGGCCATCCAGGCCTGCCCCACGTGATAGTTCAAGAGTTGGGGCAGGTACGAAGCTCCCCGCAGGACGACCGCCTGTCGAAACGTCAACGGACATACATACGTGCGATAGACCCAGCCAATCGCCAGGGCGTCCGCGCACAACAATGCGAGGGTGGATACGACCGTGACTGCTGCGAAGCCCCACGTATCAACGCGGCGTAGCGCGTCGCGGAAGGCGCCCAGATCGATCTGTTGAAATGTGTAGCCGACGAGGACCGCAGCGGTTGCAAAGGGCAACATGCGCCGGGCCCAACTCGGCCGCTTCTCCGGGAGTTCGCTCACGGCGTCGCGTGCTTTCGCGGCTGAAACAAGCGGTAATCGCCGAAGTTTCCGATCGGCTCGTAGTCGCGCAAGAGTCCTTCGACGTGACGCGCTGCCGGGATCGAGCGTGCGAGCTGCTTTTCGTGAAAGCGCGTTCCCAGGGCAATCAAGGCAGGCGGATGTGCCTGGAGATCACTGCGAAATGCGGAATTCCAGCGGTCCGCCATGGGCAAAGGTGAGTGCGCCTGCGCGAGCACGGAGCTGTAGAAGAAGCGCGTACTCGAGGGGCGCTGGCTCTCGAACAGGACCCGACCCGGACTGCTCTGCCAAACGAAAATCGATTGGTCCTCGGCGGAGCGCGTGCGGATGGCCGTGTTGAGGCGAGCCAAGTCACCGTGCGTCGAGTGGTCCCAAAACTGCGTCTGAGCAAAGGCCATCCAATCGCCGGTCAGCGCCGGCCGCAGACGCAGGCGGTTCAGCTTGGCGAAGACGCCGACCAGTACGAACGAGGCAGGAACGAGGAAGAGCCAGACGCTTTTGTCGCGCGACCCCCGCCGCAGCCAAGCCGCGATCTCGGTCCAGGTCAGCGCCGTGCCGCCCATGGCGAGCGCGCCGACGGAGTCGAAGACCAGGCCTGCGTGGTATTCGTAGTCTTTGCCTTGCAGGAAATAGTTGGCGAAGCCCGCTAGCAGAGCAGTGGGCAAGAGCCAGCGCAGCGCGTGACTCGTACGCGCGCGCGAGAGACCCACGATGCCGATCGCAAGCGCGGGCAGGAACCACTTGAACGAGAAACCTACCGAGCTGCCCAAGGCAGTCCACAAGGCCGTTCGAGATGTCGAGTCGAAGAATTGCGCCGTGGTGTTGTAGACGATGGTCAATTCCCAAACGTCGCGCAGCGGCGTACCGAGTAGCAACACAAGCACGAAAGTCGCAAAAAGAGTGAGCGCCCCGACGGAGGCCCACAGTGCGACGAGGCCAACGGTTCGAGGCGTATCGAAGGTCTTGGGTCGCGTAGCTAACGCATGAAACGCGAACAGCGGGCCCACGCAAAACATCGTCGGCTTGATGGCCGTGAGCAAGCCGAGCAGAAGGCCCGCGCCCACGAAGTAGCGCGCGCGGTCGCGTTCCCAGCCCTCCAGCAACAGCCAGACCATGGGCCAAACGAGGTGACCGGCCAAGACGTCGGGTTGGCCGGTGAAATGGGCGCCAGCATTCACGTAGACGAGCGGGTAGCCGATCCAGGCGCACCACCATGCGGCTCTGCCCCAGATGCGCTCGACCAAACGAGCCAAGAACAGGAGGCAAACCATCGTCCAGCCGAAGTCGACGACCCGCCAGGCGTAGACCGAGCTCGCGGGCAAGGCCTTGGAGGCGCCGTACACCAAAAAGCCGGGCCAGTTCATGTCGACGACGTCGACGTAGGGCACAGCACCTTCGAGCACTCGCCAGGCGGCGTATTGGAGTTCGTACTGGTCGGGACCGGGTGGCTCGCTTGCGTAAACCCAACCGAGAAAAATGAGGAATAGCGTGAGTAGTCCAGCTGCGATGCGTCGCGCCGCGGGAGTCATGGGACGGGCTTGCCGAGTCGATCAGCGAGCTGCGCGGGTTGCCTTTTGAGGACGGGGATTTGCGCCAGCAGCCGCAAATGGCCCGCAATGGTGCGAGCGGTCTTGAGCTTGGAAGCGCCCAAGATGCGGGTCTCCAGTGTAGCTGGACACTCGGCGAGCTGAGCGCCCGACAGGTCGAGCAAGATCAGCATTTCCGCGACACCCAAGAATCCAGTGTCGGTGAGCCGCATGTGCTCGACGGCGCTCTTCTTGTAAGCGCGGAAACACGACGTGTACGTGGCGAAGCGGTGGTGCAGGACCGTGCCGTAGAGTCGCGACAGGTTCTTCGATAGAAAAAGACGCCAAGACGGCACCCCGACGACTTCGCCGTCTGGGTGGTACGGACTGGCCGTGACCATGACGACGTCGCCGCGCAGCATTGGAATCAACTTCTTGAGTTGCAGCGGATCGTAGGTGCAGTCGGCATCCATCGAACACACGACTTCTGTGGGGGCGCGCTTGATTCCGGTCAGGATCGCCCCGGCCACACCCTGGTTCACTTCATGATGGACGAGTGTGCAATCGCTGCGCTCGCCAAAGCGTGCTTGCAACGAGGCCCAGGTGCCGTCGGTGCTGCAGTCGTCGACCAAGACGTACTGAATCGAATATTTGTCGCCCAGCTGCCCTGCAACCTCGTTCAGCGTGTTTTCGAGGAAAGCGAGAGAGCGCTCTTCGTTGTAACAAGGGATGACGATGCTGATCGGCTCGAGCTTCAGTCGGGGCGATGCCGAGCGATCGACAAGTGCGTCTCCACGAACCGAACCAGGTACGCGCTCCAATGGCTCCTGCACGAGTCGCGCAAACTGCGCGATGCTCGTGAACCGGTACTGGCTCAAGTACTCGGAAATGATCTCCGGCATGTGCGCGAGGTTGCGGTACTGGCGCAATCGGCCGAGGAAGCTGGCGGTGGCAATGACCGGGAGATCGGGGTCGAGCTCCCAAATGTGAAAGTACATATTGAACGGCGACACGTAGCGCTCGTGCCACCATTTGAACGACAGCTGCATGAGCTGCGGCGGAAGCTGGCGGATGTAGTTTCCGCCCGCTGCAGGGAACAAGAGGCCGTCGGGCCCAGCGCTCGACAGCGGAAATTCCAGAATCTGGGTGGATCCGTCGTGATGGGTGTGGGGGAAGCGCCTGAAAGGTTGCTTGGCGAGCGAGCGGAACCGCGGATAAAGGCTCGAATCGTAGTGGAAGCCTTCTTCTGCAAGCACGCGTAGAGCCCATAGATCTTCGAGGCCGATGTGTCCCCGCGGCACGCGGTAGCCGAGCACTCGACTGCCGATGGCGTTCTCGATCAGGCGCTTGCTGCGGCGAACGTCGGCACGAAACGAGTCCTCCGTGTGACTCTCGATGGTGCGGTGCTCGAGACCCTTGCTGGCGACCTCGTGACCTGCGGCCAAGATGCGCGCGAGAAGTTCGGGTTGTCGTTCCGCAACGCTGCCGATGACGAAGAAGGTCGCCTTTGCCTCGAACTGCGCCAGCAGCTCAAGAGCACGCTGGGTGTTCTCGTCGACGCGGGACTCCATCCGGTCCCAGTGCCGTTTGGGAACCAATCCCTCGAGAGCTGTCGCTTGAAAATAGTCCTCTACGACGACCGTCAAGAGATGGGTACGAGCGGACTCAGACGATTTGCTTTTGCGTTCTTCTTGCACCGTGCCGTCTGATCCCCATCCGAAGGGCGTTCGCGTTTGACGCGCACTCTAGTGGCGCGCGACGTAGCGAATCAACCACCAATAGGTAGTCGGAAGACCCGGTGAGCTGCGATTGCCCGCGAAAGGACGAGTTCGACCAGCTATCGTGCAAGAACTGACTAGGCACTCGTTGCACGATGCCGGGTTCTCGGTCGTGCGTTGGCAAACACCGACACATCGATGCACAGGGGGGAGACTCCCAGACCCGACGTGTACGAATCACGTTTCCCCGCGTCGTATCACCGAAGAAGAGTCGCGGTAGCTACATGTGTTTCGGTGACCAGACCTCTACAATGGAAGGTGCGGTCGGCAGCACTTGCCCAACCTGATCATGACTGAACAAGAGTTGCGCGTGGCCATCGTGGCGCCCCAGGCGTCGGCGAGGTTCGGCGGCGAGTCGATCCTGCCTCTTCACTACTTTCGACATCTCCGGGCGCGCGGCGTAGAGGTGTGGATGGTGCTCCACGAGCGCACGCGTCACGAGCTGGTCGAGCTGCTCGGCGACGACATCGAGCGCGTGGCTTTCGTCCGGGATTTGCCCGTGGATCGCTGGCTACATCGGCTGTCCACTTACTTTCCACCGCGCGTCGGCGAAAATACCTTCGGCTTCGTCATGCAAAATCTGACGCAGTGGCGGCAGCGCGCGCTGCTCAAGAAGCTGGTCAGCGAACAGCGCGTCAACGTGGTTCACGAACCATCGCCGGTTTCTCCAAAGCGCCCGTCGCTCATCTTCGGCGTGGGGGCACCAGTGGTGATTGGCCCGATGAACGGCGGGATGAGCTTCCCTCGTCCCTTCGGTCACCTGCAAAAGAAAAGCGAGCGATGGTTCGTCGACGTGGCACGGCGCACGACGGGTTTGCTCAATCGTCTTTTGCCCGGCAAACGGCGAGCCGCTGTGCTGTTGGTTGCCAACCAGCGGACACGGCAAGCTCTGCCAATCGAGCATCCGCGCTGCGTCATCGAGCTCGTCGAAAATGGCGTCGATTTTTCGGTTTTCGACGGCGCTCGATCTCCGCGCGATGCGGCCGCGCAGCTCCCGTTGTCGTTCGTGTTCAGCGGGCGACTCGTGGGATGGAAAGGGCTGGATCTGCTCTTGCGGGTCTTGGCGGACGTGTCCGATCTGCCTTTCGTTCTGAACATCCTGGGCGATGGCCCGGAAAGGGTGCGACTCGAAGCGCTGACCGCTGAACTCGGTCTCGTCGGGCGCGTCGTCTTTCATGGCTTCGTACCGCAGAAAGACTGCGCGAGGCATTTGGCGAGCGCTGATCTGTTCTTGCTGCCCAGCGTTTACGAGTGCGGCGGCGCGGTCGTGTTGGAGGCGATGGCCATGGGTTTGCCGGTCATCACACACGCGTGGGGTGGCCCTGCCGACTACGTAAACGCCGCGAGCGGCATCTTGCTGAATCCAGACACCAGTCTGCCGGAGCTCGAGCAGGCGTGGAAAAGTGCAATTCGGTCGCTGGCCGAAGATCCCGTTGCCCGTCTTGCCATGGGTGAGGCGGGCGCCGAGCGAGTGCGGACTCAGTTCTCGTGGCAGGGCAAGATCGACGCCATCTGCGCGATCTATCGGCATGCCATTGCCCAAGCCGCGACAGATTGACTTCGCGAGCGCGCGAGGGAGAAAGTTCGACGATGACGAACGGAACAGGCCTGCTCATCGCGTTCACACTCTCGTCCGCGGCGCTCGCCGCCTGCGGGGGAGCCGGGGATGCGGCGGGGAGCGGCGGCTCGGGTACCGAGGACCCGGGGGGTGCTGTAGACGTCGAGAATCCGCTCACCGACCCCGCGGACGGACCGCCCGCCGGGAACCCGGATGGCCAATGTGAGATCCCAGCGGCAGCCGCGCCCGCTGACAGTTCGAATCCCACCACCGTGATCGGCGACGGAACGCCGGGAAGCTGCACAGCGGACGCGGTCGTGGAAGGCATCGCTCAGGGCGGCGTCATCACCTTCGCTTGCGGGCCCGAGCCGCTGGTCATCACCCTCGATCGCCCGGCAAAAATAGTGAACGACACCGGACCCGAGATCGTCATCGACGGCGGCGGCTTGGTGACCCTGAGTGGCGGGGGCGCGACGCGCATTCTCTACATGAACACCTGTGACGAGGCGCAGAAGTACACGACCGACCACTGTGACAACCAGGACCACCCGCGCTTGACTGTCCAAAATCTCACCTTTGTCGACGGCAACGCCGCCGCGGCAGGAACCGATCTCGACGGAGGCGGAGGCGCCATCTGGGCACGCGGCGGGCGCATCCGAATCGTCAATTCCCGATTCTTCAACAATGTCTGCGTCGACGACGGCTCAGACGTGGGCGGCGGCGCCGTTCGCGTGTTCAGCCAGTTCGACGCGCAACCCGTCTACCTGGTCAACAGCACATTTGGAGGTGCTGAAGAGCTCGGCAACCAGGGGGCCAATGGCGGCGCCATCAGCAGCATCGCAGTGTCGTGGACGATCATCAATTCGCTGTTCACCCACAACGAAGCCATCGGTGGGCTGGCGGTGCCCGACACGGGAGGCAACGGTGGCGCCATCTACAACGACGGCAACACGATGACCTTGTCGCTTTGCGGCACGCTGATTGAGGACAATACGGTGCGCACGCACGGATCAGGCATCTTCTTCGTCACCAACGACCACTCAGGAAACATCGTCGTCGAGAAGTCGGTGATTCGAAACAATCGTGGTGGCTCGTGGTACGCGCTACCCAACATTTCGATGCACGAGGATACGGCGACCACCATCGACGAAGCCTCGATCATCGAAGAGTGACCGAGCTGCTCGAGGAAGGTCACCGGACGCTGGCGAGCCAGTCGAGTAAGCCCTGGTATTTGGGAGAATTCTCCAGAGCATCGGTGGTCTTTTCCTTGAGACCCCAGCACTGTCCCGAGTGCGTGTACTGCATGTAAGGTCCCTTCAATCCAGTAGTGGTGAGTGCCTCGAGGTAGTCGACGTAGAACTTGCGCATTCCCGTGTCGTGCTGGAGCGTGACGCAACCTTCACCCGCTGAATACGAATCCGGTCCGCCTTCGTAGCCGATGACGTCGAGCTTGGCTTTCCTCGCGCAGGACACATTCGACGCGACGCCACTCATGACCTCTGCGATGCTGGCGTTCAGCGCTGCCATCGACTCGCCTTTGACGTAAGGCGCGACGGCGTAAAAGTCGGGCTTGGTCCCCTGCGGATTGATGGCCTTGTCCGAGAGGGCGACGATGTGCGCTTCACACGGACCTGACCAAGCCGAAAAGCCCGCCAGCACCCGCACGAGTCGCTTGTTCTCCTTGCCAAAAACCTCGGTAAACGTCTCGTACAGGCGCACCGAGTTGTAGACGTAGAAGCTCGACGCGGGAATCTCGCCCTCGAGCGACAAGGCGTTGGCCTGCTCGGTCGCATAGGCGTGCTGGGGGAAGGACTCGTTCCACACCTCGTTGGACCACTCGACGTAGACACGCAGAGAAGGATCGAGCGTGTCGCGAACCAGCGCGGCCACGGCTTTCCAGTCTGCCGACGTCGCGCGGTGCGGAATGTTGAGCCAGTAATCCTTTTTGGTGCGATTGCAGAGATCGATCTGCCACTCGAGCGCGACGAGGTCCCCTTGGTTCTCGGCTTTCTTGCGGCGCGTTTCGAAGTGGGCTTGTGGCGTGTCGCTCGCATTGGTGCCGTTCCAGTCCATCAGGCGCAGCACCCCGTAGGGACTCAAGTCCTGCAGAAACGCCGGCACCCATGGATTGTCGACGCTCGCGAAGTCGACGTCCGGCAGAAAAATGTTGCCGCGCTCCCACTCGACGTTCCAAAAGTTCGTGCCCGCAAAGGGACGGCTACCTGGAGGCGGGTTCACGAAGCCGGTCGGTGTGGCTCCAGCGTCCCCTCCTGATGCGGCGCCACTGCCGCCATCGCTGCCGCTGCCGCCACCAGTCGAGGTCGAGCCGCTGGCTGAGCCAGTCTCTGGAGTCTTGGAGCTGCATGCAAAGCCCGTCAGCAAGAGTGCGAATGCAGCAAGCGACATCGAGTGTGACGTGGACATTGGTCCATCGTACGCCCGATGGATGCGTGCATCGAACCGCGTTGGTTTGCCCCGGGGCATCGTTCGCGCACCGCCTTGAAGTCCAGACGGTTTGCGCTCGTGCGTCCCACTTGGAATCGAGCTAGAAACGCCGCAGCGCATGCCACCGTCCGCCGTATCGGCCACTGCACCCGATCCCTCGCGTGAAAGCGTAGGTGCTTTCGAATGGAACGCGGGCAGGCGGCTCCTGCGGGCCATCCGTATCTACCAGCAGGCTTGTCGGCAAGGCGGCGTCGCTGGGGCAATCGTCAAGCGTTGGGCCGTCTTGGAGCATCGTTTCTGGTCGGCGGTCAGTGGCGCTGACATCCCGCTCAATTGCCGATTGGGTGTCGGACTGCTGTTGCCGCACCCCAACGGAATCGTGATTCATCCGGACGTCGAAGTCGGACCCAATTGCTTGATTTTCCAGCAGGTCACCTTGGGTGCCGGCGGTGGCGAGGGGTTCCCCATCATCGGCGGTCACGTCGATATCGGTGCCGGCGCCAAGGTTCTCGGAGCAGTTCGCGTCGGTGATCACGCGCGCATCGGGGCGAACGCCGTCGTGCTGTCCGACGTGGCACCCGGCGCGACCGTCGTCGGAATTCCGGCTCGGCCCATCGCCGTGCGCGCCGCGGAGGGCTCATGACGTCGGCGGAGCTCGCGGTCGTCGTCATCGGTCGGAACGAGGGGGCACGTTTGACGCGCTGTCTTGACAGTTTGAGTCGCTCCCAAGCTCAGATGGTCTACGTCGACTCGGGGTCGACGGACGGTAGCGCTGCTCGGGTACGCGAGCGTGGCGTCGAGGTAGTGGAACTCGACATGTCGATCCCGTTCAGCGCCGCGCGCGCGCGCAATGCGGGTTACGACCGGCTGCGAACGGCTGGTTTCGCTGGGCGATTCGTACAGTTCGTCGATGGAGATTGTGAAGTCGCCGCCGCCTGGCTCGCGTTTGCCATGCAGCAACTGAGCAGTCACGAAGACTGGGCTATCGTCTGCGGTCGCCGCCGCGAGCGGGCTCCCCAGGCAAGCGTGTACAATCGCCTGTGTGACGTCGAATGGGACACACCTATCGGCGAAGCCAGCGCCTGCGGTGGGGACTTCTTGATCCGGAGTTCAGTGTTCGCGCAAGTCGGGGGATTCAACCCGACAGTGATCGCAGGTGAAGAGCCCGAGCTGTGCCATCGCGTCCGTGCGCTCGGCTATCGCGTCCTACGCCTCGACCACGAGATGACTTTACATGACGCGGCCATGACACGCTTTTCACAGTGGTGGCGACGCGCGGCGCGAGCGGGCTATGCCTACGCGCTGGTTTCGGCTCTGCATTTTCGAACCGAGCGACGCATCTGGGTCAAGCCGGTCGTCTCCATCACGGTTTGGGCCAGTTTCCCACTATTTTTGGGCCTTTTCTCGATTGTTTCGGGCCCGTGGCCCCTCCTGGGTCTGATCCTGTACCCGCTGCTCGTGCTGAAGATCGGCCGGAGTCTCGTGCGTGAGCGCCACTTGCCGCCGCCGCTTGCGCGCATCTACGCACTGGCCTGTGTGGTGGGGAAGTTCGCCGAATTTCAGGGCGTCCTTGGCGCCGCGCGTGACTTACTCCTCGGCCGACAGCGCGTAGTCATCGAATACAAGACGGCATCGCCTGGTTCCGAATGAGCGCGCGGTGACGACGACGGCCTTTCGCCTAGGGAAACACGAAGGCGCTTGGTCAATCGTTCAGAAATACCAGCTGGGGCGACGTCGGTCGGGGCCACACACCGCGGCGCACTCCGCTTGACTCGATGCTCAATTGGGGGAAAGCCTTCGTATGTTGGGAACCCGTCTGGGCCGTAGTCCACGACGCCGACGGTTGGTTTCCACGGGAGTCCTTATGGAACGAGCGAAGTGGTGGGGGGCATTATTCGCGCTGCTTTGCAGCTGCTCGGCAGGCTTGAACGAGGAGCGTGTCACGACCATTCCCGAAGGAGATCCTTGGTCGGATGCGGAATCGTGGCCGAGCGGTCATGTGCCAAAAGAAGGGGAGGACATAGTCATTCCCGCAGGCAAGCAGATCTTGCTCGATACCTCGCCTCCAGCGCTCGGAAGCCTCACGCTCGATGGCACTCTGGTCTTCGACGACAAAGATCTCGAACTCAGCGCCGAATGGATCTCGGTCCACGGTACGTTGCGCATCGGCCACCCCAAGCGGGCTTACAAGAACCGCGCAGTGATCACTTTGACCGCCAAGGACACTGAAGAAGAGGTCATGGGCATGGGGACGCGCGGCATCCTGGTCATGAAGGGAGGCACGCTCGATCTCTACGGGACTCCCCCGGCACATACTTGGAGCAAGCTCGCCGAGCACCTGCCGGCCGGAGGGACGAGCCTCAACTTGCTCGACGAAGTCGACTGGAAAACGGGCGATGAGATCGTCGTTGCGCCGACGGACTACTACCGCATCGGAGCCACGGAGCGTTCACAGGTCACGGCCGTCGAAGGCTCCAAAGTCGATCTTGGCGCCGCCATCGCCCAGTCACGCTGGGGCGTCTTGCAGTACGTTGACGACGCAGGAGTGACGCTGACTCCCACGACCAGTGTCACCGAGAGCGTGCTCGACGAGCGAGCCGAAGTCGGCAACCTGACTCGCAACATCGTGATTCAAGGCGCCGACGATGCGGTCTGGAAAGATCAGGGTTTCGGTGCGCACCTCATGATCATGAACGGCGCCGAAGGACACCTCGACGGCGTCGAATTGCATCGCGTCGGCCAGGCTGGGCGCAACGCGCGCTATCCGATTCACTGGCACTTGTGGAGCTACCTCGAAGATCCCAACGGCAAGGCCGCGCGAGGCCAGTTCATCAAGAACTCGGCCATCTGGGAGTCCAAGAACCGTTGCATCGTCGTGCATGCCACCAATGGCCTCGGCATCAGCGGTAACGTTTGCTACGACATTTTGGGCCACGCCATCTTCCTGGAAGATGCGGTCGAGCGCTCCAACACGATCGAAAACAACTTGGTGCTCCACGTACGCAAGCCGCCCGAAGACAAGCGCCTGCTGCGTCACGACGCGAAGCCTGCCGGCTACTGGCTGACCAATCCGGACAACGTGATTCGCTCCAACGTCGTGGCCGACTCTGAAGGTATGGGCTTCTGGCTGGCGTTTCCACCCAAGCCTTTGGGTCTGAGCAAAAGCGTGGCGCTCGAACCTTCGTTCATGAAGTTCGGCGAATTCAGCAACAACGTAGCCCACTCGAACTACCTGCAAGGCATGATGTTCGACGACAGCCCCATCAACGACGAGGGCGACGTCAGCGCAAACTCTTACACTCCCAGGAAGACGGGCACGTCAGAGACCAACGATCCGGAGCCGTATTCGATCACGGGCATGGTTTTCTACAAGCACGAAGCGACTTGGCAGGACGCAGCCGTGTCGTTTTGGAACCGCACGCACTTTGCATCTTTCTTGAACTTCGTGACGGCCGACTTCAACGGCACGGCCTTTTCGGGCTCGTCGGTCTGTGAAATCCGCGAGAATCTGGTGATCGGAACCAGCCTCAATGGAGCCAACGCGCCAACTCTGGCCACTGCCGAATCGGAGACGAAGCCAGGTGCTGGTCGGATGGGTGCCGCCAGCTACCACAGCGACTGTCAGATCTCCGACAACGTTTTCGTCAATCTCCCGGCAACGCCGGGCAGGCCGAGCGGCGCGTTCGGTTCGTCGGACTACTACCACACGGGCGTCGACAAGGGATTGATCAACAACCCCAACAACCGTCTAATCAACAGTCATCCGGGCTACCGCTCGGAGTCGCCGAACGAACTCGAGGATGGCGAGGGGAGAGAGAACTATTCGCTCTCGGGGGCGCTCTGGGATCCGCACGGCTACTGGGGTCCTGCAGGAAATTATTGGGTTTACGACAAGCCATTCTTGACCGCGGGAACCGAGTGTTCCGAGCCGCTCGAGCCGCATCGTAACGATCGAACCTGTAAAGGCCCGTACTACGGCGTCCAAGACATCTTCTTGACCGGTGAAGATGCGAGCAACGAGCCCGCGCGCAATCGCACGAAGCTCGTGACGCGCACCGACAACGACACCGTCTGGTTCGTGGACGATGGCGATTGCACGCCGTTCCTGGGCGGATTTCGACACTTCGCCGCGGTGAAGGATGGATCCTACCAAGTGACTTTTCCCGCAGGAGTCATGCCGGGCGATGCCGAAGATGGACGACCGGGCAGTACGGTGTCCTGTGAAACGCTCTCGCCGGCGACGCCACCCAGCAGCCGCGTTTCTTTTCAGGTCACGAATGTGATCGAGGAAGACGATGCCTTTATCTTGGGCGTGCCTTTCGTGGCCACGGCCACGCCTAGTGTTTTCGCGGCTGGTCGGGGTCTCGACGAGATCCGCTCGTCGCCGAGCTGGGCCGCCTACTTCAACGGCAACGACAAGTGGCGCGACGAGTTCCTGGGGGACCAGTGGCACCCGATAACACCAGCGGCCAACTTGGCGGCGGTCAAAGCGTCGACCGGCGACAAATACTGGCACGACACGAGCAACCAGGTGCTGTGGCTGAAGATCACGCGACTGGGTATTGCGGCTCCCGACGCGAGTCTGGCTTGGGACATCCGCGCGTATCAGCCCATCACGTTCGAGATTAACTCCCAGTAGGCGCGCGCCGTTTGATGAGGCGCGCCGCTCGCAGAGGTGCGCCGTTTGATGAGGCGCGCCGCTCGCAAAGGTGCGCCGTTTGATGAGGCGCGCCGCTCGCAGAGGCAAACTGCTCGCGCCGCGGTCAGGCGCGGTCAGGCGCGGTCAGGCGCGTTTGAGGCCGAGAAAGCGAGCTGTACGCGATTTCGCCGTGCGGTAAGCCGAGAGCATCGCCCAGCCCGCCGAAGACAAGGGCATCAACACGAACCCGCGCATGAACTCGTTCGGGCGGGAGCGAAAGATGGTCGAGTGCATCTTGTCGGCGTCGACGCCAGGCGGAGGCGTTTTGGAGTAGAAGTAGAGAGCGAACGAGCGTCGCACCACTTCCGGCGGGCATTTGATGGGCGTCACCCCGTGGTAACTGATGTCGCTCGTCTCGAAGACGACCAAACGGTTGAAGCGCGGCTCAAACGAGTGCGCGCATTGCGTGACATCATGGTTCCACAGCTCCAGGTTGCCGCCCCATTCTGCCTGCCAGCCTTCGTTCAAGAAGAGCAGTAGGTTCAAGCGCCGGTACCAACCGTTCTCTGCCAGCCGATTGAAGTCGACGTGCACGTCCAGCCTGCCCGAAGCTGCCGTCATGTGCATGCCAGCTCCGGTGTAGCTCGTGTCCCAGAGCAAATCGTCGATGCCTGAAATCTCGCTCAGCATGTCGCGAAATTCTTGCGATGCGGTGAGTTCCGTGAAGGCCTTGACGGTGGGCGGAAACAACGTGTCGTCCGTGATCTGGACCTTGCGCTTCTCGTTGACGGCGTTGAACACGTGTCCCATCGAAGTCGCGGATTCGAAGTCGGGATACGACTTGGCCATTTGGCGCGCGAATTCGGGGTCGAGGAAATCGTCGATGCACACGAATGGAAACGGCTGCGCCGCGCGGAACTCTTGCTTGAGCTTTTGGGTGTCTGGCTTACGAAACAAGGCTCATTCTCCGCGCTACTGCTAGTGGGCTCCGTTCGAACACGGAGCGAAAGGTTGGTCCCGCCTGGTTGATTTGTCCAGCCCACTGCTCGTGCAGATCTTGTGAAGCTAGCGTGGCAAAGCCTATCGTCAGCGCTGCGGCAGCGTCCTTTCAGCGTGACAGTTGCCCCGGTTAAACAACGATGTCGAACGTCACCGTAGATTCGGGCCCCGCGCCGGAAGCGCCCGACGCGCCAGCGACCAAGGCGCCGCCGCCCGAGCGCCTCGGCAAGCTCGCCATGCGTGGGTCCGCGTACGAGATCTTGTCGTTTGGCACGACCAATGCCGTGCGTTTGCTCGGCAACTTGCTGCTCACACGATTGCTCTTTCCCGAAGCCTTCGGCATGACGGCCATTTTGTCGATCTTCAACCAAGGCCTCGTGATGCTGTCGGATGTCGGTATCGCGCCTGGGGTCGTGCAGTCACCACGCGGCGACGAGGTGCAGTTTCTCAATACGGCCTGGACCATGCACGTCGTACGCGGCGCGGCCCTGTTTCTGGTCGCGTTGCTGCTTGCCTGGCCTGTCGCATGGATTTACGAAGATTCGCGGCTCGCCCCACTTCTGGCGGTCGGAAGCCTCACGGTGTTGATCTCCGGCTTCGATTCGACGTCGATGATGACCTTGCTGCGCAGGGTCGACTCGCGGCGCATCATGTTCATCGAGGTGGGAAGCCAAGCAACGGGACTGCTGGTCACGATCGGCGGCGCCTGGATGTTTCGTTCCGTTTGGGCGCTCGTGGTCGGTAGCTTGGCGGGCACGGCGTCACGCATGGCCATGAGCCACCTGTTCATTGACGTCGGTTACAAGAATCGCTTCTTTTGGTCGAAGGAATCCGCGCAGGTGATCATGCGCTTCGGCAAGTGGATCTTCCTGTCCTCGGCCGTGATGTTCTTTGCGCAGCAGATTGATCGGCTTTTCTTGGGCCGTTTCTTCGGTCTCAGCGAGCTCGGCGTGTACATGGTAGCGGTCACGTTCGCCGATCTGGGCATGGCCGTAGTCACCCGGCTCACGCACCAGATCCTGTTTCCAGTGTTTTCGCGTGTGTTCCGCGAAGAAAGCCACCGGCTTCAGGAGGTCTATTATCGTGCGCGTTTGGCAATGGACGGCCTCACCTTGCCGAGCGCCGGGATTCTCTTCGTCTTGGCGCCTTGGATCGTCCGGTCGTTGTACGACGACCGCTACGTCGAAGCGGGATGGATGCTGCAAGTTCTCGTGTTGCGCGTCACGTTTTCCTGCATCGCCGTGCCTTGTGAGACCTGCTTGTTCTCAATGGGCCACTCGCATTTCGGCTTCATCCGCAGCTTGACGAGGCTGGTGTGGATGCTCGTCGCACTTCCGCTGGCTTGCCACTATTTCGGCATGGTTGGCTTGGTCTGGGTGACGGCGATGGCTGAATTGCCGTCTTTGTTCGTGCTTGTCCCGGCCTTCGCGCGTCGCGGTTTGATATTGTGGCGCCGCGAGCTGCTGGTGCCGCTGCTGTTTGGCGCGGGAGTTGGCCTGGCCAGCTTGGCCAGGCTGCTTCACGGTTGAGCCACGCGCACGCGGAGCCCCAACGTTCTCGCGAGCGCGTGTTTCAGTCGGTCTGCGCGAGGGCTTGCTGGACCGCGGCACCGAGAGCGAGAGGTGGGGGAGCGCCCGCCCACCCCCAGGCGACCTGCGCAAGCGTTTTCCAAGTGCGTAAGCGGGTAGGCCGTTTGCTAGTTGCACCCCAAGCGTGCTTCCAGGCCGAGCGCCCGTAGCCGTGAGCCAGCGCATCGCGCGCCCAACCCATCTGCACGTCACTCGGCAACGCCTGGATTCCGCCCATCGTTGGTACATCGATCGTCAGCGTTTCTCCTCGCTGTAGGGCGTCGGGGCGGCCGGCGCGACGCTCTTCGGCCAGGGCGAGGATCACATCGCGGTAGGGCCACCAGCGCTGCCACTGCTGGACCGATACGCTGCCCAGATGCAGACGGTAAAGCAGGAGAACGTCCGGCAAATTGTCCAGCTCGCCCACCTCGCTCAGCCGCTGCAACAGGTCGAAGTCCTCGCCCACGACGAACGGATGACGGAAGCCTCCGACCGCTCGCGCTGCATCCGTCCTCATGGTCACGGTGGGAAACCGGAAGGCGCCGCTCGATCTTTGTCGTTCGACGATTCGTTCATGGCCCTGTGGGTAACTCTCGTGCTTGAGCGGCTGTCCCCCTGGGTCGATGCACAGGGCGTTTCCGCCCAAACAAACCAGCTGCGGCCGCTCGGCAAACTCGTGCACCTGGAGTTCGAGACGATTGGGAACCGCGACGTCATCGGAATCCATCCAGGCGACCAGGGGCGCCTGTGCTTCTGCCAAAAGCTCGTTTCGGGTGTCGATGAGCCCCTTTTTCGACCGAACGACGACCCGTGCCCGCGGTTCATGGCGGGCGAATTCCTGGGCAATGACGTTCGACCCATCGGTCGAGCCGTCATCGAGCACGATCAGCTCGAAGTCTCGAAAGGTTTGCTTGCCGATGCTGCGTAGTGCTTGCGGGAGAAACTGGGCCGTGTTGTGTACAGGCATCAATACCGACAACGCGACCGTCATGAGCGAGATGCTAGCCGACGACTCGGCGCATTTCTATCGCTCGCCAGTTCGGTCACCGTGCGGAGTCGAGGCGGGGCGACGATGGAAGGAAACCTAATTGCGCGGCTGGTGCTGCTCTTGTGGATACCGGTTGGCTTGGTCGTCGCAAGTGTACTGCCGCCACGTCGCGCCGCGCTCTTCACGTTCTTGGCGGGCACTCTGTTCTTGCCGGAGCGCGTGTCCTTTGACTTCCCGGTAGTGCCCCCGTTGGATAAGCATGCCATCTCGGCGCTGGCAGCTTACTTGGGCTGCCTGTCCACTCGCGCCCAGAGTGTCACCGGATCGCAGCAGACCAAGGCCACGCGGACCATCCTGTGGCTGCTGCTGTTCAACATTGCTGCAACGGTGCTGACCAACCGCGAGTACCTGCGGTTCGGGCCCTTGGTCTTGCCCGCCATGTCGCCGTACGACGGGCTGGCGACGTTCATCAAGACCTCGTTGGCCGTCGTTCTACCATTTTTCCTCGGCCAGACGCTGTTTCGAACTCCCGATGACCTGCGCGACCTGCTGCGCGCTGTGGTCATCGGCGCGCTGGTGTACACGCCACTCGTCCTGCTGGAGGCGCGCTTGAGTCCGATTTTTCACCTGCGGCTCTACGGCTTCTTCCAGCATAGCTTCGCCCAAGCAGCTCGCGACGGCGGCTTTCGCGCGTTCGTATTCCTGAGCCACGGCCTGACCGTCGCGTTCTTCGTGTCTCAGTCGATCACGTGCCTGGCCGGACTCGCTCGCGTCAAAGACAAAGTGCTGGGCCTTTCGACCAAGTTTTGTAGCGCCGTACTGATTGTTGCCTTGATCAGTTGCAAGAGCCTCGGAGCGTTTTTGTATGCTGGGTTGAGCGTTCCGCTACTCTGGTTCGCGCCGATCAAAACCCAGATGCGGGTAGCGGTGTTGCTGTCAATCGCAGTGATGAACTATCCGCTGCTTCGCATGTTCGACTGGATTTCGACCGAGTGGTTTCTCGAACAGGCCAATCGAGCCAGCGCCGAACGCGCCGAGTCCTTGCAGTATCGCTTCATGAATGAAGGTATGCTTCTGACCAAAGCGCAGGAAAAACCCTTCTTTGGCTGGGGCACGTGGGGTCGCAACCTGCTCTACGACCCCGCAACGGGGCGCGACATTACCGTCGTGGATGGCGAATGGATTATCCAGTTCGGCGGCGCTGGCGCCGTCGGCTTCTTGATCGTCTTCGGGCTCCTGCTCTTTCCCGTTTTCTATGCCAGCCGTGCCATTTCCAGGGGTGGACTGGAACGTGAGGAGAGTCAGGCCATCGCGACGGTGGCACTGCTGCTGGCTTTCACTGGACTCGACCTCGTGCCCAACTCCATCTCACACGGCTTGCCCTACTTCTTGGCCGGCGCCTTGATGAGCGTGTCAGCGGGAGTGATCAACGACACGAAGCGTCCTGCGCTCACCAATCGGACTCCGCCCAGTGCCTACGCAGCGGGCTGAGAGCCCTGCGCCATGCGGCTTCGTGGAACCGAGCTGTTGAAGACTGCACTGTGGCGCAGGAAGTCGAACAGGTAGCGCGGTGGATCGGTGTCGGGCTTACCCTGGAGGGGACGCCGCAACCGCCAAAGCGCAAAGCCAGCCGCGCACACCAGATCCGTGGCGGCTCCGTACAGCCGGCCATGGTTCTTGGTGAAGTAGCGCGTGCGCGACTCGAACCAATAGTCCGGCATGCGCTTCGGCGCTTGTTGTCGGTCGGTGACGCCAGTGCTTTGGCCAGCGATGTGCATGACCCGACTGGCTGGCACGTACCAGCACTGAAAGCCCGCCCGTGTCGCCTGCAGGCAGAAGTCGGTCTCCTCGAAATAGAGGAAATAGCCTTCGTCCATCAGGCCTACGCGTTCGAAGACTTCGCGTCGGATGAGCAAGCTCGCACCAGCTAGCCACCCCACCTGGCTCGGCTCGTCGGACATGCGTTGGGTCAAGACATGTTCGTGCAGGAGGCGTGTCACGAGTCCCCAACGCAACCCACGGTCCAGTTCACTGAGTAAACTCGGGAAGCGAAAGGCGTAGGGCCAGGGTGATCCGTCTGCTTCCTCGTACGAGCCGCCCGCGATACCGATCTCGGGACGCGGCAGAACGTAGGCAAGCAGCTCCGTCAACGCGCCGGGTCGCGCCTCGGTGTCCGGATTGAGCAACCAGACGAAATCCGGGGGCTGCGAACTCGCCAACGCGGGTCGAATGGCCTGATTGTTGCCATATGAGAAGCCGCCATTGAGTGGTGAAGCGTGGACGCTCACCCACGAACTCCAGCCGCGCTCCACGATGGCGCTCTGCAGCCGTTCGAACGATCCATCGTTCGACAAGTTGTCGACCACCGTCACTCGGGCGCTAGGAAAGGCGCGCAGCTCCGTCTCCAGTGACGCAAGGCACTCGATGGCTAGGTGAGCCGTCTTGTAGTTGACCACGACCACGAGCACTCGAGCCGTCTGAATGGAGGAGAGTTCGACTTCGGAAGTCATCGAGCGATCAGCCTCCGTACGAGGCGTCCTTGAATTGCGAAGATATCATCGAGGGCTCCAGTCGTCACGATTCACCCGCGAGCCTGTAGTAGCCGATCTTGCGCAATGCGCCCTTCAGGTTGCGTTCAAGCGCGTAGCGGCTCTCGGAAAGTTCGACGAAAGGCATCACCGTCGAGGGCTCGTCGAGCAAGTTGTCGCAATCCAGCAAGCCTTTGGCTTTGGCATCGGCCAGCCACCATTTGGCCGCACCTCCCGCGTGGAAGCATTTGGCTTCAGCGAGAGCTTCGCCCTCCAAAATGCTCGTTCCAGGCACACCGAGCTTGAGCTTGAGCCGTTTGAGCTGTGAGCGGTGCCAGCACAGCCAGCGCTTGGGATCGAGGTGTCCCCCGCCGGCTTGCATGGCCAGTGCCGACCAAGTGATGGCTTCTACGTGCATGGATCGCGGTAGGTCGACGCCGCCGATACGGCCCAAGAACCAATCCAGCCATTCCAAGTCGAGCGGAGCACGAATGTGACCCACGCCGATGTCGACGTGGTGCGCCAGTTTCGTGGCCGCGAATGCGGAGAACGTCGTCTCCGGCGGAAAAAGGCAATTGGGCTTCTGCCACATCAGCAAGATTCCGCTCGAGGGCGTCGGCTCGAAGGTGAAACGGTTGGGAAAGTAGAGGTCGGGATCGAGGATGATGGCCTCCTCGCCGTCGGCAGAATGCAGCAGCGGGTCCGTTATCTTCCGCCAGCAGGGGTGGCCTTGCTGGAAAGCCAGCAAGTGCCTTCGGCCGCGAAATTTGTCTGCGGCGCGTTCCTTCGAATCGACTTCGTCGAATACCGCAATCGGGTGCCCCTTTGGATTCGGAATCGCGCTCAATGCCTCGAGGAGCCGCTCCTTGTCGTCGGGCGCGTCCGTGAGCAGCGCTAGGGACAACGGTTCCAAAGCGTTGGCCAGCAAGCTCTCGAGCCCGTGAACAGCGTAAGGCAGCGAACGCGGCGACAGGACGATGAAGATTTTCCTCATTTCAATCTCGCTTGGTGCGTACCCAATCGACTTGTTTGCGTCGCAAAGTGCCGAGGTACAGCGGCAGCTTGCTCAATGCATAGACCGGAGCGCCCAGCAGTTGCTTCAGTGAAATGACATCGCGGCCGAAGCGTACCCAAGAAGCGGCAACGCCCAAGCCGACCAGCGCAAGTTCTGTCGACGCCAAAGTCCACGGCGTCCAGCTGCCCCCGGCGAGCAGCACGACCGAAGTAGCGACCCACAGCAGGGTGAGGCAAAGAACGAACAGCGCCAACGGCGGGACTAGCAGGTCGAGGACCAGCCAAACAGCCAGCGTCTCACGGCGCGTGATTGCCTCGAGCAACAGGCGAGGAGCACGGCCGAAGATCAGGCTCAGGTGACCGTGTTCCCAACGCTTGCGTTGGGAGACCGCGCCCTCGCTCTGCTCGGGAAAGACGCTGTCGACCTGAGCGTCGGGGCAGAACAGCGGAGCCTGACCGCGTCGAGCCAGTTCCATGCCGAGTTCCATGTCTTCGACCAGATGCCCCGAAGCCAGCTGCGCGGATTCGATGATCGGCCAAGGAAAAGCCATGCCGGTTCCCATGAGCTGGCAAGGCATGCCCAAGCGCGAGCTGCCCAGTGGCCGCACCTGGTTCTTGACCACCCAAGCAAAGGCCGCAATGCGGCCCTTCAAGCTCGCGTGCGGCGCCGCGTGCATCAGATACAGGGCTTGAATGGGGCGGTTTGCTGCGACGGCCTGACGCGCGAGTTGCTCGAAACTCCCGGGTCGAATCGTGCAGTCGGCGTCCAGAATGATCACCACGTCAGGTGCATTCGAGCGGAGGTGTGCGACGCCGAAGGCCAATGCGTAGCCCTTGCCACGTTGCGTCGGATCGTTGCGCTCGACCGCTTCGGCGCCGCTGGCCCTCGCCCGCTGGGCCGTGTCGTCGCTACAATTGTCGGCCACGACCAGGAGGCGATCCCCTGCGCCGAGCTGGGGCAGCGCGACGGCGAGCACGGCCTCGATGCCACGCGCTTCGTCGTGGGCGGGCATGAGCACGGCCATGCGGGGACGTGGCGAGTCGGGGTTGCTTGGAGGCTGCCGCTCCGCACGCGCAAACCAAGTTTGCAGGAAGAAGACGCTGGCTGGTAGAAGGCACGCCGCTGCGACGAAGCCGAGTGCGAGAGCGACGAACTGCAAGATCGTCATGGCGCGGGTCTCGTGGCCGCATCGGCAAACAAGGAGTGCAAGCGTTCGGCCTCGCGATCGATGTCGTGACGAGCCAGGACGCGAGCGTGACCCGATGCCGCCATCTCCGTCAGGCTCTCCGGCGATGCAGCCAGACACTCCTGCATCGCTTGGGCGAGGGCCTCTGAATCCCCGGCCGGGACCAGCCAGCCCTCGCGGCCGGGACGAATCAACTCGGGGATGCCGGCGACGTACGTCGAGATGACAGGACGGCGCAGCGCCAGCGACTCCATGATGGCTACCGGCAGCCCCTCGGCGAAGCTGGGCATCACCAGCGCGCGCGCGGCCAAGATCTCGGACCGCACGGTAGCACCGGAGATCCAGCCCGTGATGCGCACGCATGCGCCCAGGTCGTGTTCGGCGATCTTGGACTCGACTTGGGGGCGCATCTCGCCGTCCCCGGCTAGCACCAACTCGAAGTCGACTCCCGCTTTCCTCAAGACGCCGCAGGCATCGAGCAGCACCAACTGTCCCTTCTGTTCGCACAGGCGGCCCACACTGACGAAGCGGGGGCGAATCGGCGGATCACTTGGCTCGACTGCATGAAACGCCGGTTCCAGGCCGCAGTGCACAGTCACGACCTTCGACCAATCGCTGCTATCGAGCCAGCGGAAGAGTTGGCTGCGGCCGAACGAGCTGATGGCGACGACAAAGTGGGCCTTGGCGGCCTTGGTCTTCAGACCGAGAAACTCCGGCTTGTCGAATTCTTCGGGGCCGTGAACGGTGAAGCTATAGCTCGGCCCGCCGATGGCGCGGAGTAGGAGGGCCACCTCGGCCGGGTTGGTCCCAAAGTGCGCGTGGACATGGGCGATGGCCGCTTCTTCGAGCCACGGCAGGAGGCGACACGCCTCGGCCAACGATGCGAGATGAAAGGGTAAGGTCCGGTCCGACCGTCGAGCGATACCCAGTGTCTCGCGCAAGCCGCGCAGGAATCGCAGCGGACGCGTGAGCGCGAAGAAAAAGACGGAGACCAACAAGCCCCAGGCTCCAGCGGCCAGGACGTATCGAGTCTTTTTCTGTTCGCTTTGGTCTTCCGTATCGACCAGCGTGTCGTTAGCGCCGCGAATGGAGAAGCGTTCGATCCGCACGCCGCGTCGCTCCAGCGCGAGAATTTCACGACGAATGAAACTGTGGCTTACCTTTGGGTAGTGATTGACCAAGTAAGCGACGCGTAGGCTGGGCCCTTCTGCCATCTGGACTTCCGTCATGCGCTCTCGCTCAGGGCCGCGCGAGTCCAGCTGATACGCTTGTCGAGCCACTGCTCCTGAGTGTTCTCGAGCGCGAATGTACGGGCTCGGCGGATGGCTTGGACCAATTCAGCGCGGTGTCCGTCGAGGTAGACCAGTCGCTCGGTCAGTGCTGCTTCGTCGCGCCAAGGCACGACCGATACAGCGGCGTCGGTGCTAGCCAAGTCGCGGTAATAGTAGGTGTCGTAGGCGACGACCATCTGGCCGCTGGCCTGGGCGTCAAGCGCGCTGCGCGGCGTGTCCTGAGACAAAGGTGCTGCCAACAAGACGTCCAGACCGTGGAGGGTGCGAAAGAAACCCGTGCCGAATGGCACGGCGCCATGGAAGGTCACCGCGCCTTCGAGGCCGAGTTCGCGACTCGCGTTCTCGAGAGCCACACGCTCGGGTCCGTCTCCGTACACGTCGAATGTCGCCAAAAATCCGCTACGGTCGAGCGCTCCGCGCAGTGCCCGCAGCAAGTGGTCGATGCCCTTGTAAGCTACCAGGCGACCGAAATAAGTCAGACGGAGTGGTTTTTTGGGGTCGGCGATGCGCGCGAGCTTGGCGCTCAATTCGGATTCGGAGATCAGATGCTCCGCGCTGTAAGCCGAGTCCAAGAAGTTCTTCACGTTGTCACGGTTTTGCCCGTAGTCAGCGGTGAGTTTGCGTCCTTTCAGCAAGACCAACGAACACATGCGCGCGATGAGGCGCAGCTGGAGGTGCTCGGAAGTCTGGTGGATGAGTCGCGTGGTCAGATACTGTCGCCTCGACCAACGACCGGTCTCGAGGTTCATTCGTGCGCTCTCGCGGTTGTCGATGTCCGTTACGCTGATCGTCACCTTGCCCATGCGAGCGCCCCAGACGAGCGAGGCGAAGCAGAACGGGCGGTACAAGTAGGAGGAGCCGGAATGGACGACGCTGGAGCGCCTGACCAAGGCTCGGAGGTCGCGCAGCATACGCGGGCTTTGTCGTAAGAATTGCCAATGGCTGTCGTCGAGCCCGTGGACCGCGTGAAAGAAAATCGCTTCGGCATGCTCGTCGATCTCGACCCAACTGCCCTTGAGAGCTTCGTATCGGTCGCTGGACAGCTCGGGTCCCGCGACGACGAGTTCAGACACGTCCTGGCCCAGGAGCTCCTTCAACAAGCGAAGGTGGGCTGCAAAGGCGCTCTCGGTGGCGAAGCGACCAGCCGCCGTCCTGCGAAAAGGCACCGGTAGGACCATGAGATACATACCTGGCTCGCGCGCGGCACCGTGCATCGGCGGAACGTCTACCACGTTTGTTCGTCAGACGATCGTGCAGCCCCCGGCCCGTTTCCCCGATCAAATCCCCAAGCCAGCAGCATTCGTTTGGAGACAAGCGCTGGCTGGCTCTTTGCTTCACGCTGCGCGACCATCCGCTTCGGCGATGTTGGAAATGCGGCATCGTTCAGGTCGGATGGAAGGCTTTGCGCAGCCTCCCGTAGGTCCTAGACTGCATCGGCGCCGGACGGACATTCCGGACGGGATCTGACCAACGAGCCCCATGTCCCGTGACCTTTCCAGTGAGCCGCTCGCCGACCTGCTGCTCAATCTCGAAGCGAACAAACGCGACGCCGAGTTCGTGGTCCAAGGTCACTTCGGCGTCGCCCACCTCCGACTCGCTCGGGGGCGACTGGTCGATGCCGATTGCGCGGGTGTTCGTGGCCTGCCGGCCCTGGAGCTGATCTTGGCGCTAGTCGAGGGAAAGTTCGAACTCCATGAAGGGGTGCCGCCCCGCGAAAGTTCCTTCGATGTGAGCGTCGCTGAGGCTCTCTTGGGTCAAGTCTTGCGCGAAGGCACCTCGAGGGGCTCGTTCTCGTCGGAACCGTTGGCCCCCAAGAGTTCCACGGTCGAGGAGGTGTCGGCTCGTCATGCGCAGACGACGCCAGGGCTCTTCGCACCGTCTGCGCGCCGCATCGTGCTCGAGCCCAAGACTCTGCTTGGCTTTCCGGCGAGTCGCATCGGAGACAACGAGCACAAGAAGTCCGATCCGCCAGCTCCGATTCCGCTGGTTCGCCGTTCAGCGCCGCCCGCGCGATTTGCGGGTCGACACTCCAGTAAGCCTTCGGGAACTGGCTATTCTTCTGCACCTCCGCCCAGCCTCGCTGAGGAGCGCATTGAGCTCCCCAAGTCGCTGGGTAGTGCCCCGCAAGCCATGGCCTCGGACAGCGCGCCGCCGGCTGTCGGCAAGCGTCTCGCTCACCCTATCGAGGAAGAAGCTGCCGAGACAGGACCGATTCCCAGCATCCAACTGGATCGGCAATCGCTTGATCGCCTCGAGGCGTTGCACGAGGGCATCAGCAGCACGACTCACGCCATTCCGGCGCGGCCCATGATGGCCATCGAGGACTGGCCCAAGCCAGCCACGGTCGAGCCACCTCTCTCAGATACACCTTCGTTACCACGCGTCGGACGGTACGAGGTGCTGGCGCGACTGAAGACGGGCGGCATGGGCAGTATTTACCTCTGCCGCTTGTCTGGAAGCGCAGGCTTCCGTCGGCTCTTTGCCATGAAGGTCTTGCACCAGGATTTCGTGACGCAGGAAGAGACCCTCGGTCTGTTCTTCCGTGAGGCCAACCTGCTAGCGCAGCTGCACCATCCCAACATCGTCGGGATCGTTGACGTAGGTTCGGTCCAGCAGCCCTATCTGGTCCTCGACTACATCGAAGGCGGCAGCTTTCATGAGGTACTGCGGGCAAGTCCGTCGAATCGACCGGCTGGCGCGATCGTGACCATCGTGCTCGACGCCCTGAATGGCCTGTCGGCGGCGCACAGTTTACGCGACGACGACGGACAGCCCATTGCGCTCGTCCACAACGACATCAGTCCGCACAACTTGCTCGTCGGCATCGACGGCACCTGTCGCGTGACTGATTTCGGTGTCGCGGGCGCCCGCGGGGCGCCCGCCGAGACACTAGCGATGCGAGGGAAGCCCAGCTTCATTGCGCCCGAGCGCCTCCAACAGCGCCCAAGCGACGGTCGCTCCGACCTGTTTTCGCTTGGTGTAGTGCTCTATTCGGCACTCACTGGGGTCCATCCGTTCTTGGGCGCCGACGCCCAGGAGACGCTTGTCAACGTCCTGGAGCGCCCGATTCAGCCGCCCAGCGAAGTCGGCCTCCGTCCGCCACCCTGCCTCGATTGGGTGTGCATGAAGGCGCTTAGCCGCAACCCGGCCGAGCGGTTCCAATCCGCGGACGAGATGGCGACGCAGCTGCGTCGCATCGCTGCCCGCGAAGATCTGCTTGCGGCGCCGTCCGTTGTCGCGGCCTGGGTACGCGATGTTCTGGCGCCCACCTTGCAGACGCGCCGTGCCGCGGCCCTCAAGGGCACGGGGGCGTCGATGCTGCCGCCGGGAGATTTCCAGAGTGTGACGCCACCCAGCGCCGCACTGGACGAAATGGCTTCGGACCCACCGCCCAGTAGTGGAGATTTCAGCGACCGCACCGAGGTGCTCAGTTCGGCGCCCATGCCGGCAGCGGCGGTCGAGCATTCGGTGCGCAACTACGTGGTTTACGCCGCCATCTTGCTGTCCGCCGTAGCGGTCGGCTCGGCGCTGTTGTTTCCCGAACAGACAGGAAGATTGCTGAAACACGAGACGACGCCGAGCAGGCCGACCGCCGAGGAAGCCCATGAAGCCGAAAAGCAGGCGGTGCCCGAGCACCCTGAGGACGAAACGCCCGAGTCGGGGAGCGCCGACCCAGACCTTGCTGCTCCAGTGGTCGACCCTGACATTCACCTGCCCGCCATCAAGCCTCGAGGCGCCGGCCGATGAGTGATTCGGGAGATTCCGTGCACCAAACCGGGCAGCTGCCACTAGCTCGCGAACTCGAGCTGAGCGTTGCGGATCTGGACGATGTTTCTACGGCCACGGCCTTCTTCGTGGGCCTGAGTGGTAATCACGCTGGAACGCTGTTCAAGATCCCGGCTGGCGAATCGATCCTCGGTCGTGGCTCGCGATCGTTGGTGCCGCTCGACGAGAAGGCGGCGTCGCACAAGCACGCGAGCCTCTGGTACGTCAAGGGTCGCTGCGTGCTCACCGATCAAGGCAGTACCAACGGCACGTTCGTCAACGAGGTCCGCTTGGCCGCTCCTAGTGAACTGCGCGCGGGCGATGTGGTGCGTTTGGGCAAGACTTCGCTCGGTTTTCTTACCGACGCCACCGATCAGGAGCATCACACGCGCGCGATGGCTCGCGCGACGGGCGGCCTTCAACTGGCTGCGCGCCGCGGCACCAGCGACCTGTCGCCCGGTCGTTCCATGGTGCCTGCTGGGTCGGCCGTGCATGCGCTCGAAACGACCGGCATCGAACCCAATGGTCTCGACGTGGCGCTGGACAAGCTGGCGCTGGCCTGGAGCATCCTGCGCGTGTACTGGCTCTGGCTCGTCGCAGGCGCAGCCGCAGGGGCGCTCTTGGGCGCGTTGAGCATTCTAGTGAAGCCGCCCATGGCCACTGCCGAGCTGCGCATTTTTCTCAAGCACCAGGGCTTGGAGACGCCGCAAGGTCGGTACATTGCGCAGGGCGGCGAATACTTCCGTTTCGCGAGCAAGAATTTCAGCAGTCCCGATCTGGTGAAGACCACGATGGCGGGCTTTTCCATGAAGACCGAGCCTCCGGAGCTGGTGGGAGCCGTGGCAGAAAACCTGCTGCTCCGCCCCGAAGATCAAAGCATCTACGTTGGCAATTTCTATCATCCGGACGCCGACTTTGCAGAGCGCTTCCTGGCCGCCCATCTGCACAACTATTTGGAGCGCGAGATCGGAAAGTCGATCAAGGTCCTGGGGCATGAGGTTCAGCTGCTACGCAAGCAGTACGAAGAAAATAAGGAGCAGCTCAAGACGACCGAGACGGCTCTCCAGGCCTTCAAGGAAAAGCACCTGGCAGGCCTGCCGGAGAACGCTACGGCCCAACTCGAATCGCGCGCGGAATTGCAGGGTCGCTCCATCGAGCTTCGCGCCAACTTGGATCGCTACACGCAAGAGTTGGCTCTGGCTCGCAAGCAGCACGCTGCCGGCAATGCCCTGGTCGCGCTCAAGACGGATCGCGCGCAACCTTACGAGGCCGGGCTGGCCGAGACGAGGCGCGCGATCATCGACGCCAAGGCGACTGGATTCAAAGAGGAGAGTCCCGACGTCCAACGGCTGCGCAGCAAGGAAAAGGAGCTGCTAGCGGAGCAGGCACGCTCGATCTCGGCCGAGGCGAGCGACACCGAGCGGAAAGCCAATCGCGAACACACAGCCCTCGGCGACCACGCCGATGCCCTGGCGGTGCAGGCTTCGTCGACCAAGGTCGAACTGGACTTGGTCCAGGGTCGCTTGGGAGAATTGGAGAAGATTGCAACGAGCATTCCTGCGGTGGAGGCCCAATTTTCCGAACTTTCGCGCTCGCTCGCGGAAAGTCAGAGCCTGAATACGCACCTCTACGAGCAGCTCAAGGCCAAGGAACTGAAGCTCGAGTTCGATCGCGCAAGCGCTGCTGGGCGTTATGAAGTCGTCGATCCTCCAAGTGCGGCCCCGGTCCGGCCGCTGCGTGTCGCGGGCCAGCGCGCCGGCGTGGCAGGTGCCCTGGGTCTAGGCGCGGCGCTCTTGGCCGCTGCGCTGCAGTGGCTCACGAGCTATGCGCGGACACGCCGACGCATCGTTGCTGCAGCACAGTCGAGCGCGCTGACACGTCGCTGACGCCTACTGCATGAAGTTTCCGCGTTCGCGGTCGGTGCCATCGTTCCAGGCGAAACCGGCGAACACCGTGAACTGGCCTTGCAGCGTCTCGATCTCGAACGTCGAGATGTGGGGTCCGCGCAGGAGCGACCGCGCGCCGAAAACGAAGTCGAGAGTCTCGGAGAGACGGCGCGCGTTGGGCAGGTCGAGACCTAGGAAAGTCTCGAAGGCGCCCGCTGAAAATGGCGCGTCCGTGACGGAGGTCGAAGCGAACAGGCGCAGCCCCGACTGCCAATCCCGATTCCAGTTGGCGTCCAGGTCCAGTTGGACGAAGCCCTGAGGCCGATAAGTGAAGTTGAGCCGATCGAAGAACCCCCGAATACCGCCGCCGTAGCGGGCGACCCAGCGCTGCGCACGGCCACCCCAACCCGTGGCGTACTCGATCGTGGCGTTCGGAATCCCGCGACTGTCGGCAGGCATTGGCGAGTACACGACGTCCGCACCGGCCACGAGCGTAACGGTCGTGAAAGCGTCGCTCCGATGCTGCCAACTGGCTGAGTTGCGGAAAAATACGAAGTCGCCGTTGTTGCTGCTCGCCAGCCACTCGCAGGTGCTGTTCAGCGCGATGCCGTCGTTTCGCGTTGCGCGGTACTCGTCGACGACTGCGAAACCGGCGCTGAAGAAGTTCGGCAGTGCGCCGGATCCCGTGCCTGTGCCATCGCTCAGAGAGCGTTGCGCTCCGCCGCGCAGTTGAAGCGAAAGCGAGTTGCGCCGACTGCTGAGCCAAGTCACACCAGCCTGTGCCGACGCGGTGGCCAAAGGAATGACCGCCGAAGAGACGGTACCCGTTCCAGGATTGAAGACTTGCGAAAGCGTACCGTAGCTCAGCTCACCGGCCCCCCCGGCCACGAGCGCGTCGAGCTTCCAGCGCTGCGAGAGCTGCAGCTGGTAGCTGCCATCAACGCTGTAGAACACCAAAGGTCGGTCGATACCGACGTTGTTCGGTACTAGCCCGTACAGACGCGGCCCCATGCGCAACACCAGGGTGTCGATCGGGCGCCTCAGTCGCAGGCCTGCACGCAGCTCCAAACTGCCTTGACCGGCGGGCACAGCCGGCGCCTGGCTGGTGACGGGAATGTAGCCCCCGCCCACCTCGCCGCGGGCCGCTGCTCCGACGTCAACCACCGGCGCCCCGCTCATCATGCCGAGGAGCAGCCCGAGCGTGGTCGTCGCAAGCAAGCTCATTCGACCGAGATCACGTCTCGGTCCCGCAAGCGAAGCGCGCCGGCGCTGTTGCCACCCGAAACGAGATCATCCATACGAAAGCGGATACGCGAGGGAAGGCTCGAGCGGACGAGGAAGATCGACTCGTCATCCGCGAATTCCGTGAGTCCCCCCGCCAAGGCCAAAGCCTCGACCACGCCGTCGCGGCTGTCGATGACGTATTTGCCCGGCTGCGCTACCTCGCCCACCACGCTGACCGCGAGCTTTCGAGCCACGACGACGACCGAAACTCGGGGAGCTTCCAGGCTCTTGCCCAGGGATTGCTCGATCGCGCGGCTCACGTCACTGGGGACCGACCCTTCGACCCGCACGGCTCCCACCGAGGGCAAGACGATGAATCCATCACTGCTCACGACGGGTGTGGCGCTCAATGTTTCGTGACCCTCGACGACGATGGCCAAGGTGTCGCCGACGCGCAGTGGCGATGTATCCCTGGCTCCCGCGCCTTCGGCGGGCAAGCTCGAGGCCCAAACGAACGGCCGACTCGAACCGCAACTGAGCGTACTGCAGCCAACCGCTGCCCAGATGCCGAGAACTGCGAATCTGCGTACAGCACCGGGGAAACAGCGGGAGCGAGCGCTGTCGGTCGCTGTGTCGTTCGAATCGCGTGTGGTACTAAAGCCCATGGCCACGTCGAGTGGGAGGGTACGCGCACTCGGTACGCATGTCGATGCCCTGACGTTGGTCGAAGCGGGTCGTCGGGTCGTGGATTGGCTCGCGGAGCCAGAGTTCGCGTGTCGCTACGTCGTCACGCCCAATCTGGATCATGCGGTGTTGCTTCGCGACAATGAACAATTTCGCGCCGCGTACGATCAGGCAGCACTCGTCTTGCCCGACGGGATGCCCTTGCTGTGGGCAGCGCGTCTCAACGGTTCGCCACTGCCGGAGCGCGTTGCCGGAAGCGACTTGGGACCTTTCGTTCTGGCGCAGGCGCCGCAAGGAACGCGGGTGTTCTTGCTAGGCGCTTCCGACGAAGCTTCGCAGCGCGCCCAAGCACGAATCGAAAGGGATTGGCCACAACTCGACGTCGTGGGCCGGCTCTCACCGCCCTTCGGGTTCGAAAACTCGACCGAGTGGTCGAACGCGATCGTGGAGGCGATCTCAGGTAGTCGCGCGCAGTTGGTCGTCGTCGGGTTTGGCGCACCAAAACAGGAAATCTGGGTCCACGCGCACCGTCATCGGTTGCCAAGCACGGTGGTGCTGTGTCTCGGAGCGACCATCGATTTCCTTGCCGGACTCAAGCTCCGCGCTCCGGTCTGGATGCAGACGACAGGTCTCGAGTGGCTGCACCGTGCAGGTACGGAACCGCGTCGCCTGCTTGGTCGCTACATCAAGGATGGCATGCGTCTGCCAGGACTGTTGTACCTCGACGCACTGCACCGCCGCGCTACGCGCAAGCGCTGAGGCGCGCGCCAACGCTCCACGGTATCTGCCGCTCCCGCCGGCGCCTCATTCGAACTCCAAAAATTCTGCGACGATGCGCTTGGGTCCGTAGCCGGGGAAGCGCGCAACGACGGTCGGTGTCGTCCCGCTCTCGACGCGCTCGACGATGCCGCGCCCGAACTTCTTGTGGCGCACCTTCTGCCCCGGTCGGACCACGATGGGCTCGCGACCGTCGCTGACGTCAAAGTCCGCATCGACGTGCGCCTCGTCGCTGCCCTCCTCGCGCTCGACGAAGCGTTCACCCGGCTTGAGCTGGAGCGACGCCTGCGCCACGCGGCCACCTGCCGACACTTGGCTTGTCTGATCCCAGCCTGGATTGCGTCCGCCGGGCGTGTAGCCGTTGCGCCAGGTCGAGGAGGCCCCGCTCGCCGTACCCCGCGCAGCCCCCCCCCAACTGGCGCCGCCCAGGTAGCTCTGGCGCGGCGCGACCTCGCCCTCACGGCGCACGACCTCGGGCGGCAAATCGTCCAGGAAGCGACTTGGCGAAAGGTACTTGGTGCGACCAAACAGGAAACGCGCGCCGGCGTGGGTGATGAACAGCTGCTTTCGGGCGCGCGTAATGGCCACGTAGGCCAGCCGTCGTTCCTCGTCGAGCTCCTCTGGATCCTCGCCGTCCAGGCCCCGATAGGGGAACGTCTCTTCTTCCATGCCCGTGAGCCAGACCTGGTCGAACTCGAGTCCTTTGGCGCTGTGCACGGTCATGAGTGAAACGGCCGGCGCGTCCTCCATCGTGTCGACCGCGGCGACCAGAGCGACGCGCTCCAGGTAACCCGCCAGGGTCGGCGCCTCACCCGTGTCGGGTGCTTCGGCCTCGTATTCGCGCAAAGAACCCACCAGTTCTGCGAGGTTTTCGAGACGCGCATCGCTCTCGGCCGTGTCGTCTTTCTCCAGCAGCGATCGGTAACCTGTCTGCTCGAGAATGCGTTCCAATAGCTCTGCCGGCGAGAGACTCTCTTTCGCAACGCGCAGATCGTTCAATAGATCGAAGAAGCTCTTGAGCTTCTTGTCCGCCGAACCGCTGAACTGGCTGTCTGCTAGGGCCATCTCGAGCGCAACGATCAGGCTGTTGGTGTTCTCGGCGGCCAAGTCGAGCAAACGACTGACGGTTTTCCCGCCGATGCCGCGCGCGGGCACGTTGATCACGCGCATCAAATCGGTGTCGCTCTGTGGGTTCTCGATCAACCGCAGGTAGGACAGCATGTCCTTGACCTCGGCGCGTTCGAAGAACTTCATGCCGCCGATGATCTGGTACGGAATGGCAGCGCCGCGCAGCGCTTCTTCGAGCACGCGCGACTGCGCGTGGATGCGATAAAAGATAGCCTGCGAGCGTGGGTCGGCACCATTTTGGCGGCTGCGCTGGATGGTGCTGGCCACGAAGCTGGCTTCGGCCCGTTCGTCGTTCACAGCGCGCACGACCACGGGTTCACCCGCAGGCTCAGCCGTCCACAGTTCCTTGGGTTCGCGGTACGAGGTGCGGGCAATCACGCCCAGTGCGGCCGCGACGATGTTGGCCGTCGAACGGTAGTTCTGCTCCAGTTTGACGATGCGCGTTTCTGGAAAGTCCGTGCGGAAGCCGCGAATGATGCGGACGTCTGCGCCGCGCCAGCGGTAGATCGACTGATCGTCGTCGCCGACCACGCACAGGTTGCGCGTGCTCGCCGACAAAGCACGGACGATCCGGTACTGCACCATGTTGGTGTCTTGGAACTCGTCCACCATGACGTGATCGAACTTGCGTCGCAGTTCGCGCCCCGCCGCCCCGTCCGGATCCTCGACGATGCGCAACACCCGCAAAAGCAAGTCATCGAAATCCACGGCGTTCGAGCGCTTGAGTACGGCTTGGTACTCTTCGCCCAGCTTGACCAAGTTGCGGTCGAAACCGTCGCCCAGCGGTGTCTCGCTCGGGTCGATGCCGTCGCGCTTGGCCGCGCTAATCAGTGACAGCACGTATTTGGGCGCGTATTGCTTGTCGTCCAGACCCAGGTCGCGCAGCAAGCGATTGACTACGGCTTTTTGATCCGCGTCGTCGTAGATGATGAAGCTCGAGGTGAGCCCAGCCGCTTCGTAGTGTCGGCGCAGCAGCTTGGCGCAGGTGCCATGAAAAGTACCGATCCAGAGATCGCGACCAATCTCTTCACCCACGATGGAGGTCAGACGGTGCCTCATCTCCTGTGCGGCCTTGTTGGTGAAGGTGACGGCCAAGATGCGGTAGGGCGCTACGCGATGCGTCGCGAGCAAATTGGCAATGCGGTAGGTGATGGTTCGGGTCTTGCCGCTGCCGGCACCTGCGAAAATCAGCAGCGGGCCGCTTTCGTGGGCCACGGCGATGCGTTGGGGCTCGTTCAGGTCGGTCATGGGGGGCGGCCCCCCGGACCTAGCCAAAGTGGTGGCGCGCGGCAATCGGGCTATACCGGGTCGCGCGATGAGGGATTGGGATCCGTTTCGACTCAGCCGAGAGCTCGGCGTACTGGTCCGTCGAAAGCGCGCATTCGACCGGGACCTGTCGCGTGGGCGACCGACGCTCGACATTTTCGCGGGTCGGGACTGGCCCGGGAAAACGCTGTTCGAAGAAGTGAGCGCACTGGACGACGCGGATCCGCTTCGCTTGCCACTCCAGCGATGGACTTTTCATCTCGTCGACGAGCGCGTGCAGCTTGGCTTCCGCGCGCGCGAGGGTTGGCTGCACCATCAAGAGAGGCATGGCATCCGCGAACCACGCGATGGCGAGTTCAGCTTGGCGGAGCTGAGCGCCCTCGCGCTCCGCACTCATGGCCCAGAACGCGCAGGCTTTCTCCAAGCGCGCACCCGGCAGGGTCGCGCGCTTGGAGCGCACCGCGTTGAACTTTGGGCTCGTCGCGCCGAGGTCAGCCGACGGCTCGGAGTCGAGCACCCGGACGTCTTTTTCGCGCCGCTCCACGAGCGAGCAGCGCTCGCGAGACTCGCGAGCGACTTTCTCGAACGGACCCGCGATGCAGCTCGGCAGGGCGAGGGTCTGGCGTTTGTTGGGTTCGTCGAAGGGCTCTTGGCAGAGTCGGCGCAAGAAGGTCTACCCGCACACATTTCGCCGCACAGCTTGCGCGATCTGGCCGGACACGAACTCCTGCGCGGCGTGCGCCTCGAGCCGTTCGCGTTGCCAGCCCGGCTCGTGCCTTCGAGCTTCGTCCTGGCATTCTCGCGTCTGGGTCAGGCGTGGTCGGCGGCGCTGGCACCGGGCGAGTTCCCCTTTGTCGTGGCGCACGATCCAGCCCGCCTGGTCGAACGCAGGGACGGGGCGCTGTTTGCATCTTGGTGGACCCGGCGCGTCTTTTTGCAGCGTCGTCTGGCCCTGGGGCGCGAGGCTTCGGCCGTTACCGCACGCGCATTCGCCTTGCCCTTTCTGCTGGAGGGGCGCCGCCGCGCCACGGCGGTTCTGCTGCGTGAGGCGGCTCTCCTGGGTCGCGCTGAGCTCGAGCGTCAGGTCGGCGAGCTCGCCGTCGAGCTATTCGGCGAAGAGTGCTCGACCGAGACTCTGTTCGGCTGCGTCGAGGTTGCCGACTTTGCAGCCACCGACTTCGTCGCCTTCCTGGCGGCTGTCGTGCGCGACAGCGATTTCGTCGAGCAGTTCGACGACGACTATTTCGATGCGCCGCGTGCGGTGGAGCGCCTCAAGGATGAAGCTGGTCGCGTTCCCCCACTCGTGTTCGAAACGAGCGACTTCGCGGGCGCGACGGACACACTGCTCCGCGAGTTCAGCGCCAACTTCTAGAATTCACTTTCCGTTTGCGCGCCCAGACCGAGCGCTTCGATGTGGATGGTGAAACCGAAGGTGATGGTCGTCGATTCGTAGCCGGTCACCGTGCGTCGTACGGCAGCGTCGACGGAAAAGCGCCGGTCGACGTAGCCCAGACCGCCGCTCACCGAGTTCGTGTTCTGACCTTGGTCGTAGCGGTAGCCGGCGCGCAGGTTCACGACCTCGGCGATCAACACCTCGCCGCCGCCCATGAAGCGCACCATGGGTGTGTCGTAGGTTCGCGCCTCGAGCACCGCGTCCGCGCCCAGGCTGAAGTCCTTCGTGGACGCTCCCAGGGCCAGGCCGCCCATTAGCGGCAAAAAGGCTGTATCCGGATTCGTCAGGTTGTGGCCAGTGAGCGCGATGGCGAACTCGGGAATGGGCTTGAGGGTCACACCTGCATCGAAAGTGACGGTGTTGAGAATCATCGAGTTCGGAATGCCGCCGCTGGCGTTGCTCGTGCCGAGCGGCCCTTGGCCGTTCTGGGTCAAAGCCAGGGCGCGACCGGTGAGACCCACGAACACGACGTCGGCGAGAGGAATGGCCAAGCCACCCCGGAAGTCCGTGGACTCACGCGCGAAGCCTTCGGGATCCTGCTGGTTCCAGACCCCACCGATGCCACCGGCGATGCCGGTGCTCGAGATGATCGAATCGACGATGGCGCCGCCGTAGCTCTGCCGTGCGGCCTCGGGATAGATCTGCGCCATGGCCGTGATGTGGTAGAGCTGGGCGACGGCCATGTTCGCCGGGTTCGAGAACAGCGCTGACGTGCCGATGCTGGTGGCGCGCATGGCGCCGCCCACGGCGGTCATGCGTGGAGTCTCGATCTCGCCGTAATTGTAGCCGTACTCGGGAGGCAGGGTGCTCGGATCGGCTAGGGCCGTCGTGGTCCAGCCCAGCGTCAGCAGGAGGGCCGAACCCAGGCCGAGCCGAGTGGCCGCCCAACTCGGGGACGAGGGTGGGCGAAGGCGGTCACGATGCATGTCCCCTCGCCCTACCCAAGGGCGCGTGCAACGGCCAACAATACTGCTGAAAACCCCAAGGGCAGTGTGACTCGCCCCCCAATTGGCCCTCCAGCTGCATGTCTTCTTGACAGCGCGAAGGGGCGTTGAAGTTCGTCTGAAGAGTGCCCGTCGCTGTGTGCTCGCAGAGAAATACGCTCCCCGCGTGAGGTCCGCCACGCGACGTCTGGCGCAGTCACGGAGACGATCCGAACGTCACCAATTCGCCGCGCTCCGAGAACGTTTTCGCTGCTGTTTCTTCGGCAAAACAACATCGCGAAGAATGTCGAGGCTTGAAGATAATTTACTGGGGAGCTAACTGCTCTTTCCCGGTTGGGCGCTCGGCCTGATTCGGAACTTCCCCATCACGAGCCGCTCGCACCCTCCCTGAGGGACGAGTGATTCTCTCGCGATGAGGAGCCGATTCCTCGCCAAGAGGAGTCAGTCGAGGGGGATTGCAGGATGGGTGCTCCCCCTAACTATTTGCTGGAGTGCGCTTTGGCCGTGGCATCGTCCCTGGAGTTCGATCTCGGAACCTCTTGTTTCCGTTCATTCGAGATTTTGCCCGCCCTGCCTTCCTTGGCAGCCTCCGGGTGCTGTCGCTGAGGACCCGGGTTCTCCACACCTGGGGATAACCTGGGGTCGTCCTGTCACCGCCGTGAATTCGCTCGCTTCCCGTATTGCTCGCCCGGAATCAGTCGTTCGCCTTCGCTCGCACTGCCCCCTTTTGGTCTGACTGCATGCTCTCTCCTTCTGTTCCCCAAGACTCCTGGTCGCAGGCACTCGACCATACGCGTCGTCGCTCACCCGCAACATTTGAGCAGTGGTTT
>JBBQHO010000005.1:0-52744 GCA_038324055.1 Polyangiales bacterium | reverse complement strand
CGCTGAAATGGTGCGGGGTGTACGGATAGACGTTTTCACCGTCGTGGCCATGACCGCCGTCATGACCCGCGCTGTCGTGTCCTCCGTGCCCGTGGGCCGCTTGTTCGCTGTCTGAGTGACTCATCTGTCGATCCGAACGAGGGAGGGAAAAAGTAGAGCCGAACGAGTGAGAGAAACGTGAGGTCGGAAGCGGCCTCACTTCACAGGCACGTAGCCCTGGGTTTCCTTGTCGAACGTCAGAAGCTCGTGGCCGTCGTACGGTCCACGGTTCACTTCGGGCGTGTCGGCGAAGTTGTAATAGGGTGGCGGCGAGGTGCACTGCCACTCGAGGGTTGTCGCGCCCCAAGGATTGGCAGGCGCTTTCTTGCCGGAGGTCCAGCTCTTGTAGAGATAGACGGCCGTCATCACGAAGCCGAGACCCAGTGTGAACGCTCCGATGGTGGAGAGCTGATGCAGGCCCTCGAACTCCGGCAGGTAGTTGTAGTAGCGGCGCGGCATGCCGCGTGTACCCAGGACGAACTGCGGGAAGAACGTAACGTTCAGGCCGACGAACACGAGAATCGCGCCGATTCGGGCCCAACCCTCGTTGTACATGCGGCCGCTGAACTTGGGCCACCAGTAGTGGAGACCGCCCAGAAAGGCGGTGATAGCGCCGCCCATCATCACATAGTGAAAGTGCGCGACCACGAAGTAGGTGTCGTGCAAATGCACGTCGACGCTCATGGTCGACAGAAACACGCCCGTCAGGCCGCCGATGGTGAACACCCACAAAAACGCCAGCGCGTAGAGCATGGGCGTGTCGAGGTGGATGCGACCTTTGTACATCGTCGCAACCCAGTTGAAGATCTTGATTGCCGTGGGGATGGCGATCAAAAAGGTGATGGCGCTGAAGATAGTGCCCGCCAGTACCGACTGCCCGCTGGTGAACATGTGGTGGCCCCACACCAAAAAGCCCAGCAAGGCAATCGCAACCGAGCTCATGGCGATGAACTTGTAGCCGAAGATGGGCTTACGGCTGAACGCCGCGATCAGCTCGCTGACCACGCCGAAAGCCGGCACGATCATGATGTACACGGCCGGGTGCGAGTAGAACCAGAAGAAGTGCTGGAAGAGCACGGGGTCGCCGCCCAAAGCCGGATCGAAGATGCCAAGGCCCACCGCGCGCTCGACGATCAGCAGGAGCAGTGTGATGCCGATGACCGGCGTCGCGAGAACCTGGATGACCGCGGTGGAGTAGAGAGCCCAGATGAACAAGGGCAACCGGAACCACGTCATGCCCGGGGGGCGCAGCTTGTGGATGGTGACGATGAAGTTCAGGCCGGTGAAGATCGAGCTGAAGCCCAGGATGAACGCGCCAAAAGCCGCTGGAATCACGGCTGTGGGCGTCGTCGTGCTGTACGGCACGTAGAAGGTCCAGCCAGTGTCGGCAGCGCTAATCAGCAACGAGGAGATGAAGAACAACGCCCCCAGAATCCACAGGTGGTAGCTCATCAAGTTCAGACGTGGGAACGCCACGTCCTTGGCTCCCAGCTGGAGCGGCATGATGATGTTGCCGAGGGCCGCCGGAATGCCGGGGATGATGACCAAGAACACCATCACTGCGCCGTGCAGCGTCATGGCCTGGTTGTACTGGTCGTGCGTCATGATCGACGGACCGTGGTGGAAGAACAGCTCGGTGCGAACGGCCAAGGCAAAGAAACCGCCGAGAGCAAACGCCGCCAGAACGCTGAACAGGTACATCAGCCCGATGCGTTTGTGATCGAGCGTGAAGATCCACGACAAGAAACCCTTGTCGTGTGTGAGGTAGCTGTCTTCGGCCGAGGAGGGCACGACGCCGAGGTCGGCGGGAAGGATGGTGGACGGGGTGGACATCGCTGGTGCTCCTACTTGAGGCTCTTGATGTACTCGATAATGCCGGTGATTTGCTTGTCGTTCAGCTTGCCCTGGTAGGTGGGCATCGCGGGCGCGTAGCCCTGAACGACTTTGGCAGTGGGAGCATTGATCGATTCGGTGATGTAATTTTCGTCGGCCTTGCCAGCAGAGCCATCGGCAAAGGAGCGAGCGGAGCCCCAGAGGCCCTTCCAACTCGGACCGATCTTGGCCGAGCCGTCGATGGAGTGGCAGGTCGAACAACCCTGCTCGCTGTACATCTTGGCGCCCAAGTCGACGGGAGGAAGGTTGTTCAGTTCCGCTTCCTTTTCCTTCAGCCAGTTCTCGTAGCCACCGGGGGGGTGCACGACGGCCTTGGCCAACATGTCCGAGTGCGAGGTGCCGCAATACTCGGCGCAGAAGATGGGGAACTCTCCTTCGCGCGTGGTGTGAAACCAAAGGTCGCTGTAGCGGCCCGGCACAGCGTCCATCTTGGTACGGAAAGCTGGAATGTAGAGGCTGTGAAGCACGTCCACCGACTGGATGATGACGCGCACGTCCTCGTCGACCGGTACGTGGAGTTCGCTGGAAACGAAGCCGTTCGGGTAGGTGAACAGCCATTTCCACTTCTGACCTTGCACGTGAATTTCGAAGGCGTTCTTGGGCGGCGTGCGCAAGTCCACGTAACCCTTGAAGCCGGCGACGAAGATGCCGATGCAGAAGAAGAGCGGAATGACCGACCAGGTGATTTCGAGGGCGGTGTTGTGGTGCGAGGTCTCGTCACCCACCTCATTGGCCTCGCGACTCTTGGCGCGATACTTGACCACGAAGTAGAACATCGCCCCGTAGATGAGCACCGACGAGATCACCGAGATCCAGAACAGATAGTAGTAGAGCCCGTCGATGTCGGCGGCAAAGGTGGACGCGTCGAGCGGCATCCAAAAATCGGTCCGCTCGGGACTCTTGGGGAGCGGATCGTCGAGTGCGATACTGGCGAGGAGAGAAGAGATCATGTTGGGGGTCTCTCGAGGAGCGCGAGGCTTGGGGGAGATCAGGAAGCGTGGGCGGGTGCGAGGGGCTTTTGTTTTTTCTCGCTGCGGCGCAGCAGGAAAATCAGGCCGCCCAGACTGAGGGCCGTGGCGCCGCCCCCGACGCGCATGATGTTCATGGCCATCGGGGCGTAACGACCCTCGCTTTCGTCGTAGTGAAAGCAGTATAGAATCAGCCGATCCATCGTCGAGCCAATTTTGCCCTCGGACGCTTCGACCAGACTGAGTCGGAGGGTACGCGGGTGGTATTCGATGCCATAGAGATAGCGCGAAACCACACCGCCCGGCGTCGCGATGGCGAAAGCTGCCGGGTGGACGTACTCGTCGCGTACCTCGTTGTAGTTGTACGAGAAGCCCAGAGCTCGAGCGACGGCCCGGACGTTGCCTTCGCTTCCATGCAGGAAGGTCCAACCGGACGCCGCCTCGGGGCGACCGTACTGCGACAGGTAGCGCGACTTCATGCCGCTCATCCGCTCGGAGGTGTCCTTGGGGTCGAGTGAGACGGTGACGATCCGGTAGTCCTTGCCGAGCGTGAAGTCGAGCTGCTTCATGCTGTCGACCAATGCGTTCAGCTGTAGGCTGCACAACATCGGACAGTCGGAATAATTCATGGTGAGAATCGTCGGCAGGTTGCCGCGAACGAGCTCGTCGTAGAGAACGTTCTTGCCGTTCTGGTCCATGAAGCCCAGCGCGCGTGGTAGCGGCGTGTTCAGCTTCTCGCTCACGTCGACGCCCTCCAGTCGCTTGGGCAAGCGCTCTGTGCGATTCTTGATGTCCGACGGTGCGACCGGCTCCGCCCACGCAACGAGGCTCAGACTGGCCAATGCTAGACCGAGACCCCAAGCGTGCATGCGGCGCGAGTGTTTCATGGCGACGGAGGCGCTCCCGGAGCAGGACCGGGACTCGGTGCGGGAACGTGGATCACACCTGGGGCGGAAGGCTTCTTCTCCAACGGAGTCACCTTCTTTTCGGTGGGACCAGTCTTCTCGTCCTTCGCATCGCCGGCAGGCTTGTCGCCAACGGCCTTGTCACCGGCGGGCTCTTTGGGAGCCTCCATCGTGCCCTGCTTCTTGGCATCGCCCTGAGCGGTTGACCCAGCTTCGTCCGGACCCGCGCCGCCCATGCCGTCCGGTTTCACCCCAGGGCTGAGAGCATAAGGATTTTCACGCACGGCTTCGAGCGTGAGCGCCATCGCGCGGTCGATGGGGATTTGAACCAGACCCTTGGCGCGATCGGCGAACGAAGGGCTTTGGGCGAGTTGCGCCAGTTGCCCGTTCTTGAGGTCACGGGCCTTGCGGTCCTGACCCTGACCGCGCACTTCGGACGTCTCATCCACCTCTTGGCGGACCAGCGACGTCACGAACAGCGCGATAGCGAGCACAGCAAAGGATACGAGGACGAGAATGACCCCGAGTGCGCCGCTGTTGACTTGATCTGGCTCGTTTGAGTTCGACATCGGTTCCTCAGATGTTCTCGAAGGCCAGTGATTGATCGAGGCGCGGAGCGCCGCTCGCGAGCAGGCTCACGTCCTTGGCGCGCCAGAGGACGAACCAGAGCAGCACGCCACCGACGCCGAGCAATGTGGTGATGTCCACCACGCCGATGGACACGCCGTCCTTGAGGAAGTTGGGGGCCACGAGCCAGTACATGTCGAACCAGCACACCGCGAGGACCCACAAAGACCAAAACACCATGGCCCCTTTGTTGCGCTTCACTTCGCGACTCATCAGACCGAAGAAGGGAATCGCGAAGTGCAGCGCGGCCAAGACCAGAGTGGCCGGCTTCCAGGAGCCTTCGAGGCGGTCGTGGAACCAGTGCGTTTCTTCCGGAATGTTGGCGTACCAGATCAGCATGAACTGGGAGAAGCCGATGTAGGTCCAGAAGATGATGAAGCCGAACATGAACTTGCCCACATCGTGGCGATGTTCGGCCGTGATGGCGCTGCTCAGCACCCCGCGCGACTGCAGCCAGATGATGCCAAGCATCAAGACGGAGCAAAACGTGAGGATGGCCGTCGAGAAATAATAGACGCCAAAGATTGTGCTGAACCAGATGGGGTCGAGCGTCATCAAGAAATCGATGGAGCAGAACGTCAGCAGAATGGCGAAGGCGATCATGCCTGGTGCGCTGCGCGCCTGGAGCTTGGCAGCGAGGGCCAGACCCTGACCCGGCGCCTGCTGCTTGATGGAGGTCTTGAGCAGGAAGCGCGCGAAAACGATGAAGAAGCCAAAGTAGATGGCCATTCGAACTGCAAAGCTCGCGCTGGAGAGCCACGGCTCCTTGGAGTGCAGGTGGAACTTCTCTACGACTTCGTGATCTAGCCAGCTGTACAGCACCGGATCGTGCATGAGCACCGGGATAAGCAGTGGCAGCGCGAGCAGCGCCATGATGATCACGCCTTGCGCGATGACCTCACCCAAGCGCCGCATGACGATGCTGGCTCGCGCGGCCATCAAGTGCTGGATCGTCACCCAAGCCAGCGCGCCCAAGCTGATGCTGAGCCCCCACATGAAGGCTGCCAGATAAGCGCGTTGGAAGGTGAGGCCGAAAACGCCTCCCCCCAAGACCACGCTGAGCACCAACCCGACGATGCCCACGCCCAGCGCGCTCTTGCTCAGACCGTCGCCGCGCGAACCCAATTCGATCACGTCGGTCAGTTCCGATCCGTGACCGTGACCCTCGTCATGGGCGCCCTCGCCCGTATCGGTCGTGCCAGGGCCCGCAGAGCTCGCGCTCGCAGCCGGATTCTTCTTCTTGTCCTTTGCGTCAGCCATCGATGAGTCTCACTTCAGCTGGGCGCGCTCCGCGTCGGTCAGGTCAGAGACCTGAGCCGTGCGGCTCTTCTGCAGTGCGCGAACGTAGAGCACGATGGCCCAGCGCTCTTCAGGGTCGATCTGAGAGGCGTAGCCCGGCATGTTGCGGATACCGTGGGTGATGGTTCTGAATATCTCCCCAGCAGCTTGGTCACGCAGATACTGCTGGTGCAGGTTGGAGGGCGGTACCCAGCCCTGCTTGAGCGTCTCGGCACGCTGGTTGATGGGGCCATTGCCCTCACCGCTCTGCCCATGACAGGGCGCGCAGTAGATACCAAACTGAGCCTTGCCGAGCTTCATGGTGCTCTCGTCGGCGACGATGCCCTGGGGCAGCGTGCTGGCGAAGGCTTGACCAATCTTGCCTTGGTACATGTGGTCGTCGACTCGAAGGTGACCGACCGGGACGCTGCCAGCGGGCGGCAAACGCATGCCGCGCTGGTCGTCGAACAGGGGATTGTCCGACTGCGGCTTGTAGCTGGGGGTGAAATCCATGTCCCAAACCACGTGGATGCGGCCGTGGCTCATTTTGGATTCGCGCGCTTTGGCGAAGAGGGCAAAGGGCACGAGGCTGGCTGCGCCTGCGATCAGCAACGCATAAACCAGGCCTTTGGGCACCTGATCGCTCGAACTCCGATCCTCGTGCACATCGTCGAGGACCGTCGGGCTCGTCGCCGCTAGGAGTTCGCGGGTTTCCCTGTCGTCGAACTTGGGGTCACGCACCAAGATGAAAAGGAAGAACTTGTCGTCGGTGACGCGCCGGAACCGCTCCTTCAAGTCGAGCGGATGGGCCGGGAGCGGTAGATTGTTGAGGACCAACATACCGCCCAGAGCCGCAAAGGCGCTGAACAGAATGGTCATCTCGAAGATGATGGGTACGTTGGCAGGCCAGCTCCAGAACGGCTTGCCGGACACCAACCATCGGTAGTTGACGGCATTGGTCCAGTACTGAAACACGGTGCCAACGGTCATGCCGATCAACGCGGCGACGAGGACTATCCAAGGCAACTTCGTCATGCGAATGCCCATGGCCTTGTCCATGCCGTGGATGGGGAACGGGGTGTAGGTGTCCCAGCGCGTGTAGCCGGCGTCGCGAACCTTGCGTGCTGCACGGGCCAGCGTCGTCGGATCGTCGTACTCGGCCAGCACTCCGTAGAGCGGAGCTGGTGCCTCGGGGGTGGCTGCCTTGGGGGTATCACTCATGATCTGAGTTCCATCGATCAATGGTCGTGGATGTGGCCTTCAGGGATGAAGGCTTTGACCTCGGCCATGGCCACCATGGGCAGGTAGCGGCAGAAGAGTAGGAACAACGTGAAGAACAGGCCGAACGAACCAGCCAGGGTGGCGTAGTCGATCGGCGACGGGATGAAGGCACCCCAGTTGGCAGGCAAAAAGTCGCGGGTCAGCGAGGTGCAGATGATCACGAACCGTTCGAACCACATACCAACGTTGACGATGATGCCGACAACGAAGATGACCCAAACGTTGGTGCGCATCTTCTTGAACCAGAACACCTGGGGCGACAGCACGTTGCAGAAGATCATGGTCCAGTAGGCCCAGGCGAAGTTTCCGAAGGCGCGGTTCAAGAACGCGAACTGCTCGTACATGGCGCCCGAGTACCAGGCGATGAACATCTCCATCGCGTAGGCGTACCCAACGATCATGCCGGTCGCGAGAATCACCTTCGCCATGAGCTCGAGGTGCTTCATGGTGATGATCTTCTTGAGACCGAAGAACTGGCGAGCGGGGACGGCCAAGACCACCACCATGGCGAAGCCGCCGAAAATGGCGCCCGCTACGAAGTAGGGCGGGAAGATGGTCGTGTGCCAGCCGGGTAGCTGCGAGGTGGCGAAGTCGAAGGACACCACCGAATGCACCGAAAGGACGAGCGGTGTGGCCAAGGCGGCCAGCAGCAAGTACGCGCGCTCGTAGCGATGCCACTGACGGGACGAACCCCGCCAGCCCATCGCAAGCAGACCGTAGACGAAGCGTCGCACGGTGCTGACGGACCGATCGCGGAAGGTCGCGAAATCCGGAATCATACCCATGTACCAAAACAGAATCGACACCGTGGCGTAGGTGCCGACCGCGAACACGTCCCATTCCAGAGGCGAACGGAACTGCGGCCACATACCCATTTGGTTGGGGATCGGGAACATCCAGTAAGGGAGCCAAGGGCGACCGATGTGCACGCCAGGGAACACGGCAGCACAGACCACCGCGAAGATCGTCATGGCTTCGGCAAAACGGTTGATGGCCGTACGCCAGTTCTGGCGGAACAAGAACAGAACTGCCGAGATCAGCGTACCGGCGTGACCGATACCGACCCAGAACACGAAGTTCACGATCGGGAAGCCCCACGCGACTGGGTGGATGTGACCCCAAGCACCGATGCCTTCCCAGACGACGTAGCCGAGGCTTGCGCCGAAGATGCCGAGCAGCATGAGCGCGAAACCCAAGGCAATGTACCAGGCAAGCGGAGGCTTCGGGGCCTCCATGATGCGTGAGACGTTGTCCGTGATTTGCGCGAAGGGATTGTCGCCCTTCAGCGGCCCCTGATAGGGGTTAGTGGTGCTCGGCGTGACCATCTTGAGTCGAAAGCTCCGGATGCGGGTTGGAAATGCGCGCCAAGTAGTTCACGCGCGGACGGTTGTTGAGCTCCTGGAGGAGTTCGTAGGCACGCGGAACGCTGTGAGCCTTGCCGACGCGGCCCTGCTTGTCGTTGAGGTCGCCGAACACGAGGGCGCCCGAAGCGCAGGCTTGCTCACAAGCGACCTTGATCTCACCGTCGACGATCGCACGCTTGTGGTTTTTGGCCTTGATCTTGACGTTCTGGATGCGCTGCACGCAGAAGGTGCACTTCTCCATGACGCCGCGCGATCGCACTGTCACTTCGGGGTTGAAGGCCATGGCCTTCAACTTGGCGCGCGGTTCGTCCGTGCCGGTGTACGGCGTGATGCCGTAGGCCTCGAGGTTGTAGTTGCGGTAGTTGAAGCGCCGCACCTTGTAGGGGCAGTTGTTCGAGCAGTAGCGAGTGCCGATGCAACGAGTGTAGACCATGTCGTTCAGGCCTTCCTTCGAGTGCATCGTTGCGCCCACGGGGCACACCTGCTCGCAGGGTGCGTTCTCGCACTGTTGGCACATGACGGGCTGCTGGCGCACGGCAGGCGAGTTCTCGTCGCCCTTGTAGTAGCGCTCGATGCGGATCCAGCTCATCTCGCGACCGCGTGCGATTTCCTTCTTGCCGACAACGGAGATGTTGTTCTCCGACTGACACGCAATCACGCAGGCGTTGCAGCCACCACACTTGTTCAGATCGACCGCCAAACCCCATTTGTGTCCGTCGTACGAGACCGGCGGCTGCCAAAGACTAAGCAGCGGCGGATGGTGCACCTTGTGCTCGATCACGCTGGGGTGCTTCCTGTATTCGGCGACCGTGGCCTCACGAATCAGCTGATCTTCGCGGTCCTTCTGACCCTTGCGGCCGATGTCGTCGATGGCGTGCAGATCCTGAGTGATGCCCAGGTCCTCGCGCGCGTCGATGAGTGCGATGGCGCCGGAAGCGAAGTGGGGAGCCTTGGACGGACGGATCTTGTAGGTGTCGGAGCCGATGATGTCGGTCTCTTCCTTCTTCGAACCACCAACGACACCGGCGGCCTCGCGACCATAACCGAGCACGACACCGACGGTACCGTCGGCCTGACCAGGAGCAATCATCAACGGTAGATCGATGCTGCGACCGTCGACCGTGACCTTGCAGCGGAAACCGTCCTTGAGGCCGTACTTCTTCTGCGTGACGGGCGAAACGAGAGCGGCATTGCCCCAGGTCAGCTTGCTGAGCGAGTGCGGCAGCTCTTGAAGCCAGCCGTTGTTGGCGAAGCGCCCGTCGTGCACCTTGGGGCACAAGTCAAAGATGACTTCCAGTTCGACCGCCTGGGGGAGCGCGATTGGAGCGATGGTCTGCAGCTTGACCTCGAGCGACTTGCTGGGCTGTCCAAGAAAGCCGTCGTGGACGGCGCTCTGCCAGTCCTTGTCGGCGCGCAAACCCAGAGTCTTGCGTACGATGGCCTGACCGGACGTCTCGGGCAGACCCAAGAATCGAGCGAGATGCTCGACGTAGGTGCGGCCGTTCAAGATCGGATCGATGAGCGGCTGCCCAATGCGCAGGGTACCATCGAGCGCGCGCGAGTCGCTCCATGCTTCGAGGAAATGCGCCTCCGGTGCATGGAAAGAAGCGAGTTCTGCCGTCTCATCCACGTACAGGCCGATGTGAAAGCTCTGCTTCACCTTGCTGAGCGCTGCCTTGAATTCGATGTCGGCTGCGCTGTCGTAGGCCGCGTTCGCTCCGAGGATCAGCAAGGTCTCTACCTTGTTGCCCTCCATCTCGGCCACGAGTGCCGCCAGATCGTCCGCGCCTCCGTTGATCGACTCCGCGGGCTCGAGATAGGTCAGGGTCGTGCCGACGTTGCCGAGCAACACGTTAATGCGATGCACGACCGCGTGCACCTCGGGTGCATGCTTGGCACCGACCACGACCAGTGACTGGCCCGCGTGCTCGAGCAGATCCTTGGCTGCAACCTCGATGACCTTCTTGGCTTCGGCGCCGCCGAGTGCGTTGTCGCTAGGCGCAGCCTGAGCGCCCGCTTCGCCGCGTGCTGCGCTGATGCGCGCGTCGAGCAGTGCGACCAACGCAGGAATGGCGGACGCGGTAACGGCCACGCGATGATCGGCGAGAGATCCGATCTCCGATAGGCGCGTCTCCAGAGCGTAGATACGGCTCATCTCGCCGACGTCGGGATCACGCCGACTGGCAAGCGAGCGCACGCTACCGAGAGCGCCGGGCGAGCCCGACTCGATGAACTCCGAATCGAGCGCAACGATGACGTCGGCTTTTTCGACGCTGTAACGCATCGTCGCCTTGTGACCGAAGGCGAGCTCGGCGCCCTTGTCAGGGCCTGCGCAATAGCCAGCCTCGTAGGTGGTCCAGGTGGCCTCGGGAGCCTGCTTCTTCAGCTCGGCCTTGAGTCGAAGCAGGCTCGGCGAACGCGTGGCGCGACTCAGAACGGCAAAACCTTGCCCACCCTTCTTGGCTGCCGCGCGAAAGGCCAGAAGCAACGCCTGATCGAACGCCTCGCTGCTGGTGGCCTCACCCCGCTGCAGCGGCTTCGAGCTGCGGTCGGGATCGTAAAACCCCAGGATCGCGGCCTGGTGCGCGACGCCCGTGCCGCCGAGGCTGACCGAGTCGTTCGGGTTGCCTTCTACCTTGATGGGGCGACCGTCGTAGCTCTTCACCCACAGCCCGACGGGGTCCCCCGCCAGTTCCATGTGGGTCGCATAGTGCACCGGTTCGCCGGGCACGAAACCTTCGGGCTGCTTGGTGTGAGGGAGGAGCTTTTCCTCTTTCCAGTAGCAGCCGGTGAGCGCGAACGAGGCGCCCATGATCTGCATGAAGCGGCGTCGACCAGCGGCGGTCGGAGCTTCTTGTTCGACCGGCGAACGGAACTCGCGTTCCACGAATTCATGAAACTCGGGGTCACCCTCGAGCTCGGAGAGACTACGCCAGTACTTGGGCCGGCTATCGGGCTTCGGCTTCATCGATGACATGTCGAGCAGTCGGTCGGAGGATTGATGTTGTTGTCTTTGCGGAATTGCGTGCCGTAGGCGATGGGGTCGCCCGGTGCTTTCCATTTCATGTTCGTGACTTCTTCAGGCGGACGGAGGTGCTTCTCCGGCTCGCGGTGACAGTCCAAACACCAACCCATGCTCAAAGGTTCGTGCTGGAACACTTCGGGCATCTGATCGACGCGTCCATGACAGGACACGCAACCCACACCGCGCGTCACGTGCGCGCTGTGATTGAAGTAAACATAGTCCGGCAGGTCGTGGACCTTCACCCACTCGACCGGAACCCCCGTCGCCGCACTCTCCCGCACCGGCGTGAGCTTGGGGCTCGTTGGGTGCACGAGGGTGTGGCAGTTCATACAGGTCTGGGTTGGCGGAATTGCCGCATGCGCCGCCTGATCGACGGTGGTGTGGCAGTACCGGCAGTCCATGCCCATTTCGCCTGCATGCAGGGCGTGGCTGTATGGAACCGGTTGTTCAGGCTGGTAGCCAACGTCCGTGGTTTTCGGGGATCCCCCGTACCAGACGAATGCCACGAGATAGAGCGGCGCACCGCTCAGGGCGAATCCTGCGATCTGCCGGGTCTTGTTGGCCCAGCGGGGGAAGACGAACAGCTTCATCGTAGTGAACCGGTAAGCGATACCTCGCCCCACACAGTCCAGCCCAGGGCCTCAGGGGGCTCGGGCAGGTCAGAAAGCGTCGAGACGAACGTGTTTCGCCTCTAAATTTCTGGTCTCCGTGGGGTCGCTCGATTGCTGCCGGTTTATGGGGCGCCTCCACCAAAATGTAAATGAAGAGCACCACTGAACACCGAAACACCTAGAACTATTGACTAATTCTGTGAGTTCTAGTCCTGCAATGCACCGCAACCCGGCCCAGGCTTAGCAATGAAAGCGCCAACCTCGCGTTTTCATTGGATTGCAGCACTGGAATTCCATCCGAGCCACAGTTGCCCCCGGTTGTGGGGTCCCAAAAGCGGAAAGCCCCGCGGCGTCCTGCGACGACCCGGGGCTCTGCGCTCGGCCCAGCGGGGGCCGATGTATGGGCGATTGATTAGAATCAGAAGTCGCGCATGTGCTTGCGGATCTTGCCGATGGCCTGTTCTTGCAGCTGACGGATACGTTCGCGCGACAGGTTGTACTTGTCGCCAATCTCCTTGAGAGTCAGCTCGTCTTCGTTATCCAGACCAAACCGCCAACGAATGATGCTCGATTCGATGGGCGTGAGAGTCGCCAGCATGCGACGCACTTCTTCGGCCCACCGTTCCGCCGACAACTGGTCGTGAGGAGAGAGCGTATTTTCTTCGACCAAGAAGTCGATGAACTTCCGCCCATCTTCGTCGCCGACCGGCCGATCCAGAGAAAAAGGCGTATCTGCGTACAAATCCTTCACCTTTTCCAGCTTGTCTTGGGGAATGCCCGTTTCCTTCTCGAGCTCCTCCGGCGTGGGTTCACGGCCCGTGCGAGCCGTGATCGTTTGCGTGGCGCGCGACACTCGATTGTAAGTGTCGAGCATGTGAACGGGGATGCGGACTGCGCGCCCCTTGTCTGCCAGCGCACGACTGATGGCATGACGAATCCACCACGAAGCGTAGGTGGAAAAGCGGTAACCCCGAGTGTGATCGAAGCGCTCGACTGCCTTCATGAGGCCGATGTTGCCTTCTTGGATCAGATCGATGAGTGGCAGACGACCTCGATTGTAGCGACGCGCGATGCTGACAACGAGCCGCAGGTTGGCCTTCACGAATCGGTTCTTGGCCTCGCGCTGACGGGTGTCTTGGCGCCGAATCCGGCTGACGTACTCGCGGTACTCCACCGTCTCGGGCAGGACAGGACGCTCGTCTTCGTCAGCTCCAAGCTCCTGGCTCAGACGCTGTGCAGTACGCGCAGCCGTATTCATCCAAATGCGATCCGAGTCGGGCATGCGCAGAGCGCGGGCCAGCGTCTCGGACAGTTCTGTCCAGCTAGCCTGCTGGTCTGGCTTGAGGCCAGAGGCCTGACGCCCGTGCGCCACAATCAAACTGCGCAGGCTCGAAAGCGCCTCCAGATTTGGGCGATCTTCCTCGGCTGCGACAGTCGCCTGCACCTCGAGCTCCGCGAGCAGGTGCGGCGCCGCTGGCATGTAAGACAGAATGAGCCGCCACATTTCCACTTCGCTCTTCTCGACGCGCTCTGCCGCCTCGAGTTCCTCTTCGGCACCCATCACCTGGTGGGTGGCCATCTCCCGAAAATAACGGGTAAGGATGGAGTCTCCGCCCTCGTCCTCGCGGCGCGACGGCACGATGGAGGAAGCGCGCACGGCCGTTTCACGCGGAGCGAGGGGTCGCACCGCGCCGGTATCGCTGCGCGCAAGAGGGGACCGCACGGCTGGAGCGGCTTGCACTCGGGGCTGGGCGGTGGACTTGCGGACTGCTTGGCGCTTTTGGGTCATAATCAAGCTCACAGTGGGTGGGGGTGGTCTCACGCGGGCAGAAAAACGAGGGACAGGGGTGAAACCGAGACGATCGAACGAATATTCCGGATGTATGAAGTGGGCTTTCGGGTTCTCGGGTCGTTTCGATCAACGGCACGCTCGCGGAAAAAGATATGCACGAAGTGTTCCACCCCTTGCGTCCTCTCGACTTTGTGCTCTACCGACAGGTACGCCCGCTTGAATGCAGTGGATCAGCCTGGTTCTCAGTAGACGTCCAACGCCCCGTTTGTCCGGACAGTTGTCTTGAAACGAGGCAGATGCGGACAAGTGTCCGGTCGCGGACCAGCTCACACCCAGACGCACTGGGACCCCAGTCCGAGCAGGAGCGTCGACGTGACATCGGCGCCCCACTGGACTGGCACAAAGTTGCGGTCGGGGCCGAGCAGGCTCCGCGACGCCCTGATGCAGGGGGCCGCGGTCCGACGCTGACGCGCTCAGAACTGCGCGAGGAAGCGCGGGTCGTTTTCGAACAGAACGCGGATGTCGGGCACGCCGTAGCGCAGCATGGCCACGCGTTCGACACCGAGCCCGAAGGCGAAACCGGTGTAGCGCTCCGGATCGATGCCGCAGTGCGAAAGCACGTCGGGATGGATCATCCCGCAGCCGAGCACCTCGAGCCAACCGGTCGCTTTGCAGACGCGACAGGCAGTACGCGAACCGTCGTCGACCGAACAGAACACACAACCGACGTCAACTTCGGCGCCCGGTTCGACGAACGGAAAATAGCTTGGCCGAAAGCGCACCGGCACGCCGTCACCGTAGAGTCGATGAACGAACGCAGTGAGCACTCCCTTGAGCTCGGCGAACGAGACGTCGCGCGCTACGTAGAAACCCTCGACCTGATGGAACATCGGCGAGTGCGTGACGTCGTCGTCGCGACGATACACTGCGCCACCCGTGACGATGGCGAGAGGCGGCGTGTGGGTCGACATCTCGCGAATCTGCACACTCGAGGTGTGCGTTCGTAGCAGCGTGCGAATGTCTCGCGCCGAACCCGTCACGTCGACCCAGAAGGTGTCCTGCATGTCCGTGGCAGGATGGTCGGGGGGGAAGGCCAGCTTCTCGAAGTTATTGGTCTCGAGCTCGACTTCGGGACCCCAGGAAATGGCGAAGCCGAGCGACTCGAAGATGTCGAGGATCTCGTCCTTCACGAGACTCACCGGATGGCGATGGCCCCGCGGCAACGGACGCGCGGGTAGGCTGAGGTCGAACGGCGTAGCATCGAGGTCGGCACGGCGCGCCGCCCGATGCAGCTCGGCCAGACGCTCCTCGAACAAGCCTTCGAGTTCTTCACGCGCCCGGTTGACACGCTCGCCCACGTCCTTGCGGCTCTCGGCGGGAACCTGACCCATGCCCCGAAGCAACGAGGTCAGCTCGCCCTTCTTGCCGAGCAGCTCCGAACGCGCGGTACGCAAGGCCAGCTCGTCGGAAACCTCCGCGAGCTGTCCTCGGAATCGTTCCCTCATGTCGCTGAGGGCGTCGACGATCTTGGAAATGGCGTCAGACACGTTCGCCCACGCACTCTACTTCATTCAGCGGCTTGAGCGTGAACCTGGACGGCTAGCTCGGTCAGCTTCTTGAAGGCTGCAGCGTCGTGCACTGCGATGTCCGCTAGCACCTTGCGATCGAGCTCGATACCAGCTGCCTTGAGGCCGCCGATGAAGCGCGAGTAGCTGGTGCCGTTTTCGCGACAAGCGGCGTTGATGCGCTGAATCCACAGACTGCGGAAGTCACGTTTGCGCAGTTTGCGGCCGACGTAGGCGTACTGCCAGCTCTTCCACAGGCAGCGCACTGCCTGGCGGATGCGGTTCTTGCGGCCGCCCCAAAAGCCCTTGGTTTGCTTGAAGACGCGCTTGTGACGACGGCGAGGGTAAGGACCCCTTTTGACTCGAGACATGTATGACTGCTTTCTGAAAGGTTATTTTGACGGGAAAAGAGGAGAGGGTCTCACGCGTACGGGAGGAGAAGCTTGATGCGCTTCTCCATCGTGGGGTGGACCATGTCGTTGTCCCGGAGCCGACGCTTCTGCTTGCGGCTCTTTCCTCGAAAGCTGTGCTGACCGCCCATCTTCGGGCGGCGAACGCGACCCGAACCGGTGATCTTGAAGCGCTTGGATGCAGCGCGATTCGTCTTCATTTTGGGCATGAGATTTTCTCCTGGAGGGGAAAGGCCGCCGCGGCACTCATGAGTGAGCCGCTGGAAGCCAGCCAAAAGCCAGAGAACCGAGGTTTTCTGGCTGGTCGGGGCCGACGTTTATGACGGAAGCCCTGGGACCCGTCAAGTCAGGCTCTGAACCAGAATATCGGCCGCGAATCGGGGTGTCTGTAATTGCCAACACCCCGGTTTTGGGGAGGGGCGCCAAATAAAACGGGCTGTGCTAAGGGCGCGCTCGTGCCGGCCCGCGACGACATCAAGAAGATTTTGCTCATTGGTTCAGGCCCGATCGTGATCGGTCAGGCGTGCGAGTTCGACTACTCCGGAACACAAGGCGCCAAGGCGCTGCGTGACCTTGGGTACGACGTCATTCTCGTCAACAGCAATCCCGCAACCATCATGACGGATCCGGAGTTGGTGCGACGCACCTACATCGAACCGCTCGACGTCCCGCACCTCACCGCCATCATCGAGCGCGAGCGTCCGGACGCACTATTGCCGACGCTTGGTGGGCAAACCGCGCTCAACCTAGCGCTGGCGCTGCACGATCGCGGAGTGCTCTCGAAGCACGGAGTCAAGCTGATCGGCGCGCAAGTGGATGCCATCCGCAAAGCCGAAGATCGTCTACTGTTCAAAGACGCCATGACGAAGGTGGGCCTCGACACACCCAAGTCCGGTCACGCCGGTTCCCTGGCCGAAGCCTACGAGATCGTGAAGGAAACGGGCTTCCCGGTCATCCTGCGGCCGAGCTTCACCATGGGCGGTCAGGGCGGCGGAATCGTCTACGATCCCAGCGAATTCGAGGCCAAAGTGGAGTGGGCGCTCAGCCAATCGCCGACGCACGAGGTGCTCGTCGAAGAGAGCGTGCTGGGCTGGAAAGAGTTCGAGCTCGAAGTCATTCGCGACAAGAAGAACAACTTCATCGTCATCTGTACGATCGAGAATGTCGACCCGATGGGCGTGCACACCGGTGACTCGATCACCGTGGCTCCCGCGATGACGCTGACCGACAAGGAGTACCAGCGACTGCGTGACCAAGCGCGGACGGTCATGGAAGAAATCGGCGTCGAGACCGGTGGCTCGAACGTGCAGTTCGCGATCGATCCCAAGACCGGTCGAGTAATCGTCATCGAGATGAATCCGCGCGTGTCGCGATCGAGCGCATTGGCCTCCAAGGCGACGGGCTACCCGATCGCCAAGATCGCCGCCAAATTGGCCGTGGGTATGACGCTCGACGAACTCGAGAACGACATCACGAAGACCAGCGCCGCTTTCGAGCCGACCATCGACTACACGGTCGTCAAATGGCCACGCTTTGCCTTCGAGAAGTTCCCAGGTGCCGACGACATGCTGGGCACACAGATGAAGAGCGTCGGCGAGGTCATGGCCATTGGTCGCACCTTCCCCGAGGCGTTGCAGAAGGCCGCTCGCTCGCTGGAGACGGGCAAGGCAGGCTTTGTCAGTCTGCGCGACCGCATCGACTACCGCGTGCTGGCACAGAAGAAGTCGGTCATGCGTGACTTCGCCAACGAAGCACCTCCGGCCAACAAGCCTCGGCCCACGCTGCCCCCGCCAGGTCCGGACGAACTGCAGAATGCCCTGCGCAAAGTCATCAAGCGTCCGACCGCAGAACGCCTGTTCTACGTCGGTGACGCGCTACGCGAAGGTATCAGCGCCGAAGAAGTGAACGAACTGACGGGTATCGATCCTTGGTGGATCGCTCAGTTCGAGCGCATCTTGGAGCACGAGAAGAAGCTGAGCGAAGCGACCACGCTGGACTACGACCTGCTGCTGGAGGCCAAGCGGCTGGGCTTCGGCGACGCACAGATTGCCAGTCTGCGGACCGAGAGTGAGGACGACGTTCGCGCTACCCGCAAGGCCCTGGGCGTCACGCCGGTCTTTCATCGCGTGGACACCTGCGCTGCCGAGTTCCCGGCTTTCACTCCCTACCTCTACTCGACCTATGAGACCGAGTCGGAATCGGACGTCAGCGATCGACAGAAGGTCATCATCCTCGGCGGTGGACCCAACCGCATCGGTCAAGGCATCGAATTCGACTACTGCTGTTGTCACGCCGTGTTTGCGCTGCGCGATCTGGGCATCGAGACGATCATGGTCAACTGCAATCCCGAGACGGTTTCGACGGACTATGACACCGCCGACCGCCTCTACTTCGAACCACTTACGTTGGAAGACGTGCTGTCGATCGTCGACGAAGAAAGCAAAAAGGGCGAGCTGCTCGGCGTGATCGTCCAGTTTGGCGGCCAAACGCCGCTGAAGCTGGCCGTACCGCTCGAACAACGCGGTGTGAAGCTGCTGGGCACCAGCGCCGACGCCATTGACCGCGCCGAGGATCGTCAGCGCTTCGACGAACTCCTGACCAAGCTCGGCCTCAAGCGTCCGCGAGCCGGCATCGCGAAGGATCCGGCGGAGGCCAAGGTCATCGCCGAGCAGATCGGGTACCCGGTGCTGGTCCGTCCGTCCTACGTGCTGGGTGGCCGAGCGATGATGGCCTGTGAAAACGAAGGTGAGCTCGAGGACTACGTCGGCATCGCCGTCGACGCCGCCCGCGACGAAGGACTGGTCCCCACACTACTGATCGACCAATACCTGAAGAACGCGACCGAGGTGGACGTCGATTGCGTGTCTGACGGCAAGCGCGCAGTGATTGGCGGCGTGATGCAGCACATCGAAGAAGCCGGTGTGCACTCGGGTGACTCGACCAGCGTGCTGCCTCCGCATTCGTTGGGCCGAGCAGTGGTGGCGCGCATCGAACAAAACACGCGGGCTTTGGCGATCGAACTAGGCGTCGTGGGCCTCATGAACGTGCAGTTCGCCGTCAAGAACGACGAGGTCTACGTGATCGAGGTGAATCCGCGCGCTTCACGTACGGTGCCCTTCGTCGCCAAGGCCACCGGCAGGCCGTTGGCCAAGATCGCGGCTCAAGTGATGGTGGGGCGCACGCTGGACCAACTGGGCATCTTCGACCAAGCCTTACCGACCCACGTTTCGATCAAAGAGTCGGTGTTCCCGTTCAACAAGTTTCCTGGCGTCGACACCATTCTGGGCCCCGAGATGCGCTCCACCGGCGAGGTGATGGGTATCTCACTGACGACCGCGCTGGCCTTTGGCAAGGCTGCAGCGTCGGCCAATTCGACGCTGCCGGACGCAGGCAATGCCTTCATCAGCGTGCAGAACGAGGACAAGGAAGTGGCGTGCGTGCTCGCTCGACGCCTGCGCAACCTGGGCTTCGGCATCGTGGCGACCAAGGGCACGGCGGAGGCCCTGGCCGAAGCGCGCATTCCCGCCGAGTCGATCAACAAAGTGCTCGAGGGTTCGCCACACGTCGTCGACGCCATTCGCGAGCGCCGCATCCAGTTGGTCATCAACACGACCCAAGGCGCCCAGGCCATTCGGGACAGCTACTCGATCCGGCGCAACGCCTTGATTCAAGGCGTGCCCTACTTCACGACCATCGCCGCCGGCGCCGCGGCCGTCGACGCGATGGAAGCCAAGGCCATCCTGGGACCGGACGAGACCTCGGGCGTGCGTTCGCTGCAAGAGTGGCACGCACGCTCGGCGCTGGCCGCAGATCGCAAGTAACCGCAGATCGCTCGAACTCGAGTGAACCTGGCCCACCTCGCCGACGAACTCGTGTCGCAGGGCGACGTGGGGGACCCAGATCCCCGACTGAGTTCAGCTGGGGGACTCGACGTTGCCAGTGATGCGTACGTAGATGGTCGCGAACGCCACGAGGATGATGGGCAGCGCGACGAACATGCCGACCACGAGCGCCAAAAGCCCCAAGAACAATACGGCGATGGCCGCCAATGCGAACAAGAAGAGCTTGCCGCGTTGGCCGCGCGTCATGGCCCAGCTCTCGCTGAGTGCTTCGCCGACACCGCAGTCGCTGTCAGCTACGAACAGCGTCGCGAGGCTCCAGCCGAGCGCAAGAATCAAGCCCGGTACGACGAAGAAGATCGTGCCGACGATGATGCAGACGCCCTGAACAATCTGGACCAACAAAGCGATACCAAAACGGTCGCCTCCCGAGAAAAACTGGGAGAGCTCGACGACTTCGCCGCGCGCAGCAGCCAAGGCCACGCGCAGCTGCCCAACGAGGAAGAAAGAGCTGGCGAGCAGGCCCAGGAGCGAACCCGAGCCGGCAACCAGCGCGGCGCCTGCGATGGAACCCGTTGGCACCAAGCCCGCAACCAGCAGCAACTGTGGCAACATCTGCACGAGCCAGCTGACGAAGAACGTCAAAAAGTAGCCCCCGACCAGCTCGACCGGCTGCCGGCGCACGGCGGTGAGGCCGAGGCCCAGCACTTCGCCGATGCCGAATTCCCGTGAGTGCCCGCCAGCCCGGTTGCCGAAATTTTCCGTAGTGGCCGCCCGCGGCGCTTCGTAGGGGTTCTGATCGATTGTCATGATGGTGGACCGAGTTGCTGCAGCGCGCACGACGCGCACTAATGAGCACAGGAACCGAAATCCGCCGATCGCACAAGTCGTCTGTCCAAGAGCCTCACAAAGACGGATGATCCGCTGGTGATGCGAAGGAATCCGCCGGAGCCGTCGGGGAATGCCCCTCTACGCATCTACGGCGCTGCGGTCATCTACGGCGCAGCGCTCGACACGACTCTCGTTCTCGAAACGCCCGAGCACGTCACATTTCGCTATCAACTAGCTGGTCCCGGTCAGCGTTTCGCGGCTTATCTGGTCGACTTTGGCATCCGCGGACTGATCCTCGGCATGGCCGTGTTCCTCGTCGCCTTGGCCGGAGGTAGTTTCTTCGCCGACCTTTGGGGGCTCGAACTCGGCATCTTACTGCTCCTGTTCTTCGTCGTTGAGTGGGGCTACTTCCTGTTCTTCGAGAGCCTTTCTCGCGGCGCTTCGCCAGGCAAGCGAGCTCTACGTCTGCGCGTCATCCGCCAAGACGGCCTGCCCGTGTCTTTCGGCGACAGCCTGCTCCGCAACCTGCTGCGCGCAGCGGACCTCCTGCCTACGTTCTACGTCGTCGGCGTCATCACGATGTGCCTCGACGACAAGTTCCGCAGACTCGGGGATCTCGTCGCCCGAACAATCGTGGTGTTCGAGCCCCGAGCGACGGGACTGGGCCCCAGTACCAAGCGCGAGCGAGCCGCGACTGCCCCGCGCCCCCCCGGGACTGCACTGCCACTACCGGCACGACCGATGCTGAGCCGCCGTGAGCGCGCCGCCTTGGCTCTTTTTCATCGTCGCGCGCCTGAGTTGAGCGTGGCGCGCGCCCGGGAACTCGCCGAAATCTGGGCGCCAACACTGCGCGCTCGCTTCGACGTGCCCGACGCCGACGCGCTGGCTCTGCTCGAGACCTTGCACGAACGGACCGTCGACTCGTGAGCTTCAAGAACGTCGACGCATTCGTCCAGGCAAGGCGGCCTATTTGGGAAGCGCTTGCCTCTGAGCTGGTGGGCGACCGCCCGCTCGCCAAACGCCCTGCCGCAGTGATTTCGCGCGTCGCGCGTCTCTACCGCGAAGTCTGCACCGACCGCATGCGGGCCGAGCGACTGGGACTGAACCCTTCGGCATTGCACTATGTCGACGCTTTGGTCTCGAGAGCACACGCGGCGCTCTACGATGCACGCCCCGAACCCCTCTCGAATTGGCGTTCGTTCATGGTCCGCGAGTTCCCGCGCGCACTCCGCAAAAATGGTGCGTTGTTCGGTATTGCCTGCTTCTTGTTTTTCGTACCTTTCGCCCTGACGCTGAGTCAGACCCTGTTCAATCCCGAAGCAGCCGCTCGCATCTTGCCCATCGAAACGCTCGAGCAAATGGCTGAGGCCTACAGCCAGGAACCGTCGGGTCGAACTGGGGGAGAGAGCGCCACGATGGCGGGGTTTTACGTCTACAACAATGTAGGCATCGCCTTCCGTTGTTTCGCGACAGGGATCCTGTTCGGGCTCGGTACGGCGTTTTTCCTGGTCTACAACGGAGCGATCACCGGCGCGATCACCGGGCATGTGATTCAAACGGGTGGCGGGATCAACATCCTGACGTTCATCGCGGGTCACGCGCCGCTCGAACTTACCGCGATTGTCATCTCCGGTGCGGCTGGCCTCGAAATGGGGCGTGCTCTTCTGGTCACCGAGGGACGAACGCGTCTCGGGTCGCTGTGGCACCAGCGACACGGCATCTTGGCGCAGGTCGTGGGAGCGGCACTCATGCTGCTCGCCGCGGCGTTCGTCGAGGGCTTTTGGTCGCCTTCCTCTGCGCCCGCCCGGCTCAAATGGGGCGTCGGCATCGGCTTGATGACGCTCGTCGTGCTGTACCTCGGCTTTGCCGGAAGACGGAAGGCGCGATGAATCTCGGCAACATCACCATCGTCCTCCGAAGTCGCAGAGCCATGGAGGTCGTGGATCTGAGCCTGCGGTTCTTGCGCCACCTCGCGCCCCGACCCTACCTCTGGCTCGCTCTCTACACCCTGGTCCCGGCTTGGCTCGGTTGCGTGCTGCTCAGACACTTCTTCGACTGCTCGTGGCTGGTGGTCTGGTCGGTGGCTTGGATTCTGAGTTCATTGCTCGAGTTGCCGTTTCTATCCTTGGCGGGCCTGCTGCTGTTCGATCGTCAGGCCAGCGTCGGGCGCGTCCTGCGTGAGGCACTGCGTTTGCTGCTTCCCTTTGCCATGGCGCGGACGATGGTTTGGGTCGCGTGCGCATTCAGCATCGTCATCGTCATCGGTCCGCTGCTCGTCGCTGCAGGCTATTGCTTCGTGCCCGAAGCGCTCGTTCTCGAACGCGCCTCGGCTTGGCGGTCGCTCGGTCGCGCCCGAAAGTTCTTGCGCGCTCGAAGCGGAGTCGGCATCGAGACCGTCCTGCTCCGCTCCTTCTTCATCATCGCCTTCGTGCTGCTCGCCGAAATGGTCTTGCGCAGTGTCGTTGTCGACGGTCTCGATTGGGCCATCGACGACGAAATGCTGTTCGAGGAGGGCGGTTCGACCTTCGCGCTCCTGGGCCTCTTCGCCGCCGTTCCCTACACGACTACGTTTCGCTTCTTGGCCTACATCAACGAGCGAACACGCCAGGATGGCTGGGATGTACAAGTGGCCTTGATGCCTCTCGCTCAGGGGGAAAGTGCCTAGGCTCGGGATCTGGCTCGTGTCTGCGTGCGTGAGCGCCTTCGCGCTTGGTCTCCCCGGGGCCCAGCGCGCCTGCGCGACCGAAGACGCGGCGCGTCTCCAAAACGATGAAGCGCTCGATCGTCGGGCGCGCGAGCGTTTGCACTCGGGAGACTTCGCGTTCTGCAGCAGCACCAACTACCGGCTCTGGCGGGACGACAAGCGTGAGCTGTGCGCACAAAAGCCAGCTTTGCTCGCAGATTGTCCCGGACTTCAACTCGCTTGCCAGAGGCCGGCCTGGGAAGATGAAGCGCCGGACAAGGACGAGAGTCCAAGCTGGCTCGGCTCGCTCTTGGACAAGCTCGGCATTGCTGGCGACGTCTTCGCCCGCATCCTGTTCTGGGCGCTCCTGGTGGTCGGACTCGCCTGGCTGGTGAGGCTGTGGGCGAAGCGCTTCGCGGCTCGCCAGACCGTTTCCGTGGTCGAAATACCGACCAGCGAACTGCCCCCCACACCTCTCTCGTTCGAGGGCGACGACCGTTCTGCGGCCGAACTCTTCGCCGCCGCCCGCGCGATGCTCGAGACCGGGGCAATCCGCGAGGCTCTGCACCTGCTCTACCGAACGACAATGGTCCATCTCGCCGAGAACCAGCTGATCGTCGTTCACAAGAGCAAGACCACGCGCGACTATGTCGCTGAACTACCGGAAAGCGTCCGGCGCGAAGTCCGCGATCTGGCGCTGTCGCTCGACGAGCAGCGCTTCCGTCCAGAGACGCCGATGGAAAGCGCTGCGCGCAGCCTGCTGGCTCGCTTTTCCGAGCTGCCGATCTTGCCGTCTGCGACCTCGCAAGCGGCCCGATCGGCTCGCCCGCTGCCGGTGCTCTTGCTGCTATTGCTCGCGCTGGGCGGCTGCTCCGATCTCGAGTTACCGGAAGATCCGGTGGCACACCGGGGGCCGCGTGGCTTCGGGTTGTTCGAGGAGCTGGTTTCCGAGAACGCCGAGAGCATGTCCAAGCAGATTCGTAGAGTCTCCTCAGTCGACGAGGAAACGACGACCGTCATATCTCTTTCCACTCCGCTCGTCACATTCGACTGGAACGTCTTGCACGACTGGGTCGAAAGTGGCGGCCACCTCGTCGTGGTCGAGCCCAACCCCGAGTTCGCGAAGGTATTCGATCTGGACGCGAAGAGCGAAGAGTGCGGGGCTCCTTTGCTCGCACCTGAGCTCCGAGTGCGCTCGGTCGGCCCGCTGCGCGGATTCGTCGCGAAACGCCCCGAGGGCGCGGCGCTCGCTTCGTGCGGATCCAAGGTCGTGGCCGACGTCTCGGTGTATGGAGAAGGCTGGGTCACGCGCGTAGCCAGCCGCAGCCTGTTCGAGAACCGCGCTCTGGGCGTCGCGGACAACGCCAGCTTGGCGCTCGGTTTGGCCGACGTCGACGGGGCCTCGGTCCAGCTCTTCGGGCCCTGGACAGGCGAAGGTGCTCACCATCCGCTCGAAAGCCTGCGACGCGCAGGACTTGGAACGTGGGCCGCGCATGTCATGGTGCTGCTTGGCCTTTATGCACTGGCGCGTGGGCGCCGCTTCGGTTCACCGCAGGACGAGCGTACGAGTGCGCGACGCGCGTTCGTCGAACACGCAGAGGCTCTGGGCGCTCAATATGCGCGGGCGTCGGCGTCGGCGTTCTCTCTGAGCCGCTACGCCGAATGGACCCGGGAGATCCTGCGCAAACGGGTCGCGAGTCGTGAGGATACGCCGCGCAGCTTGGCGCGCGCGTCGACCAAAAACGACGCCCAAGCCACCGAACTCAGCCGGTGTCTCGCGCTCGCTCGCACAGCCAGCGAGCTCGGCGAGACCGAAAAACAACATCTCGAGCGCTTCCGCGTGCTCGAACGGGCCGTCGCCGGGACGCGCTCTCGCTAGAGAAAACCGAGGGAATTTCGTGGACACAGCAGAGTTCAAACAAAAATTCGATCGCGCCGTCGACGAAGTAGCGTCCGTGGTGCTTGGCCAACGCGACGTCGTCGAGCACGCACTCTTGGCTGCTATCTCGGGGGGCCACGTGCTGCTCGAAGGCGTCCCCGGTCTTGGCAAGACGCTGCTCGTGCGAGCGCTATCCCAGGTGCTCGGGTGCTCCTTCAACCGCATTCAGTTCACTCCGGACCTAATGCCGAGCGACGTGACCGGTGGAAACGTGTTCAACCAAAAGTCGGGGGACTTCGAATTCATCCCCGGTCCGGTGTTCACACAGCTACTTTTGGCCGACGAAATCAACCGCGCACCAGCCAAGACACAATCGTCCCTGCTCGAAGCCATGCAAGAGCGCGCAGTGACGACCGACGGCGTGACGCGCGCCCTACCGATGCCGTTCTTGGTGCTGGCCACCCAGAATCCCCTGGAGAGTCAGGGCACCTATCCCCTTCCCGAAGCTCAGCTCGACCGCTTCTTGCTCAAGGTAAACGTCGCCTACCCTGCTTTCGAGGTCGAGAAGGCTCTCCTGCACGCGTACGTGGCTGGTTTCGACCCACAAGTGCTGACGCTCGCACGAGTTCTTTCCGTCGACGACTTGGTGGCGATGCGCCAAGCCGCTAGCGACGTCGCAGTCGATCACAGCATTCTAGACTACATCACCCGTTTGGTCCTCGCCACGCGCGACCACAAAAGCATCGATGTGGGGGCGTCGCCCCGAGCTTCCGTCGGTTTGCTCGTCACCGCTCGCACGCAGGCCGCATCCCAGGGTCGCAACTTCGTCGTACCCGACGACGTGAAGACCTTGGCCCGCTCGATCCTGCGGCATCGCATCGTGCTCTACCCCGATGCCGAACTCGAGGGCATTTCACCAGACGACGTGATCGCGTCGATTTTGGTGGAAACAAGCGTGCCGGGCGGCGTGGCTTGAGTCAACGCGAGCCGAGCACACGGAGCGCCCCAGGCCCCGCCACGGCGACTTTTCCGTCCCCGTGGCTCGCGCTCGCCTTTGTGTTGCCGAGCCTATTGTCGCTGGGACTCCTCTACGCCCCCGAATTGTCGTGGGTCATTTTCGGACTCGACGGCTGTCTGCTGGCGCTCGCCGTGATCGATCGCCTGCTGCTTGGAAAAGCTCGGTTCTCCATCAGGCGCGACTACCGAGACGTCTTCTCCGTGGGCAAACCGAATCCAGTCGATCTGGTGATCGAATGGGCTGGTAATCGACCGATCGATGTCGAGATTCGCTCCGATTTGCCCCTGGGGACGAGCTGCGCGGAATTCCCGCTGCGGGCTCGTCTCACGCCCGGCCGCACCGCGCGCGTTCGCCACCATTTGGTGCCAGACGAACGAGGCAGCGAAGCCTTGGGCGACCACTTCGTTCGCTACGCGTCGCGTCTCGGATTTTGGGTGCGTCAAGTTCGTCTGTCGGCGCGCGACCCCGTCCGCATCTATCCCGACTTGGCCACCATACGGAGCTACGAGCTGCTCGCCCGAAAGCATCGCCAGTACGCGCTGGTTCGAGCCAGCGCACTGCGGGGTGGTGAATCCGAGTTTGCACGTTTGCGCGACTACTCGAGCGACGACAACTATCGGTTCGTCGACTGGAAGGCCACTGCACGGCGCGGGAAACTGACCACGCGCGAACACCAGCTCGAGAGCGACCAAAACGTGATCCTGGTGCTCGACGCCGGACGCCTGATGACGGCCGTGGTCGATGGGCTTTCGCAGTTCGATCATGCGCTCAACGCCTGCCTGCTCATGGCCCACGTCGCCTGCCGGGGCGGCGATCGCGTGGGTCTTCTGTGTTTCGACGAAGAAGTGCGCGTGTTCGTGCCACCGCAAGGTGGCCCCAAGACGACCCACCGCATCACTCGCGAAAGCTACGCCCTCAAGCCCACCCTCACCGACTCTGCCTTCGCGCGCGGCTTCTTGCCGCTGCTCGAACGGGTCAAACAGCGCTCGCTGTTCGTCGTCTTCACCCAGTTGCTCGACGACTCGGCGGCCAGTGAGTTGAGCGAACAGCTGCGTTTGCTTTCGCGAAAACACATCGCGCTCGTCGTCGTGCTCGAGGACACGGATATGCTTCAGCGCATCCACGCGCCCAACCGAACGCCTTCGCGCCGCGACCTTTACGAAAAAGGCGCACTGGCTGAACTCCTCTCTTGGAAGGCGCAAGCGCTCGCAACGCTGAGGAAGACCGGGGCTCTGGTGATCGAGGCCTCCAGCCGCGACCTGACGCCGCAGCTGATCAATCGCTATTTGGAGCTCAAATCGCGACGGTCCCTGTGAAGGCGGTCCGGCCGGAATGGTCGAGTCCTGACTTCCGGGCCGTCGCCAAAGGTGCGAGTGTGTCCGCCTCACCCCGGCCCGATAGGCTCCTATGTCACAAGATCGCGCTCTACAACGACGAGAACTCTCCCAGAACGGTTACACCCTGCTGAAGGGTGCCCTGTCACCCGCCTTCATGTCGGACTACCGCAAGGTCTTGGGCGAGACCCTCTACCGCAAGCGCAAGGCGGACGAGAGCACGGTGGCGGGGGCCGAGCCCGACTCGCTGGGCCGATTCCCTGACACGCGCATCTTGCTGGAACAGCAGGCGCTGTTCGAAACGGTCGCGGATATCCTGGAGTTCGCTCCTGGCTACTGCCACCACAGCGACATTCAGATCAATCGCACCGCTTCCTGGCATCGCGACAGCATCAACAAGGGCCTGTACTTCGACTTCTGCAAGACCGAGATCTTCGACACGAGCGACTACGCCGTCTACAAAATCTGCGTCTACTGTCAGGACCACCAGGGTGGCGTGGGGCTCAGTGTCATTCCAGGGACGCACCTGAAGGATGGACCTCCGGATGCGGCGAGAGGCGTACCGATCAATTCGCGTCTGGGCGACGTTATCTTGTTCGATACTCGCCTCTATCACAAAGGCATCGTTTCTCTCCGCGACCGCGACTCCGACTCCGATCGCATGTCTTGCTTCATGACGCTCGCGCGTGACAATCCAATCACACGCGAGTTCGTCAACGGCACGATCTGGCGCCAGAACCAACAACTGAACCGTGACGCGTACTCCCTGCCGACCGATCTGGCCGAGTTGCTGACGCGGGTCTCCCTGCCGCCTATTCCTTACGAGAACTCGCCCCAGCCTTCGATGCGCAGTGTCTTCTCGGAGCTCGAAGGCGCGCGCAAGCGCGTGAAGCAGCTGGAGCGAGAGAACTCGCGACTCAAGAAACACAGCGGCTGGCTCGGCCCGCTGCATCGTGCGGTCGCGAGTTATCGGAAGGCTGTCGGAACCAAAGGCTGAACCGTTTGCTCACTGGTGGGCTCAGTAGTCGTAGACGTGTTCGATTCGAACGCCCGCGGCCTGCGCTTGCCGCAAGAAGGGCCCCAGGCGCGGCACCGTGACGAACCAGACGGTTCTTTTCTTCGCGGGGTTGGAAACCACGCGCGACTGGAGGAGTCGCTGGGCCTGGTCGGACCGAAACGGTCGCGAGACGTCCTCGACGAGCGACACCGCGATGTGGTCGTTGCCGGCTATTTCGACGAAGTCGAACCCTTCGCTGGCGAGGTGCGGCACGACCTTCGAAAATTCGTTCCAGCGACCCAACTCGATGAGTTCCGTCGCTGGCGCAAGTGCGCCGACCGTGCGCACTCCAGGCGGCCACGGCTTTGCTCCTTCCGGTCGTTGCGCCACGATTTGCACCCGCTCTTCGCTCGGACCGTAGGCGCTCTGCGCCGCCCAACCGACCAATTGCGCGTAAGCCGCTTTGACCGCGAATTCAGCTGAAAATGCCAATTTGCGCTCTGTCCGACGCAGGAAATCCGCCCCCAAGATTGGTGTCTCGCTCCAGATGCGCGCCACCCACGGCAAGAACCGAAACTCGTACCACGCTTTATCGAAAATCAGCTGGCTGTAGGAGCGCTGCGCCTCAGTGATGAGTCGTTGCTCGGCATTGTTCGGCGCGGATGCCGTCCAGCGGAACAGGCGACCGATACTGGCTTCGTAGGCCCCTTTGGTCAGGTACTCGACGGCCGTACTCGCGCCGATGACGCGCAACATGGTGACGTACTCGTCGTTGTGCGGATAGACGCCATCGCTCGCGCGGATGACCTTCTTGTACAGGCTCATGTACTCCCGAACGCTCTCCCAGAAAGGAAAAGTATCGGGCGCGTGACCTCGCTCGAGGTGCTCGACGTACTCGAGCGGATTCCAGACCAAGTACCACTCGGGTACCGTCAACAGCGTCTGCCCTTCGGGTTTCTTCTGGTAGCCGAGCGAGGCAAGCTTCTCGTCGCGCCGGGCGCGCGGGCTTGGCCCGTAGTGGTAAAAAAGCGAATTCTGGAGACGCAGGGTTGGATCGACTCGCTCTTTGAGCGCGAAGAACTCGGCGGCGCGCGGGTAGGCCTGCAGAAATTGCGCTCGGGTCGCGTGGTTTTGATAGGGCAGGTAGTAAGTGCCCCCGACGGAGAGGACCGCATCGATCATCTCGCGTGACCAGCGCCGTACACCATCGATCGCTTCCGGAGTCGTGCCTTGCTGGTAGTAAACGACGAACGCGAACGTTTCACCGCGCGCCCACGCGAGCAGCGTTCCAGGGTCGGTGCTGGCATGACGCACCGAGACGTTGATGACCGGCACCTCGTTGCGCGAGAAGACGTCGCGCATCTTCGGGACGAACTCGTCAAACCGCGCCTCTGGAACGAAATACTCGCGAAGGACGTAGGTCTCGTCCTGGCGGTCGGGCGGCTCGAGTTCTGCGATGTCGTAGCTCGCCTCGTGGTTGCGCCAGGTGACGGGCTCGTCCCAATAGAAAATAGGCTCCAACACGTGCTTGCGGAGAGCATAGCCGCCCGGAAAGCTCGCGGTGCCGTTCACGAGGGCGGCGCGCCACGAATAGTCTTGGCCGCGCGGGATCAGTCGCGCAGTGTCGGTCAGCTCAGCCTCACTCTCGCTCCACGAGACGACGCGCGCCGTGTCGAAGTCCGGCGGCGCCAGATCGGCATTGTGAAAGACGATCCCGCCTTCGTCACGCACGTGCGTGCGGAAAAACTCCGCATACTCGGTCGTGGGCATGGTCTTGGTGTTTCGCTCGACCTTGCCGTTCGCAACCAGATCGAGAGTCACCTCGGCGATGACCGCAAGGCCACCGTACCCACCGACTACGCCGTAGAAGAGCTCTGCGTTTTCTTTGGGTGAAGCGTCGACGATCGCGCCGTCGGCCATGACCAGACGCAGCGCGCGCACGGATTGGACTATCGGGCCGCGTCCCATGTAACGCCCATGCGCGTTGACGCTGAGCGATCCTCCTACAGTGAAGTTGGAGTAGGTCTGCATAATCTTGATCGACAGATTGTCGGGATCGATGCGGTCCTGGATGTCCCGCCAGGTGCTGCCGGCCTCGACGGTGATCGTGCGTTCCAGGGGCGAGAACTCCAAGACATCGGAGAAACGGCGTAAGTCCAGGTGAGTGCTGCCCGGCTCCGCAATTTGTCCACCCATGCTGCAGCGCGCCCCGCCAATCGAAACGGGCCCCGAGCTAGCAGCCAAGATCTTGGCAATCTCGGCAGTCGTCCGAGGCACGAATACGTCCGCCACCTGGATGCGGTTGAGCTGCGTAACCTCGGTGACCACGTACTCGTTCGGTTGAAACTCCAAGCTGTCGTCGGCGGCCGCGTAGAGCCAGACAGAACAAGCGACGACGCCCGCGCCAAACAGTGCCAGGCCCAACACCAGCTTGCGAGCGATGCCCCGACGCTTCATGCCCCACTCTTCACGAAACAGAGCAGAGTGTTCTTGGTCGGGTCGCCAGCCTGCACGAGACCCGGCCCTTGTGCGAAAAAGCCCTCGCCCTCGAAAAGCGTGGTGAGCGTATCGAGCGAGTAGAAATTCCTACGCTCACGTTCGTTCGTCGCCCAGATCTCGCCCGTCCCGACGTTGAACACATCGTGCGCCAGTGCCACCAGATGGCGAAATTCATCGTCCCGCACGTCGTGGTCGCGAATGATGACCTTGCCTCCTGCGCCTAGAGCGCGATGCAAGGAGCGGACGTACGGAGCCCGGTCGGCCTCGGTCGTGTGGTGCAGACCGATGTAGACGCTGATGAGGCCGAGGGAACCGGGTTCGACGTCGCTGGAGGAAACGGGCGCGTAGTCAGTCCACGGCAGCGCGGTGCCAATCAAGCCCAGAGAACCACGGTCGACGACGTCCGCTGGAGAATGCGTCGGCGCGCGCATCGCCGTCGAGTAAATGGGACCGCCAATGGTCACGTGCTCGCGCAGCTGATCGAGGTAGCGGCCGTGCGAACCGATCTCGAGGTAGCCGTTGAAGGTCGACCCGGCACCGAGCAGCCGGGTCGTCTGTTGGGCCATCTCGACCTTTTGCTTGTCGAGCGCGGGTAACGAATAGCGGAGCGCGCCCAGAAACGGGGAGATGTCCCCCAAGCGGCGTTCGAGCTGGAGATAGACCGCGGGGTCGCGCGGGTCATGGCTCACGCAGTCGGCGATGAGCTCGTCGAAGTCGACCTCTGGATAGAGATGGAAAACGTTGGCCAGAAAGTCACGAAAGCGCGCCCGCCACGCGGCATTGCCGTAGATGAACTGAAAGTTGGATTGGTCACGCCCTACCACGACGAGAGGCTGGCCGGTCTGAGCCGCTCGACCCCGCAACCACCCCACACCCCAAGCGCCCAGGGCCAAGGCACCTGCGGCGCCCAACCACTTGCGACGATTCATGATTGGCCCCTCTTCAGGCTCGCGACGCCTTCTGCAAGCTGCATCTCTTGCAAGAGTAGCAAGCGACGGCCCTAACCCCGAGCGGCGCCCAAAGGCGCGAGACGGGCCTTGAAAAGGCGACCCTTGATGCGGCCTTTGCCGAGCTGCTCGAGAGCCGCTTGCACGTGCGCTCGGCCGACGGCGACGTAGGTGTCCGCGGTACGCACATCGATCTTGCCCACTAAGCTGCCGTCCAACCCGCCCTCCGCTGTCAACGCGCCGAGCACATCGGACGGGCGCAACTTGTCACGACGGCCTGCCGCGATGAGGACCGTGGCCATGGGCGCAATCAAGCGAACCCGTCCCTGCACCCGGGGAGGCAAACCGTCGATGCGCACCGGACGATTGGTGTGGAGTTCGATGGCGCGAAGCCGCTCGGCCCGTCGCGCAGTGAACAGGCTGAAGGCTTTTCCTCGATGATCGGCGCGTCCCGTGCGACCGACGCGATGGTGGTGCACGTCTGGGTCGCCGGAAAGCTCGAAGTTGATGACCAAAGACAGCTCTTTGATATCGAGACCACGCGCCGCCACATCCGTCGCGACCAGCACGGAGCAGCTCTTGTTGGCGAAGAGCAGGAGAACATGATCGCGGTCGTGCTGCTGCATGTCGCCGTGGAGTGCGGCCGCGCTGATTCCGGAAGCCAGCAGGACGTCGACCAACTTTTGACAGTCCACCTTCAAGTTGCAGAAAACCAGCGTGGATTCCGGCAAATGCTGAGCCAAGAGCGCAAGTACGGCGGGAATGCTTCCACCTTCGTCGACCTCGAAGAACCGTTCGTCGATGTCGCGTGCTACCTCTGGCGTTTCGACAGTCACCTCGCGTGGCGCGCGTTGGTAGCCACGCGAGAGCGCCCGAACCCCGTCGGTGTAGGTTGCGGAGAACAACAGCGTCTGACGCTCGGCGGGGGCCGATTTCAAGATGGCCGCGATCGAAGGCTGAAAGCCCATATCGAGCATGCGGTCGGCCTCGTCGAGCACGAGCACGCGCAAAGCCGACAACTCGAGCGAACCCTTTTCCAGGTGCTCGAGCACACGCCCCGGGGTACCGACAACCACGTCCACACCATGCCCCAGCGACGCTCGCTGGGGGCCGAATTGGCTTCCACCGCACAACGGCAAGACGCGAACGTTGGGCATGGTACGCGAGAGTCGACGCAACTCGCCCGTGGTCTGCTCAGCCAGCTCACGCGTTGGACAGAGCACCAAGGCCTCGACACCCGACCGTTCAGCGGTCAGCGCCGCCAGCAAGCAGAGTCCAAAAGCCGCCGTCTTGCCGCCCCCCGTCTTGCCCTGCGCGATGACGTCATGGCCAGCCAGGATAACGGGCAGGACTGCCGCTTGGATGGGCGTCATCTGCTCGTAGCCGAGCGACCCGAGGTTTCCGAGCAGTCGTTCAGGTAGTGAAAGGTTGGAAAAATCGGTGTCCACGGCCGGGCCTTAGCACGAAGGCAGGCGCGCACCACGAACGGCGATCAAGGACCCGCTCGAGCAACGAGTGCTGCCAAGGTTTGATCGATGCGGCGGCGCGCTTCGCCTTGTCGTCCTGCAGTTCCGCTCAACAGGACGGCAAATGCCAGCGGCGCGCGCCCATCTGCGCGCAGGACGTAGCCCGAAAGCGCGCTCACGTCGCGCAACGTGCCCGTCTTGGCGCGCACGCGGCCGGCCAGAGGCCCCTTGGCGAAACGAGCACGCAAGGTCCCGTCCTGGCCGCCCAGGGCCAACTGTCCAACGAATTCGGCGTTGCTGCCCGGGCGATTCCACATGAAGCGTAGCGTGCGCGCGAGCACGCGCGGCGAGAGGCGATTGGCATCGAACAGCCCCGAACCGTTCTTGAGCACAACGCCTTCTGCGTCCAGGCCACGCTCACCTAGCCACCTACGCAAGACAGCAAGCCCACGCTCGGTGGACCATGGTTTCGTAGCCGGAGCACCGACCTCGAGCTGACTCAGCGCGATCAGCAGGGTTTCGGCGCTGAAGTTGTCGCTCTCTTTGCCGAGGGCACGCACGAGCACGCTGAGTGGCGCGGAGTCGAGCTGCACGAGGCGTCGCCCTCCATCGTTCGCGCCGAGCCGAACCTCGCTTCCGACCTTCACCCCTTGGGCCGTGAGCAGCTCTCGCAGCGCGTAGCCGGGCACCAGACGCGGATCGTCGAGGCGCCGTGCATACTTGGTCCGACCGAGATCCGAACCAATCGTGCCGCCCAGCTCTGAAGCGAGCGGCGCCCCGCCAGGCGACGCGGTCAACGACCACGTGACCTTGTCGCCCGAAGCGGGCGGGCCGGTTTGCACACGGCCGCGGCTACTCGAAACCCCAGGGGGCTGAAACCAGCTGCGTGCGGCCTGACCGTCGGCCTCGGGCAACACGCTCAACTCAATCGTGTTCCGATCGAGCGAGAGTGCGCTGACCGGCGCCCGGAATGCCGCCCACTCGTCGGGCTGCTGCTCGAATGCAGGCGGCACGAAGCTTTCGTCGAAGCGCGATTGGTCGACGAAAATGCTGCCGACTTCGTTGAGTCCCCCCTCGACCAATACCCGGCTCAGGCGCCAGAGATCGGACGTCGACAGATCGGGCGCCCCACCTCCGCGAATGGTCAAGCGGGTGGCTCGTCCGCGTTCGACCGTGCCGAAAATCTCCGTCTTGAAGGTGTGAGCGGGTCCCAGCAAGTCGAGAGCCGCAGCCGCAGTGAGGATCTTCTGGGTCGAGGCCGGGTTCTCGAACTCGTCGGCGCGCGATTCGACCAGCCACGCGCCGCGATCCAGATCGAACAGGGCCACTCGCGCGTGTCCCTTGCCTTTGACGGCCCAGGCGTCGAGCGCCTCGGCGGGTGCGTTGCTTTCCGCGGAGCTCTGCGTCGACTCGGCCGGACGCGAAGTCGAGGACGTGGAGGCCGGTGCGAGCACGGCTTGGTCCGGCGTCGCGACGGGTCGCTCTTCGGCGTCTTCCGGACCGAGCGGCTTACCGGCAGCCGACGAAGCGGCGGGCGGAGCGGATTCGTGCTCGAGCTTCGACCGCTCGCAGGCCGCCAAAGCGACGGCGACGAGCAAAACACAGAGCGACGTGGTCCTCACGGCCCGATTCAACAGAAGACTTTCGCCGTCAACAACCACCCCCGGGCACTTTCCGGGTTGCCGATGCGAACAAAACGAGCCAGAAGCGCGTCCATGCTCGTTCCGCGCGCACTCCCGTTCCTGCTCGGCCTCGCCGCGTTCGGGACGGGCGCGCTCACGTCGACTGCCGCACGTGCCGACGAGCCCGAGCCCCTGGTTCGCTTCGAGCCGGACGCGGTACCGCCCGAAAGCACTCGCACCAAGGTATTGCTGCTGGGTGGCGCAATGACGGCGCTGAGCTACGGCGGCGCGCTAGGTGCGTCCTACCTGTGGTCCGAGGACGCTGGCGCTGCTGATCTGCGCATTCCAGTGATCGGACCCTGGATCAAGCTGGGCCATACTACCCTGTGTCCGAGCGAAGAGTCCGGCTGTAACAACGTCATGCAAGTGCTTGGCGCCGTTCTGGTCGGGTTCGACGGACTCGGGCAGATCGGTGGTCTTGCGCTGCTCGCCGAGGGCATCTTTGGTCCTGCTGGCAAGAAGCAAGCCGCATTCCGCAGCGCGAGTACATCCTCGGGCGGCGCATTCTCGTCCTATTTTGCAGGGCAAGTGGGCGACGTCGTTTTCGTGCCAGTTCCTTTCGTCCAAGCTGGATCCGACGTCGGCCTCGGCGTCGTCGGCACGTTCTGAAGAGATGCCGCACAATTCGTAGGCTTCTCATCAACTCTTGGCGCTCGCGTTGTCGGGCGCGCTGAAATGTGGTCAGAAGTAGCGGGCCGGCCCGGCCCGAAGTACCAAAGAGAGTTCCTCTTTTTGCGTGCGACCTCGGAGATATTTGTGAACGCTGCCAATAGTAGTGCCGGAAGTCGATCGGGGAATCGCAGGACGAAGTTCGTCCTAGTCACCGGAGGCGTGGTCTCTTCCATCGGAAAGGGACTCACCTCTGCATCGATCGGAGCTCTCATGGAGGCGCGCGGCTTGACCGTGACGCACATGAAGCTCGATCCCTACATCAACGTCGACCCTGGAACGATGTCCCCGTATCAGCACGGCGAGGTTTACGTGACGGACGACGGCGCCGAGACCGATCTGGACTTGGGCCACTACGAACGTTTCACGAACGCCACGCTAACGCGCAGTCACAATCTGACGACGGGGCGCATCTACGAAGCGGTGATTTCCAAGGAACGTCGCGGCGAGTATCTGGGCGCAACCGTCCAGGTGATTCCGCACATCACCGACGAGATCAAAAGTCGCATTTACGCGGCCACGGCCGATGCCGACATCGCCATCCTGGAAGTCGGGGGAACCGTCGGCGACATCGAATCGCTGCCGTTTCTCGAAGCGATTCGCCAACTCAAGATCGAGTCGGGACCGGAAAACGCCGTCAGCGTGCACGTGACACTCGTCCCGCACATTCCAACGGCTGGCGAGATGAAGACCAAGCCCACCCAGCACTCGGTGCGCGAGATGCGAGAGATCGGCATTCAACCCGACATGCTCGTCTGCCGTTGTGATCGCCACATCACGCAAAATCTGAAGGAGAAGATCTCGCTCTTCTCGAACGTGCGCGTCGATCGTGTGATTCCTGCCGTGGACGTCAGCTGCATCTACGAGTTGACCCTAGCGCTGCACATGGAAGGTCTCGACACGCAGATCGCCGAGCAGCTCAACATCTGGTCGCGGCAGCCCGAGCTGAGCCACTGGGAAGACGCCGTCGATCGCTTCAAGAATCCCGCTCGAGGCAAAGTGAAGATCGGTGTCGTCGGCAAGTACGTCCACCTCAAGGACAGCTACAAGTCGCTGCACGAAGCGCTGGTCCACGGTGGAATGGCGAGCGGGGTCAGCGTGCAGCTCGACTACATCGACTCGGAACATCTCGAGCGCGGCGGTTCCATGTCGTCTCACCTCGAACATCTGGATGCCATCCTCGTTCCGGGCGGCTTCGGTGACCGCGGCATCGAAGGCAAAATCTCGGCAATTCGTTACGCTCGCGAGCACAAAATCCCGTTCTTCGGCATCTGTCTCGGCATGCAGCTGGCCGTCATCGAGTACGCTCGCAACGTCTGCGGCCTCGAGGGGGCGACTTCGGTCGAGTTCGGCGAGCGCCCGGCACATCCGGTCATCGACCTGATGCCCGACCAGCGCGGCGTCGAATCCAAAGGCGGCACGATGCGACTGGGCGCGTACCCCTGCAAGCTGGTGTCGGGCAGCCGTGCAGCCGAGCTGTACGGCAAAACGGAGATCAGCGAGCGCCATCGCCATCGCTTCGAGTTCAACAACGACTATCGCGAGCAGCTGCAGAACGCGGGACTCACGCTCAGCGGGACCAGTCCTGACGAGCGATTGGTCGAGATCGTCGAACTCAAGGACCATCCGCACTTCATCGGGTGCCAGTTTCACCCTGAATTCAAGAGCAAGCCGCTGGGCGCGCATCCGCTTTTCACGGCGTTCGTGCGGGCTGCGATCGCTCGTCGCGAAAGTACGGGGCGGGGCACGCGCACCCAGGAAGAGCGCGACGCCCACTCCGTCAATTGAGCCACGCGCCAATTGAATCGATGCTGCATCTGTCAAGACCCACCGCCGTCGCCTCGTGGCTCCTGGTCTTCTGGGGTGGCGCCTTGCTCGTTGGCTGCGCCCGACCGGCAGTGGTCGAGACCGCGCGAGTGGGCGATCTCGTTCGGTTGCGTCAGGCGATTGCCGACGAGCAGAAGGCGGGCACATTGGATGAAAAGAAGACCCGTGCCATCGCTCGAGGAATGCTCGAAGGCGACATTCGGCGAAGTCGCGGCAGAGAGGGTGTCGATTTCGTCGCCAGCTTGAGGAGCTGCGCCGAACCTCTCGAGGATGCGCTTGGCGACCGCGCAGAGACGCGGGACGCTACAGGTGGCGAAGCTGCACTCGTGCTAGTCGAGCGCAACGCCTGGTGCGGGCCTTCGCCCTCGAGTTTCGCGAAGGACGAAGACGGCGCATGGCGCGCCTTGGCCGCACACGAGGCCGATGGTTCGGGCGACGAGCCCCAAAGGAGAGCTTTTCTCGTCGACCGCGACGAGCGCGTGCGCCGCGCATCCGCGGACGCGGCACTGTCCGCGCGGAGTTCGGCCGACTTGAGCGTCCTGCTCGAGACGGGCCGAGTCGATCCTGATCCGCTGACACGCAGTCGCGCGCTCCGCGCAGCTGGCGCAAACGGTGGTGAAGGTGTCGCGCTTGCCTTGGGCGATCGTTTCGATGCCGGAGACGAAGGCGATCGCCTGGCCATCCTGGACGCCTGGGCCGAGGAAGCGACCTGGAAAGCGGGCGGGCGTGCCGCCATCCTGCGCGTGGTCCACCACGAAACCGGCTACGTCGCGCTCGGGGCCGCAGCCACGTTTTTGCGCGCCAAGGACGGCGCAAAAGCCACGGCCGAGCTGGAGAGCGAACGCGCAGGTGCCTTCGCTCGACTTGCGCGTGCGAGTGTGGACGGCACCGAGGGCGAACGGCGCTTGGCGCTGCGCCTGCTGCCCACGGAACACCCGGAAACGGAGGCTCTCTTGCTCACGGCGAGCAAAGACGCCGATCTCGAGGTCGCGCTCATCGCCACGGTCCGCCTCGCCGCTCGCTCGGCACACCAGCAGGTCGCACAGAAGCGATTGCTCGCGTGGGCGCGCGGTCAAGGTAAGCTGCGACTCGAGGCGCGCGCTGCTCTGGCCGTCTACGGCTCGCCCGACGTCTTACCGCTACTCGCCAAGGAGCTACGTGCCACGGATCCGCGCGAGCGCATCCTCGCGGGTACCAGCCTGATTCGGGCCGGGAGCGTCGCCCCGGCCGCCGGGCTGCTCGCCGACGGTGACGTAGCCGTTCGTCATGCAGTCGCGTGCACCTTGCTCGCCGGTCCGACTCGCTGAGTCCAGAGCGGGGCGGGGCGCCCAGTCGACCTGCGCTGAACCGGCACCACCGATCGCGCCTTTCGGTCGCAAAGCCGCGTCAAATGACGATCCGTTGCCAGTCCCCGCGGCTGAACTTGATCAACATCACGCTCGTCAGCAGGAAGGCGTAGACGGCGGCAGCGGTCCAAATCCCGATCAGGCCAAAGCCGAGCGTGATGCCAAGCAGCCAAGCCAATGGCACGAGGCAGCCGAAGTGAAGCACGAGCTCGACGATCATGACGAAAACACTATTTCCCGCGCCGAACAGCGCTTGCGTCAGGATCATGCCGACCGCGATTAGCGGCGTGCACAAGCCCATCAGGCGCATGGGCGCGAGGGCTGCTGCCTGAACGGCCGGGCTATGCGTCATGAAGCCCAAGATCTCGTTCGGGAACACGATGCCCTCGAGAAAGCCGACGACGCCGAAGATGAGGACGCCCAAACGGACCGAAACCCAGCCGAAGTGAGCGGCCTTCTTGCCCTGGCCTTCGCCCAGCGATTGCCCGACCAAGGTGGCCGTGGCCGTGCCAAATGCGAGACACGCTGTGAAGGTCAGCTTCAAGACGCCGACGATCACCGTCGTCGCCGCGCTGTTGATGGGTTCGCCGCTAGCGCTCGGGCAGGCGCCAGCCACCATCTTGGCGCCCACGAGGGTGTCCAGGCGACCGACGATCATGGCGAACATCGCAAAACCGCTCATCACCGCCAAGGTGGCCACACCGCTCGGAATCGACAGCCGCAGGATGTCGCGCGTGAGGCGGCGGTCGAGCTTGCCAAAGTCGAACGGCCGGTAGGTGGCGCGGTACTGCTTCTTGAGCGCCCAACCGATCATGATGAATAGGCCCACCCAGGTTGACGCGAAGGCCGCAATGCCGGCCCCTTCCATGCCCAGGCGCGGCATGCCGAAATACCCGAGCACGAATGCCAAACAGAGCACCACGTTCAGGGCGTTCATGATCAAGGCGCTCCACAAGTGGACGTGCGTCTTGCCTATGCCGTCGAAGAACGACTTGAACGAAAATGTCAGCACCATCGAAGTGATGCCCCAGATGCGCCAACCCAAATAGCTCTGTGCGGCGATGCGCACCGGCTCCGAAGAAATGAGGGCGCCGAGCAGCCAGGGCAGGGCCATCATGCCCAGAACCGAGAAAACCAAGCTGGCGACGCTCGAGAACACCCAAGAGTTGAGCAACACCGCGCCCGAACGCTCTGAATTGCCCTCGGCAAAGCGGCGTGCCGTCAACGCCTGGGTGCCAACGGAAATCGCGCTGAGCGAGCCCCCGAACGCCCATAGGACAATCAAGCACGGGAACAGTGCGGCCTGCGCGTTGGATGATTCAGGACAGGGCAGCTGCGAGAAGAAGACGATGTCGATCTCGTTGACGATACTCTGCGAGAGCATCGCGAAGACCGTGGGCAGAGCCAACTTGAGGACGACTGCGTACAGGTTGCCAGACGTGATGACGTTGGTGCTGAAGACGGGCGGTGCAGCCATTTTGAAGTAGGGCTCGGGGCCGTCGACGCTCGGGATCCGACGTTGCGGCGCGCCCCGGCCTTTAGCCGAGAACTGTGCCGATTCAAAAATTCACGAGATCTGGCGTCAGCGGTGGGCGAGTTCCTGGCCTTTGTACTCCGCGAGGAGATCTTGGGCCGGGCGGTAGTCGGGGTAGAGACGCAACAGATTTTCGAGCGTGGCGTGCGGATTGCCCGACAAAGTGGCACGTTCGAGCCGCGAAAGCTCCAAATAGGCCGCTGGCGACGGCGCAATCTGGACGCGCTTCGTAGCTGCGCCGAGCGCCTCACCCCAAGCCTTGACGCCTTTGGCGGTGAGCGTCAGCGCCTCCAGCACACGAGCATCGTCAGGCCGCGAGAGTGCCAGGGCTTTCATCTTGTGATGCGCGGCGATTTTCTGGCCTCGCTTGAGCAGAGCAAGAATCGGCGTCACCGGATCGTCTTTTTCCGGAGCTTGAGCGGCGAGTGGCTCGGGTGCAGTCGCTGCCAGCTCCGGGACGCTTCCTTCGACCTCGACCGGCGGAGCAACCAACGCGCTGACAGGAGCGTCAAGGTCGACGGCTGCAAGCTCAACGGGCGCAGAACCGGACGAGCCGCGCAACGTGAAGCCAAAACCGAGAACGATGGCGAAGGCCGCGCCTGCGCTCCACAGTAGCGTGCGCTGCGTCGGACGGTTTTTGATGGGTACGAGCGTACGCTCGAGGGCCAGGACCAAGGCGTCAGCGCTCTCGAAGCGCCGTTCAGCGTCGCGTTCGAGAGCCCGGGCGACCAGCTGGTCCAGAGCGAGCGGTATCTTGGATTCGGGGGCCAGCTTGCTCGGTGGAGGCGCGACGAGCGTAATCTTTGCCGTCAGTAGCGCCGGCAAGCTTGGCGAACCTTCGGGGCCCAGCGGGTGCGGCACGCGACCGGTCAACGCCTCGTAGAGCACGACGCCCAGCGCGTAGAGATCACTGCGCGCGTCCGAAGCGGCGCCGGCGGCCTGCTCTGGCGAAATGTACTCGGGCGTACCAACGACCAGTGGAGCTTCGCGGTTGCCTTCGTCCGCTGGTTCGCTGAGCGACCCGGCGACGCCGAAGTCGAGCACCTTGACCACGCCATCGTCGGTCAAGAACAAGTTCGAAGGCGTGATGTCGCGGTGCACGATGCCGGCGCGATGGGCGGCGCCGAGCGCGCGTGCGGCTTCCGCCACCAAGCGCACGGCCGTCTTCCACGTCATCGGGCCTTCAGCGAAGCGCTTCTCGAGCGTGCTGCCCTGCAGCATCTCCATGCCAAAATAGCAGCGACCATCGGCCGTGACTCCGAAGTCGTGGAGTTTGACGAGGCCCGGGTGATCGAGCCGTGCGATGGCGCGCGCCTCCGCGCGAAACCGCGCTCGGGCGGGTCCGTTGCCACGCACGTTGTCGGGGATGAGCTTGAGCGCGACGGTACGGCCCAGATCCACGTGCTGGGCTTCCCAAACCTCACCCATGCCGCCGGGAGAAAGGCAGCGCACGAGGCGATAGCGGGTGCCGGCGAGCAAGCCTTCGGATTCTTCTTGAGTCGCGGGCGCTGCCGGCGACGGCTCGGGAATGCCGGGACGCGGCTGGTGCGCTGAGTCTTTGGCCACGGCGTCGCGCGCATGGAGCACTCTTCGGGCAAAGTCGGCGCGAGAGCGCGCTGGCTCGGCTGGGTAGAGCTTCTGCATGAGCAAGGCGATACGGCCGCGCACGCTTCGATCGCCGTCGGCAAGCGAGGGAGCGTGCTTGAGCAATTCTGCAAGCTCGCTGACGGCGCGCCGAGCACTCGGTGTGCGCTCACTGGGAGCTGGAGCAGTCACGCGAGCGAGGATGTCGTCGAGACGTAGTGGGGCGCCGATCTGAGCCGCTATGGGCGGCAACAGCAGTTCTCCGGCCGCGACGCGCGCCTGGTGCTCGATCGAGTCTCCCTGCAGGAAACGCTTGCCCGCCAGCAACTCCCACACCATGACGCCGAAAGCGTACAAATCTGCGGGCGGTCCACCGGGGATTTGGTTGGCCACCTCCGGAGCGACATAGCCGGGCTTGGCGTAGACGATGCCGGAGACGGTGCGGCAACGACGGTTCTCACCTTTTGCCGTACCGAAGTCGATGAGCTTCAAGTCGCCAGCGTAGCCAAGCATGACGTTCTGCGGACTCAAATCTCGATGTGCGATATCGAGAGCGCGACCCGAAGCGTCGGTGCGCTCATGCACGTGAGCGAGCGCGTCACCGAAACAAATGCCGATGGCTACAGCATCGGCCCAGTCGATGCGCACACCCAACTGGTTGCTGCGCTGCTGCACCTCGCCCAGGTGGCGACCTTCGACGAACTCGACGACAGCGTAAGGGCGTTCGTCTTCGAGCGTGGCGGCTTCGAGGATCTGGGCCACGCCCGGGTGTTGGAGCTGCGCCTGAATGCGCGTCTCGTCGAGGAAGCGCGCTCGGAAGCTTTTGTCGGTCGAATGCTCTTGGCGAATCGTCTTGACCACACAGGGCCGCTCCGCGCCTTCGATGCCGCGAGTCGAAGCCAGGTAGACCTCGCCCATGCCACCGCGTGCGAGACGGCGCAGGAGGGTCAGTCGGCCGAAGCGGCGAGGCAGAATGTCGCCCGCGCCCAGCTCCAGGGGGATGTCAGAATCTTCTGTAACCATTTGATTCAATGACGTTTTCTTTCCTGCTGCTGCCGCTGCCATAGCCACATGGTGCCGATGTAGGATAAAGTATACAAGAAAACGACAGTGGGGTGGCGACAGTGGATGCGGATTGGTTGTCGATTGGCTCGCCGCGACTATGCTGCCCGTGCGTGAGTTGCGACCAAGAGGAGACACAGGGGAAACGGATGGGCCAAGTGCCTGCCGGTTTGATCCGCCTGTTGGTCGGTCTGGTTACCCTCTGCGCCCTCGGACTCCTGCCGACCTCGGCGCATGCGGCCACGGCTGTTGGTATGTGCGCCGACACCGCGCAGTCGATCGAAGCACCGCCTCCGCTCTATCCGTCCGACGGAGCCAGCCTGTCTGACTGTGACCATTTCGACCTGCGCAGCGGCATTGCCAGCGCTCCACTGCCCGATCCGCAAGAGCGCATCTGGTCGGAGACCCAACTGCATCAGGACCTAGCTCTGCTGCCCAGTTCGCTCGTGCTCGGCCCGCCGCCTTCGAAGCTCGGCGGCCCGGCGCCAGCTGGTACTTACGTTCCCGACGAGCATCGCTCGAGCCTGCTGCGCCCACCCTGCGTCTGAGGCCTTCACCGGCCCGCGCTGAGCGCACAGCTCCATCACCCTGGTTTTTGAGGATCCGCCTTTTGCGGTCGCCTCGAGTCTTGGTGCGCAATGGCGCACCGTTTACGGAAAGAAAAAAGAATCATGAACAAAGGAACCGCAATTGTCGGCTTCTCTATGTCGTTTCTCGCGGGCATGTTCCTCATGTGGGGCATCGACCGAAGTGGCGGCGTATCGATCGCGGCAGAAGATTCGTCGGCCCTCGCAGGCGGCGTGGACCACAGCTCGGCGCTGATCCCGGTCACGGCTGAAGATCCGCAGTGGGGCAACGGCGACGCGCCGGTGACCATCGTGGAAATCAGCGACTTCGAGTGTCCCTTCTGCGGCAAGGTCAACCCGACCATGAAGCAGTTGAAGGCCGACTACGGCCCGGACAAGATCCGCATCGTTTGGAAGCACCACCCCCTGCCCTTCCACAAGAACGCGCGCCCCGCTCATGAGGCTTCTGCTGCCGTCATGGCGCTCAAGGGCAGCGAGGCCTTCTGGAAGTTCCACGATCTGGCCTTCGCCAACCGCACGGCTCTGACCGAGGACAACTTCAAGAAGTGGGCTGCCGAACTCGGCGTCGACAAGGCGAAGTTCGACGAGGCCCTCAAGAGCAAAAAGTACGCTGCCAAGGTCGATGCCGACATCGCCATGGGCCGCAAGATCGGCGCCAACGGAACGCCGGCGTTCCGCATCAACGGCGTAACGTTGAGCGGCGCTCAGCCGGTCGAGAAGTTCAAGGAAGTCATCGACGCCCAGCTGGCCGAGGCCAAGAAGCTGGTCGCTTCGGGCACCAAGGCGAGCGAGGTCTACCCGACACTCGTGGCCAAGAATGCCAAGGCAGCGCCCGAGGCGGAGGACGGCGAGCAGAAGGAGCCCCCGCAGGACATGACCGTCTGGGCGGTGCCCGTGTTCGAGGACGATCCGGTCAAGGGTCCCAAGGACGCGCTCGTCACAATCGTCGAGTTCTCCGAGTTCCAGTGCCCCTTTTGCAAGCGCGTGGGTCCGACCACGACCAAGATCGTCGAGACGTACGGTAACGACGTCCGCATCGTGTGGAAGGACAACCCCCTGAGCTTCCACCCTCGCGCTCTGCCGGCTTCCACCTTGGCGCGCGCGGTCTACAAGGCCAAAGGCGACAAGGCCTTCTGGGAAATGCACGACAAGCTCTTCGAGAGCCAGCCCAAGCTGGAGGACGCGGATCTCGAAGCGCTCAGCAAGGACAGCGGCGTGACCTGGAGCGTCGTTGCCGACGCGATCAAGAACAATAAGTACGGCGAAAAGTTCGAGCAGAACCAGGATCTGGCGATGGACTTCGAAGCTCGCGGTACCCCGCACTTCTTCGTCAACGGCATCCGCCTTGCGGGAGCCATGCCCTTCGAGAAGTTCAAAGAAGTCATCGATGCACAGCTTGCCAAGGCCAAGGGCCTGGTGACTGCTGGTACACCTCGAGCCAAGGTCTACGAAGCCATCATCAAGGAGGGCAAGTCGCCTCCGGCTCCGGAGAAGAAGGTCGTCGACGCACCCCCCAAGGACAGCCCGGTCAAGGGCAACAAAAGCGCCAAGATCACCATTCAGGAGTTCAGCGACTTCGAGTGCCCCTTCTGCTCACGCGTCAATCCGACGATGGAAGAGGTCATGAAAGAGTTCGGCAACGATGTGAAGGTCGTGTGGCGGAACATGCCGTTGCCCTTCCACAAGAACGCGCCGTTGGCGGCTGAAGCAGCACAGGAAGCCTATGCTCAAAAGGGCGACAAGGCGTTCTGGGATTTTCACGACAAGCTGTTTGCAGCTCAGAAGGAACCCGGCGGCATCGAGCGTCCAAACCTGGAGAAGCTCGCGACCGAACTGGGTCTCGATCTGCCCCGGTTCAAGAAGGCACTCGATGAGCGCACGCACCAGGCGAAGATCGAAGCGGACACCAAGGCCGGCAACGCTGCAGGCATCAACGGTACGCCCGGCTTCATCGTGAATGGCTACTTCATCAGCGGCGCGCAGCCGTTCCAGGCCTTCAAGAAGGTCATCAAGCGCGCCAAGTCCGAGCTCTGAAACCCGAGTTCGAGCAATGAGTGGACGAGCCCGAGGGTCACCTCGGGCTCGTTTTCTTTTGTGCGCCGCACTTGCACGCTCGGCCGTCCCGCGACGGTCTGCTAACACCCGGCCTATGCATCGCGTTGCTTGGTTTGCCTGTCTGGTCACTCTGCTGGGGAGCTCGGCCTGCTCGCCGCCGCCAGCCGCGAAACCCGAGGTCGAGCCCGCGCGCGCGCTGCAACCCGGCTCGCCTTTCGTGGGTACCCTGGCGACGGGCGAGCCCGAAACCAGCTTGCCGGTAGAAGCCGACGACATCCGCGTGGGCGCGCCCGATGCCGATGTCACCATTGTCGCCTTCCTCGATTTCGAGTGCGGCTTCTGCGCGCAGGGCTTCGCCACTCTGGAGCAGCTCGAGCGTAAGTACCCCGCCTCGGACTTGCGACTGGTCATGAAGCAGCTGCCGCTCGACTTTCATCCGCAAGCGCTGCCGAGCGCCGTGGCAGCGCAGGCCGTCCAGCTAGCAGCTGGACCCGAGGTAGGCTTCGAGTACGCGCGCCGCCTGTTCCAGAGTCGCTCACAACTCGACTACGCGTCTTTGGCTAAACAGGCGAGCGACGTCGGCGTGCCCCGCGAACACGAAAAAGAGCAGGTGGCCGATCCGGAGACGGTGCGTCGCGTGGCAGCCGACGTCGTGCTGTCGCGTCGCCACGGCGTCGACGGCACGCCGGCGTTCTTCGTCAACGGCCGCTTGCTGACCGGAGCACAGCCGCTCGAAGTTTTCGAGGGCCTGATCGAGCAAGAGAAGACGGCCATGCAGGCGCTCCGCCAGGCCCAGCCTTGGGCTGCCGCCTACGCCGCGCGCGTGAGCGAAAACACGAGAAATAGCCTAGCCGAGGCCCTGCTCAGCCGCGATCCGCACGACTACAAGGTGCCGATCGACGGTTCACCCGTGTGGGGTCCAGACGACGCCGCGCTGACGCTCGTGATGTTCACTGACTTCGAATGCCCGTTCTGCAAGCGCGTTGAGCCCACCTTGAGGGAACTGCAGCGTCTGTATGCCGGTCAGTTGCGCATCGTCTTCAAACACAAGCCGCTGCCTTTTCACAAGATGGCGCGACCGAGTGCCCTCGTGGCCAGTGCCATTGCCCAAAAACAGGGGAGCGAAGCGTTCTTTCGCGCTGCTGACGAACTTTTCGAGCTCTCGCCCGATCTGGGCAACGAGCGCCTGACCGAATTGGGCAAGCGCTACGGCCTGAGCGACGCCGAACTGGCCCAGACTCTGGCCGGGCAGAACGCGAGCGCCAACTCTCGCTTGCGGCGCGATTCCGATCTCGGGGAAGACATTGAAGCAGAGGGGACGCCGCACTTCTTCATCAACGGCAAGCGACTGAGTGGGGCGCGCCCACTGGCGCACTTTCGCGCGCTGTTCGACTCACAGCTGAAGCGGGCGAGTGCAGTCTTGGCTACCGGCGTGGCGCCCGCAGCACTCTACGAAACCCTACAAAAAAACGGTCTTTCGCCAGGTTCGCCGCAGGAACTCGACCAAGCTCCTTCAGAAGTCGGTGCGCCCACGCGCGGCCTCCGCACGGCCGCGGTGACCATCCACGTCTTCAGCGACTTCCAGTGTCCCTTTTGTCGGCAGGACGAAGAAGTGCTGCGCACCCTCGATGCGCGCTACCCCAAGCAACTGCGCTTCGTCTGGCACGATCTGCCGCTCGACTTTCATGCCCGCGCGCTGCCCGCCGCGCGCGCTGGACGCGAGGCCTTTGCCCAAAAGGGCAACGCCGGCTTCTGGAAGATGCACGACCTGTTGTTTGGTCTCGACGCCAGCGGCGTGTCGCTCGAACGTGACGACCTGCTCGGCTACGCCACTGCTGGCGGACTCGACAAGAGCAAGTTCGAAAAAGCAATCGACGGCGAGACCCACAGCGCCGCCATCGACGCCGACAAGGCCTTGGCCGATCGCTTTGGCATTCGGGGCACTCCCGCGTTCGTCGTGGGACCGTACCTCGTCACAGGCGCGCGGCCCATCGAGCATTTCGAGCGCCTCATCGAGCTGACCCTGGCTGATGGCAAAGCTGCCGACCGCTGAGTTCTTGGCGGTCCTTTTCTGAATATCTGCGTCGCTCAAGGCTTGTTTTGGGCCCTGCCGTCGGCTTCGCTCAGCGAGCTGCGCTGCTTGATGGTGTCGACGGCCAGATCGAGGTCGGGCGCGCCACGCAGGCACGGGTAGCAATCCCGCGCGGCGGACGTCCCGCAGCCGACCTCTTTCTTCATTTTCGCGAGAGCTGGCAGAGCGCGGCTATCGCCAACCAGGGCGGCACGCTTCACCAAGCGCGCGGCAACTTGGCAATCCTTGGCTTCGGAGAGTTCCAACGCCAAGAGCAAGGCGGGCTCGGCCAGACTCTTGGCCTCTTCGGAACGCAAGAATTTGGTGGCTTCGAACTTGGCGACGGCGCTGGCCGTGGGCGCTTCGTACAAAGCGTAAATGACGTTGGCGCCTTCGCTCCCCATAGCGCCCTTCAGCAAGCGAAAGGCGGCTGCCGAGGCCTCCTTGGACTGCGCGGCGCGGTAAAGGGCGCCGCCGAGCTCGGCATCTTCGTTCAGCGCAGGGTCGAGCGCCAACGCCACGCGAGCTGCATCGACGGCTTCGACGTACTTGCCGGCCACGGCCAGCGCGTAGGCTAGCTTCTTGTGGACGTGGCCCTGCGTCGGATGCTTCTGGGCGAGCGCAGCCAGGCCCGGAGCGCCCAACTTCTCGGCGGCGGCAAGCTCCTTGGCCAGGGCGTCCTCGACAGGGGCGTCAACGTCGAGAGCGGACGGCGGAGCGCCAACGCCGACCTGTGCTGGGGCATCCCCGTTCGCGAACGCGCCGACGGCCACGATGGCCGCTACGACGCCAACCGCGCCGAAGGCCAAGCCCAACATGGCCGCACGACTGCGCCGACTGCGCACGACGCGGCTGAGCGGCTGCGGCAAACTGCGGGTGGCTCTGTCGATACGCCCACCCACTTCTTCCAGACTGATCGACAGCCGAGAGCGATCACCGCCGCGCTCCAGCGTGCCGGCGGCGGCCTCGGTCAGCAGTGCTTCGATGCGCGCCCGCGCGGCAGCAGCCGAAGGCAGACGCTTCTGCAGATCAGTGACCAAGAGATCGCGCACCAAGTTCTCGACCTTGGGTGGGACCTTGACGCCCGCGCGCTCCTGGATGAGCGGCAGCGGCTTGGTCAGCTGCTGGCCCAACAGGCCGACCGCCGCTCCCGCGTACGGCCGCACGCCAGAAAGCATTTCATAAAGCACGACGCCCAACGCGTACAAATCGGCTCGTCCGTCGACGTCTTGGCCTAGGGCTTGTTCGGGCGCCATGTACTCGGGGGTACCGTAAACCATGCCGATCTGCGTAATCGGCTTGCCATCCGTCGTCGGCTCGGCCGGCATCTTGGCGATGCCGAAATCCAGAACCTTGGAGAAGTCGCCAGCACCTTCGTTCTGGACCAAGAGCACGTTGTCCGGCTTGAGGTCGCGATGGACGATGCCGCGGGTGTGCGCAGCCTCGAGCGCCGAACTGATCTGCAGAGCGATCTTCAGCGCACGGACGGCCGGCACGGGACCGTCCTCGATCAGCGCGGCGAGCGAACGACCCTCGACGTACTCGAGCACCAAGAAGACGCTGCCGTCGGACAGCTTCCCAAAGTCAGTGCCCGCCGCGACGTGCGGATGTTCGATGTGGGCCGCTGCGCGAGCCTCACGCTCGAAGCGCTGCACGATCTCGGGAACCGCCGTCAGCTGCTGGTGCAGCACCTTCACGGCAACGCGTTTGCGCATGAGGACATGCTCGGCGCGATAAACGCGTCCCATCGCACCCTCGCCCACGAGCGCGTCGATGCGGTAACGGTCCGAAAGGACGGTGCCAAGCAAGGGGTCGGAACTCAACCGCCTTCTTCTACCAGGAGAAGTGCAGGCGGGTGAGGCACTGCGCCAAAAACGAGCGTTTCGACGATGATCTCAGTACGGATTCTCGACTTCCGATTTCACTGGAGGTGCATGAGCCGGCGCCGGTGTGGGTTTCGGGGTGCTGCTGGGAGCGGTCGTCGGGGTCGGGGCAGCCGGGATCGGCGTTGCGGCTGGTGGCTCGGTCGTTGCTGCGGCCTTGGGCTTCTTCACGGCTGGTCTGGGCTTGGGTGCGGGCGCGGGTACGGGTGCGGCCGTGACGACGGCCTGGGCCGGCGGCGCAGCGACCGCGGGCGCGCTGCTCGCTTCGGGCGCGGCGCTCCCCTCCGGCGGCGCGCTGGGCGCGGGGGCAGTCTCGGGAAGTTCGACCTCGGCCGGCAGAGGCTGATCGATTGGCTTTGCGTTCGGCGCAGCCGACTGGGCCGGGGCCATTTCTGTGCTTGGCTCCGGCGGGGCCTCGTTTTCTCCACCTCGCTTGGTCAGCACCCAAATGCCGACAGCGACCGCTGCCACGGCCACGAACAAGAACAGCGCGCGACCGCCGCCGCCCTCTTCCTCGGGCTCGAGCGCACGCGAAGGAATCGACGCTTGACGCTGCTTGGCTGGGCTTTCCGCGCCCGACTGGAGCGGAGAACGCTGGGTGCGGTCGAGGGACTCGAGCGATGGAATGCGAGCAGCGCTGGGCGGCGGAGGCTCGCTCTCAGCGTCGTCGGCGAAGCCAGGGGGCCCAAAGCTCTGCGGTGTGGCTCGCACCGTTTCGAAGCCACCACTTCTGCCGGCCGTCGCCTGCCGCGTGCTCACCGGCGCGGTTTCTTCAGCCGTCTTGCGGAGCGCTTCTGCCAGTAGCTCGGACGCTGGCTTCATCACCGTGCGATCTTCGGGCGCTGGCAGCTGGAGGTTCTCGGTACTGGGAAACATCCCGGGCGCTGACTGGTCGGGTGAACGATCGAACGCACCCAGCGTGCCACCGCCGCGCGACTCCAGCAGACGCTCGATCACGGCGCGCGAGCCCTCGTCGATCTTGATGAACTTGATGCCCATGCCGGCCGGCTCGTCGGTGTCGGCCACTGGGGAGTCTCGCTTCCACACGACCCGACCGACCCCCTGCATCACCCGCTGCTCTTCGGCGATTTTGACCTCGAACTTGAGCAAGGTGCCCGCGGGGAAAGGCGACGGCGTCTTGATGAACATCCCGCCTCGACTGACGTCGTAGGAGTGATGCTCGATGAACTCGCCCAAGGTCGCGCTGCGGTAGCGAACCGTCATGCTGAGCACCTTTGCTCGGGGGTCTCTGCGCGTGTTCTGGGCCATCTTCCGGCGCAGCTTAACCGGCGCACCCCAGTTCTGCCCAAATATCCGCGGTCTAGCGCCTCCTCGGCCCGACGACCGCCTTCAAGAATACCTAGAGACTGTAGACCTACATGTGGGCTGAAAGCCACGCGGCCGACGCGTGCTACACTACGCGCTGATGGGGGTTCGGCACTTTCGCGCACATCAGCGGTTCGTCGTGGATATCGACGCGAACCTGCGCGCTACGCGACGTCCCGCTCTCGCACGCGGTCGGGTGATCGATTTGGGCGTCGGGGGAGCGGCATGCGAACTCGACGCTCCTTTACGCATGGGCGAAGAGGTCGAGATTGAGCTGAGCAGCGCACCGCCGCTCACGCTGCGTGCGGTCGTCGTCTGGATAGCGTGGGCGGAATCGAGTTCGGTTCGCATTGGCCTGCGTTTTCGTCCGGAGGACGTCGATGCCGTGGCCAGGGTGCTCGAGTTTCTGGGCGTGCAAGACGACGTCGGCAGCGAATGAACTTCTAGAAGTCATCCTTCATGCTCCGGAGCCGCGCGAAGACGTCGACCGGAGCCGCGCCCGCCTCCAATCCGACCGCACGGGCGAGGACCGGCTCGTGTGCGCGCAAGAAGGGATTGGTGGCAAGTTCCTGGGCGAACGGGCCCTGAGCGGTCGGCTCGCCGGCGCCTCGCGCTTGCCGCACCCGCTCGAGACGATGGAGCACGGCCGCGTTCTGTGGTTCGAGCGACGCGGCGAAGCGCAAATTGGCTTCCGTGTACTCGTGGCCGGTGCAGCAAATGTCGTCCCGAGAAAACTCGACCTTCATGCGTTCGAGCGAAGTGAACAACTGGGCAGCGCTGCCTTCCTTCAGCTTTCCGCAACCACCCATGAACAGCGTATCGCCGGTGAAGGCGTACCCTCGAGCGCGGTAGGTGATGGCCCCTTCGGTGTGACCGGGGAGGTGGAGCACCGAGAACTCGATGCCGAGCAACGAAAAACAATCGCCTTCGCCGAGCGTATGCGTGACCCCGGGTATGCGATCGCGATCGCGAAGGTGAGCATACACGGGCAGATCGAAGTCACGCACCAACTCGCGATTGCCGCCCGTGTGGTCGGGATGGTGGTGGGTGTTGAAAATGGCCACGAGTTCGAGCGAGCGTTCGCCCAAGCGCGTACGAATCGGTGCGGCTTCGGACGGATCGATCACGATGCAATCGGTCGAACCTTCTGTTCCAACCAAATAGGCGTAGTTGTCGCTCAGACACGCGACCGGCTCGACCCACAGAGTCACGGCGCGGTCGCTCGCGCCGCTGGTGCGGGGGGCGGGCCCAAAATCTCCAGCGATTCGAGGTGCGCGCGCACGACGCGGCGCGCCGTCGCCCCAATGTCCGAGAGATCGCCAACCAGACCCAAGATTTCTGCGGGATGGGTCGGATTCAGGACCGAGATCGACGTCGAGCGCGGCCCTTCGCCCTTCTTGAGCGGAATGCCGAACGCCGACACGTTGACGCCCGGGTCGGCGCCGCTCGGCAACTGGTTGCGCGAGTTCACCGCGAGCGTGAAGCGGTAGCCGCTCTTGCCCATCGCGCGCAGCCGCTTCCCAGCGAACTTGGCGAATACCTCGTCGGCCAGCTGCTGCCATTCTTGCGGCGCGCCGTCGGAGGACAACACAGAAACCGAGAGCACGTTCCCCCGGTCGTCAGCCGACACCGACAGTCGCGCCTTGGTGTTGAATGGCAGCTTGCCGCGGTAGGCGCTCGCCAGCACCTGAGTGATGACGGGGCCTTCGGGGCCAAGACCCTTTTTTTGATCGTCATGTGCGATCGCTGCAGCCATGCCGTGATCGAGTCTCGCGGCATAGTCGACCGGCGCCTTTTTTCGTGGTGGGCCGCCGCGCCTGTCCAAGGGGCGCGCTGGAAGGTAGACGCTCTGGCCCAAACCGAGCTG
>JBBQHO010000004.1:0-54225 GCA_038324055.1 Polyangiales bacterium | reverse complement strand
GTTGCCCAAAGCACGACCACTGCGCGAAGCGCGAAGCCCACGAGGGCGCACGCACAGGCGTCGCGCAAACGGGTACGGAGAATCGGTGTCATCGCGACGTCAACGCACCCGCCGCGGGAACTCGCGAGCCAAGCCCAACTCGTTCAGATCGCGGACCAGCTCACAAGCCGGCAGGCCAATGACGCCACTGTACGAGCCGTCGAGTCGCTCGACCAAGAATGAACCCAAGCCTTGCAGAGCGTATGCGCCAGCCTTGTCCAGGCCTTCGCCGGATTCGGCATAGGCCTGGAGCTCTTCGGCCGAGGCCTCTCGAAAGTACACCGTCGAGCTCACCGTGCGGGCGCGTGTGGCTCCACTGGGCGTGGTTAGCTTGTAGCGCGTCATCACGGTGTGGGCCCGACCCGAAAGCACGCTCAGCATCTCGAAGGCGGCCGCAGCATCGTCCGGTTTGCCGAAGATTCGCCCATCGAGCGTGACCAACGTGTCGGCCACCAGAACGACCGCTCGCGGCTCGTCACCGAGCAGCCTTTCCAGTGCCCCGGCCTTGGCATCGACCACGCGCTCGACGTAGGCCTCGGGCATTTCACCCTCGCACACGCTTTCGTCCACGTTGGGTGCCACGACCCTGAAATCGAGCCCAAGCGTCGTCAGGATTTCGGCACGGCGCGGCGAACGCGAACCGAGAACCATCGGTTTGACAGGCCCAAACATGGCGCCCCCATACCACGAGTCGTCCTATCCGGGGGCTCGGTTGTGTGCCCGAGATCCACCTGCTACCGCCTTGCTGACCATGGCTTCGCGCCGTCTGTTTTCGCGCTGCGGCTGGCGCACGCTCGTGGTGGGCGCATCGTCGTCGGCCGCGTGCGCCTGCTCTACTTTACTGGGCTGGGCGCCCGACGCCTGGGCGCAGAGCGCGGTAGGCTTCGATGCCAACGCCCTGCCGGCTCCGATTGCTCCCAGCGCATTCGCAGCGCTGGAGAGCGCGAGTCCCCTGGACGCTCGCGCGCTGAATGGCGGGCTCCGCGCCAGCCTCTTCACGCGACCGGTCGCGCTCATCTTGCCGACCCCGTCCGACCAAGGCGCGCGCGCGAACGCTGTTGATGCGGTGGCCTTGGCAGAGCTGACTTTCGCAGCTGGGCTGGGGCGGGGTTTCGATGGGGGCGTCGGCGTCGGGCTCCACGCCTACCAGACGGGCACGGGCCTCTCGCCCGTGACGGGCGGTGAGCGACTGGCCCCCATCGCGCTGACCGATCCACGCATCACTCTCGGCTGGAGCAAGAAATTCAACCAGCTCGCGCTTCGTCCCTACGCCACGGTGTTCGTCCCGCTGGGCGACAGCCGCGCTTTCGCCAGCGATGGCTTCGTCCGAGGCGAAGTAGGCCTGGCCACGAGTTATGCGTTCGAAGGCCTATTGGTCGAGCTCGACATCGCCGCGCGTCTTCGGCGTGAGGTCGATTTGGGATACGCACGACTGGGGCCTGGTCTTCGTGTGGGCGCCGGCGCGTTGCTCTCGGTCCTGCCTGAGCTGCAGGTCGGCCCCGAGCTCATCCTATTGCCGCAGTTTTCGACCCAACCCGAGCCGGTCACGGGCGATGCCGGCTTGCTGTTGCCGGCCGAAGCCCGCCTCACCGCTCGTCTGGTCATCGACCGCTGGACGTTCATTGCGAGCGGCGGCACTGGTCTGCCCTTCAGCCGTCCCTCCGGACTCGATCCCAATGCAGGGCTGGTACGCGGCTTGACCAGCCCGACCTTCCGCGGGCTGCTCGAGCTGCGCACCACGTTCTGAGTCGTCTCAGAAGACGCGTTCGGGCACGTAGATGCGGTCACCGGGCTGGAGCGGGATGTCCTGGGCGCGGCCTTCATAGATGTCTTCGACGTTCACGACCACTGTCTTGGTCGTCTTGTCGGCCGTCGTCCGCGCCACGTTGACCGCCGTAGTTTGCGCGATGCTCGTGAAGCCACCTGCGAGCGACACGGCGTGGATCAACGTCATGCCTGGCGCCAGCGCAAAGCTGCCAGGCTTCTGCACCTGACCGAGAAGGGTCACGACCTTGCTCCGGTACTCCTTGACCGTCACGACGACGCTCGGATCGGTGAGGAACTTTTGGTCCATCAGCTTCTGCCGCACTTCGGCCGCCAGCTGTTGCGGTTCGAGCCCTTCCACTTTGACTGTGTGAATGTAAGGCAGCGTCACGGTGCCATCGGCGGCCACCTGGTACTCTTTGGGCAAGTCTGGCTCACCGACGATCTCGAGCTGGAACAGGTCTCCAGGACCTAGCGAGGTCATTTCTCCGGGCGGCGCTAGATCGGTGCGGCCACCGCGCGACGAGCCAGCGCAACCGCTGAGCAGCAGTAGAAAGAGCAGGGCCGCGAACCTGCGGGCGGCGGACCACGGCACCGCTGACCATTGCAAGGTGACGCGGGTCACATGAACCAGCGGGCACCCAGGAACGCGCGGAAGCGATTGAACGAAAGATCGTCAGTCAACGTCGGGCCATCCAGGAGCTGCGAGATGTTCTGATCGTACTTCACGGTCAAGTTGATGCCGACCGTCTGAATGACGCGGTACTCGGCAAAACCAGTCACGTCGATGCGCGTTTCACCAAAGCCGGCACGCTGTCCGCCGTCGAACAGGAAGTCGGGGTAGTTGATGCGCGACACGCCGCCGTCGAGCGTTGTGATCATGCGACCACCAAAAAAGTAGCTAGCTTGAGCGTAGCCGCGATCGCGCTGAAAGAAGTCTCCCAGATAGCTTTGCTCGAAAGAGCGATCGTAACCGAGCGCCACTGTCGACATACCAACATTCGCAGAGCCCTCTTGGAGCTTCGTGCCCGCGTTGAAGTACCACTTGGCCTCGGCCTTGCCGATGAAGTCGTCGTAGTTACGAACCAGACCGTTGTCGTTGTGGAAGAAACTGGTGGCCCAACCGCCCATGGCGAGTAAGCCCAAGTGCTTGGTGACGAGGCCATTGGCACCGACGCGGGCGCGTAGATTCTCGCCACTATTCAGACCAGGCGACGAGTAATGCAGGATGCCGAGGCCACCGTCGAAGAGCAGCGCCGTCTTGGGCAAGAAGTTCCACCGACCATCGGTCGTCAGGAAATGCATGCCGTTGTCGTAAACGCCAATGCCCTTGTCGAAGACCGTGAAGCGCGTCTGGTAGTTGACGAGGTTCCACTGGAACGCCCCACCGCCTGGAGCCCAGGTCAGCGTGCCGCCTCCGTTGACCGTGCTGCGGTTGAATGCACCAGTGAACCCACCCAAATTGGATGGGTCGACCGTGTAGCCATAGCCAGCGTTGAAGGCGCCGGACCACACGCGACCCGGGAAGATTTTGAGGCCGGCCCCGGCCCCGCCCTCGAGGTTGCGCTGATCGCTGAACTCCTGGGTGAACTGGCTCTTGAGCGCAATCAGCTCGTTGTAGGTGAGGCTACCCTTGAACTCGAACTGGATGGGCAGCGGGGCCTGCCGCGCCTCGTCACCGGCCAGCGCAATGCGCTTGTCCAGGGTGCGGAGGGACAACTGCGGCGTAACGCGCAGGCGAAGCACGTCCGCAACCGGACCGAGATTGGCATTTTCGATCGGCGAGCCGGCGCGCTGGTAGTAGTTCGAGTCGTACCCCACCTCGCCCGAAACGCCGGGGTGAATTTCGAAATTGCCACTGCGAATTCCCGCGCCTTCGCCGATGGTGCGGTTACCGACCCAAGGCTGACCGGACTGCGCGTGGCTCACGCCGGACCACCCCAGCACCAGGGCGGCTGCAGGCGCGGCTGCAGAAAGAATACGTTGCAGCTTCATGAGTAAGAGAAGACCTCGCCAGACATTGCGAATCTGATCCGAACGAACACCTGTGCGCGACCTGAGCTCGAGCTCAGAATGTCGGACTCGCTGTCTGCGGTGGCTGCACCACGACCACGAAGGCCGGCGGTGCCGAGGTATCTGACTGCGGAATCGTTGGGTCGAAGGTGACCTTCAGACTTGCTCCGCCCACGTAGCCCTTCTCCTCCCCAATGCATTGATCCGCTTCCGATGAAAGGGCGTTGGCGCGCTCCTCCAGCGCACCAATCACCGCAAAGTCGTGCTGAGCCCGTTCCACATTTCCGGCAGTAGCTGCAGCATCGAGGCTTTCCACTCGATCCGCCGCTGAACGCTTGGCGACGTCGACCTGGCTCAATTTGTCGTCCAGACACAGCGCCTTGACCACGTCCTTGGCCGCGCGGGCGTCGCGGAGCATGCGACTGATGCTCTGCGAGGAGGCATCGAGCGCGGCGAGCACTGACTTGCCCTTGGCTAGCATCCCAGCGACCGACACCTCAGCTGCAGGCGGGGGTGCTTCCGATTCGGGTGCCGCGTCCTGTGCCGCCACGACGCCAGCCCCAAGGCCGAGCAACCCGAATGCGATCATCGAAACACGAACAGCCCTGGAGAGGCCTACCGTCTTGATCGTCGTCGCGGCGAAGAGCTTGGCTTTTGAAGACATGCGTTCGGAAGACATCGCCACCCCGTGAAAATTGGACTGCCCGAGAAATTCTGCAGGCCCAGGGGAAGGAACTCCGAAAAGTCGCCCCCCAGCCCCGGGAGAATATGGGGGGGAACCAGGGGTGTCAAACCTACAACGGTCGGACTTTCTTGCACAATTGACCGAATTACTAACTCGGGGCGTTATGCCCCAGTGTTCGGCCTACTGCTTGACGAAGGTGACGGGCACGTCGATGACCGCGCTACCGCCATCGGGCGCCGCGAACTGAGCAGCCTGCGCGCGGGCTTTCACGCATCCGACGACAGTCGCCGAGAGGTTACCGGTGTTCGTGGCGCTCACGCCCGATACATCGCCACCCGGGCCTACACGAATGGTGAGACGAACACTTCCTGCGATGTCCGGATTCGCCTCGAGGCCCTTCTCGTAGCAACGCTTGAAACCGGCGCGCATGCTGGCCACAACTGAGGCGGCGTTCGAAACCGACCCTACGGAAACGTTGGGGTTTGCGCTCACCGAGCCTTTGGGACCCGCGACTGCCTTGCCGGTGCCGGTACCCGTGCCCGAACTCGTGCCGGTGCTGCCAATCGAGCCCAGACCACCGCCGCCGCTACCGGGACGAATGGTCCCGCCAGCGCCACCGAGTTTCAGATCACCGCCGATGCCAACGCCCGAGCCGGACGCAGCTGCAGCATCCAAAGCACCGGTCGGCACGTCGCCACCCTTGAGCACGCCCGCCGTTGCCGGACCGGTCGAGCCGAGTGCGGCCAAGGTGGCCATCGACAATTGCTCGAGTTCGTTGCTGAGCGCAGCCGACTGCGCCTCGGACAACTTGCCTCCGCCAGAATCCGGCGCTTTGGAGGGTGCGCTTGCGGCGGCTTTCTGCGGCGCTTTTTCAGTGGCCTCTGCCTGGTCATCCGCTGTCTCGACCTTCTCTTCGACAGGCGGTGGTGCGGGCAATTGGTCGAGAGTGTCGACCAATCCGGCCAAGCTAATTTGCTCATCGACGACCGGATCGAGCCAGTCGGAGTACATGGCGCCAATGCCCATGAAATGCGCGAGAAAAGCGAACGAGGCGATGATCGTCGTGCGCCAGTCGATGCCACCGGCTCCGCGGGTCACGGCCACTGGCAATTGGGGGCGCGGCTGGACGGGCGGCGGCGCGACGAACTGGAACAGGAAAGTGGTGTCGCCGATCGACACCTTGCCGCGCGAGTCGTCGGTGAGCCGAACTTGGTAGGCGCCTCCGGCGCCGCGCCGCGCTTGGCCTTTGAGTTGCTCGAGTTCCGACACGCCCGTCGGCAGCGCTACGCGGCCTGTCATGTTCTCGAAGAAATTCAGGACGTATTCGCCGCTGAGCAGCTCGAACAACTTATGGCTCGAACGCACTTCGTCGCTCGAGAGCACGAACATGCTCTTCTCGCTGGGCCCGACGGTGACGTCGACGCGCTCTTTGACGATGCGTTCTTCGATCACGCGCCCGCCCTGGACTACGCCGATGCGCAGCACCTTGGGTCCGCTCGCCGCGACCGCGCGCATTACTGCGGTCATCTGACCAGGTCGATGGGAAGGTTGGTGGCTCGCGGGTGTCATGCTGTTCCTCGGGGCCTTCCCCGTCGGACCCAGACTAACGAGTTGTCTCGGCCCTCGCAAATCTCGTCCGATGGTTCGGTCGTCCTTGCTTCCTGACGCCCGGGAACCAGAAAAGTTCTGTGTCAGTTTCGACGCTTGCGGCTGGGCCCGGAGGGCGCGCCCACCCACGGATTACGCAAAGCCCTGACTATTTCGGCGATCCGTCTATTTTTGACGCGAATACGGGATCCCAAAAAAAGAGCCAGGCCAAGGCCTGTCAGGCCGCCCCACACGGTGACGGCGGCCGCTAGACCACCCGCCCCCGGTTCCGTGAGCGTGCCTGCCACTTGCAAGATACCCAGGCCCACACCCGACATCAGACAGACGCGACCGAGAGCGCGCGGCAATAAGTCCGCTTGCTCGCGCAGTGAGGTCGCCTGGTCGATCCAGTCGTTGTACTGCACGAGTCGCTGTTCGGCCGACAGCTCGCGCGGCGGTGCGGGCGCTTGTTCGAGCGTTCGGGCCAGGGCTTTCGCCTTGCTCTCGACACTGCGACACACCAATACCGTCGCGACCACAACGAGCGCGACCCAGGCTCCAGGCAGCCAGTTCAACTACGCGCCTCGTCGACCACCCTCAGAATGGCGCGCGGTAGAGCGCCTTCTCGATGCGGTCGGTGAAGGTCTGCTTGAGCTCAGCCAGTGTCAGCTTGGGCTGGATACGGCTCACGTCCACGGCTGCAATCGGCTTTTGCACGCGACCGACGATCGTGACCTCGCTGATCGTGACGACACGACCTTGAGCCTCCGCCGATTGGAGCGATCCGAAGGTCGCCACCACGACCGCCGCGACGCCGACCCCGAGCCGAGCGATGTGCGCTTTCATGATCCAGCTTTTCCTTCCGCCTTGGCTGCTTCCAGCAAGGCCTTCTTGCTCTTGGCGCGGACGATGAGTTCGTCCACGTCATCGGGTCCGCCGCGCGGAGCCTTTGCTTTGTACGCTTCCAGCTGCTCAATGGCCTTGTTGGTCGCCTGAATTTCGGTGAGACCCGGCAGCTTGGCACTCATCAAGAACAACAAACCCAGATTGTAGCGCGCGCCGAGTTGCGCGGGATCCGCAGACACCACCCACTCGAGTTCCTTGCGAGAATCGGCAGCGCGGTCGAGCAGACGGTAAGCATCGCCTAGCATCAGATGGGCAGGCACGTTCCTGGTGTCGAAACGGACTGCCATCTCCAGATGAGGAGCCGCTTCTCGGGCATTGCCGGCTTCCATCATGAAACGCGCGAGCAACAGATGGGCCTCGACCAAATCGGGGCGCAAAGTCGTGGCCTTCTTCAGATCGTCCATTGCCGGACCACGCACGCCGCGCTCGGAGTAGATGAGGCCGCGAAGCAAACGTGCTTCGGCGTTGTTCTTGTCGCGCGCTGGGTTCTCGACACCGTAGCCGTCCAAGATCCCCTGAAGCGCGTAGAGGGCCAGATCGATACGGCGAGCCCGGTAGTGGTCACGTGCCAGCGTCACCATGGCTGGCTTGTAGTTGGGATCTTTTTTCAGCGATTCCTGCGAGAGCCGCTGGGCCTCGCCCGAGTCGCCGCCCAGGCTCTTCACTTCGGCCATCGCAGCCAAGATCGCTGCGCTGTCGGGACTCTTGCCCTGCTTGTCGCGCAGCATCGAAAGTGCCGAATCGCCGTTACCCTGACGTGCCAGCAACAGCGCGTGGGAGACGATGGCCGGCTCGTAGTCGGCAACGATCGCCAATGCTTGTTTGTAGGACGAAGCCGCTTCTGCCAGCGCACCCTGGCGCTCCTGGACCAAACCGAGATCGTAATGCGCCTCGTAGGCCTTTGCGTCCGCTTTGATCGCTTTGACGAACTGCGTCTTGGCTCCTGCCAGATCGCCTGCAGCAAATGCCTTGAGCCCTGCTTGGTGAGCCTCGAGCGCGCCTCCGGCGAGCTTGGGGCGCGAGCCCGTCGCCTTTCCAGTTCCGGCCGCTTCCGCCACTTCCGCCGTGAACGTCAGAAAGCTGGCGCCGACAACCAGAGCGATGCCGAGTCCCACCAATCCTTTCATCGTCCTCATGGTTCTGCTCCTACAGGTGCAGAGGGAGGCAGACCCAGCGCGACGGGCGGAGCGATCACGCCCGGCCGCATGCGCTGGAACATGCCAGGCTTGTAACCCAGTTCTTTGTTGCTGGCCGTATAGGTCGCCATCTTGGCCTCGCCGACCACATCGGTCATGAAGGCCAAGCGCCGGATGGCTCGCGTCAACGTGGGATCCGACAAGTTGTAGCGTTGTGCCAGGGTAACGGACGTCGCGTAACGATCCACGACGACCCGATCGGCACTGTCGAGTTCCTCGTCACGCTTGGTGCGCCAAGCGGCATTCACTGTCGTCCGAATCTGATCGGCCTTGTCGATGAGCGCGTCGTTGTCGCTGTCTTCGGCAGCCTTGAGCGCCTTTTCCTGAGCTTCGGTGAACATCTTCAGCTCGGGAGGACGCGTGTTGTAAAAACCGGTGCGTAGCGAGTCGTAGAGCGAGCCCTGACGAGCGATAGCGATCGTTGCCCACCTCTGCGAGACGTACCGATCGACGATCTTCTGCAGCTTGTCGTACCAGACCTTCGCAGCCTGCGCGTCCTTCGTGTATTGCTGCACGACCTCGACAATCGTGCCCTTGTAGCGATGAAAGCCGGACTCGTAGTCGAATGTTCGCTTCAGCTCTTCGTCGACCAGTAGGTAGTCGGCCTCGGCCGCCATGCCAGCTTCGGTCCCGCCCAGGGCGCTGCTCTTGCCATTGGTCACCGTCGCCCCCGCCAGATAGCGATCGAACGACGAAACGGTACTGCGCCACCAATCGAGTTGCTCGCCCGACTTGGCTGCTCGCTTGGAGAGTGCGACGTTGTAGGCCGCCTGCACCACGAAGCGCTGTGCCGACTTCCGGTTCTTGTTGACGGTGTAGTACTGCTCCATGGCGTTCTGAGCCGACATGCGAGCAGTCTTGTTGCCGCCACTGTCAGGGCTCTGCGGGTCCCACTTCTTGAGCGCCGCACTGGCAATCAGGAAATCGGCTTCGGACAGGTCTTCGTCCGTCGCGCCGAGTGACGCATAGCGTTTGCGAGATCTGCCCATGCCCGGCGCGTCGTCCAAGTTGACGTAGAGAAGCAGCGCCTGCTTGGCAGCTGCTTTTCGATCGCCGCTCGAGAAATGCGAAATCGAGGAGATGTTGTCGAAAGTCTCGGCCGCCTTGGGGTAGTCGAAGAACAGCACGTAAGCGCTGGCCAGCGCCTGGTAGGCGTCCCCGAGGAACTTCACTCGCTCTTCGTACTTGGCGGGCTCAGCGGTTTTGAGCTTTGTGAGTGTCTTCTCATCTCCGTACTTGGAGATGAAAAGAGCGTACATGGCGATGGCCTTGTCGTACTCACCAACCTGCTTGTAGGCGTAGGCTCCGTTCATCGCCGCTTCGGGCGCTTCGTCGCGATCGGGAGCCGCGGCCAGCGCGACCTTGTAGGCAGCCGCCGCAGCGCGCCACTTCTTTGCCCGCTCGGGACCCTCGGCCATTTTCTCGGCTTCGTCGAACAGCTTGCGCGCGTCGAGATACGCCACGCCCTGACGGACGGGGGTACGAATCGAATCTTCTGCCACACGCGACTCTTCGTCGAAACTGCAGCTCTTCGAGTCGACCAGGCTACGGCTTTCGGCCGCGTTCCCCTGGAAGTTGCTCATGCTGACCAACTTCTCCCAAGCGTTGTAGCCCCACTTGTTCTTGCCGCAGTACTTCTCGTAGAGCGGCACGAAGCGACGACGCGCCTCTTCGAACTGGCCATAAACGAAGAAATACTCCGCGGACTGTGACGCGTAGAGCAACCCGTTCTTTTCGGGGTCTTCGCCCAGGGGGATGCGGGCATTGTACTCGTCGCGCGCGCAAACAGCCGCGGTCACGCCGGCAGGCACCGTCTCGGCTACGACTTTACGCTTGTCCCCTTCGCCCGCGAAGGTGACCTGATCTTTGCGCGGGTAGCCTTGGGCGCCCTTGCTGTCGACGAAGGCCTGCGCTTCGGCGTCGAGTACCTTTTCGGCCAGGGTAACCATATAGTAAGCGGCCGGCTGCTTGTAGCGATCGTCTTCGTTCGAATCACGCACGGCCACCGCGCTCGAACGCGAGGCTTCGACCTCCGCCGGCGTCGGCATCTTTCCGAGCGGCACCTGCAGGACCGCGACCCAAAAATGCGAGTCAGCGAGCCAGAAACGCGACTCGTAGGCGTCCGATGCGTTCGGATCCTGGTTGAGGTACGCGCTCCAACCGCCGGCGGCCAAGCGATACTCCACCACGGCTTGCTCCAGCTGCGCACGCTGCTGGACGGCATCGCTGAGCTGCAGCGCGCGCTCTTTGTAAGCGCGGGCAAAGTTCGTGTGATCCGCTGCCGCGCGACGCAATCCAACGTGCACCAGTTCTTCGGCTTGAGCGAGCGCCTCGGGATCCTCGCGATTGGCGTCGGTCCACGCGGTCGTCCCCACGTACTTGGCCAGCTGGGTACGCGCATCGAGCGCCTTTTGGGCGTACTCGACGCTGGTCTGCGAACCTTGTGGCGCCAGACGCGCCAACTGGTCGTAGAGTTCCGCGATGCGATCGACCATGACTGGCGCGTCGCGATCGAGTGGAAATTTCTTGACCGTCAGCTCGAGCGCCGTGATGGCGTTGCGATTCTGGGTGATCTCGACGTATTCCTCGGCCAGCGCTTTGTAGATCTCGACGGTCCATTTCTGGTCCTGAGGAATCAAGGCTGGATCTTGGACGCGCTGGATCGCGACAGCCATCTTCTCCTCGGCCAAGAGCGGATCGGGCTCGAGATCGAGAACGTCGCTGCGCGCAATGTATGGATCGTTCGCGGAAGGTCCGTCGAAATCGACATAGGTCAGCGAGCCAGCGATGTAGGTGAACGCCTCAGCACGGAAATCGGCGCCGGGATCGCCCGTCTTGGCTTCCTGCTCGTCGGCGTAGTGGAGCAGCTTGACGAACCAGTCGACGGCCGTGTGGTACCGCTGCTGCTTGAAGAACGTCCATGCCTGCTTGTACATGGCCACGCCGTAGAGCGGGGGCTTCTGGTACACGATCGAGCGCTCGTACGCGCTGACCGCTCGATTCAGGTTGTAAGGACCTGCCGCGCGATCGATCTGGTCGAAGTGGTAGTTGCCGAGCTGCCACCAAATTTCGGCAACGTAGCGGGGCTCCTCGCCGGGAGCGACTTCTTGCGGGATGCCAACGCAAGCCTGGTACGGGTCGGCGTAGGCGAGCTCTTCCTGGCGCGCGCCGGCTTGCCTGAGGTCGCCTCGCGCTCCCAATTGATCGAGCGGAATCGGGTGCCGATTGTACCACTCGTTCCAGAAGGCATCGTCGTGATCCTGCGCAAGCGGCACGACCAGCAGGGCTTCAGGCGCCTTTGGATCGACCTGGACCTGGTAGCGATTGTTGCAGACAAGCGCGCGCCAAGCCTGCTGCGCTTCGGGCAGGCGGCCAGCGTCGTTCAGGGCGTGGCCCAAGTAATAGTGGACCGCCGCGGATTCTAGATACGCCGGATAAGCGGCTACGACGTCACGATAGAGGGCAATTGCGGGCCGGAGTCCTTCACCCAGATTGGCGTCGTCGTTCTCGCGCGCCTTCTCTTCGTAGAGCGCTGCCAGACGGAACATGGCGTCGGGGGTCGCCTCGGAATCGGCGTTTTCCCCGCTGTAGCGTACGATGAATTGCTCGAGGCGTTCGATCGCTTCATCGCGGGCGTCGTTCAGGCCCTTCTTCTCGATGGCAATCTCACCATCGATGGAGGCGAGCATTGTTCGGCGGCGATCTTCGTAATGGTGCCGGACGATCTCGGTCAGACGCAGCTGGAAGTCACGGGCCTGGGTCGTGAAGTCCGCGGCTTCGCTCTTCAGTAGCGCGTAGGCGCGCAACTGATCGGCCGTGGGTGCCGCTACCGTCTGCGCAGCGGCGGTTTCGACAAGCTCACCCGAGGCCGTGCAGGTCATCGGGTAGGCCTGCTTCTTGGGCACCGAAAGCGTTGCCAGCTTGGCCGTGCCCGGAACCGCTGACTTCGGCGTCGCCTTGGTGGTCGGAGCTGCGGGAGGTGCCGCGGCGGGCGCCGTTTGTGCACGGGAAAGCGGGCCCCACAAAGCGCTGCCGAGTACGATCACGCACAGGCCAGGGCCGAATAGACCGGGACCGAAGGCGCGCCTCACTGGACTTCCTCCGTGTCGTCCAGGACTTCACGAAGTTCGTCGTTGATGAACGTCTCTTCTCTAGCGCGTTCACGCAGCAAGTCGCGCACTCTCAAGCGCTGGTTTTCGCGCACTTCCCAGGATTTCTGTACGGTGCCCACGTCGGCTCGCAGTACGACGTCCTTGAGCCGCGCACGAACCCTCTGGAAATTGTCTCGGGCGACTTCGCCTACCAGAACGCGTGCCGTTTGGTCCAGCGTATCAAGGCGTGCAGCGTAGGCTTCGAGAGAGTCCGATTCGGTCCGGATCACATGTCCGAGTTCCTCACCTTGGGCCACGGCAGCGGCGTCGAGCTTGGCACGCGCCGCTTCGAGACCGGTTTCGGCTGCGCGCACACGGATGAGCAAAGGTTGGATATTGCGGGCGTAACCTTGCGCGCCCGAATCGCCGCCAGCCGCAACCAACTGGGTCTCTTTGTCGAATGCGTCACGAAACGCGATCCGCACCCGATCGTCCTCTATGTAACGGTCGTCGCCGAACCCCGACTGCACGCGTCCCATCTCGACTTGCTGCCTCACGGCGGCGATGCGCGCCTTGTAGCCCGCCATATCCTTTTCGTTTTCCTCGATCTCGACGCGGTAGCGCGCCAGTGCGTCGGGATCGACCGTGACGCCGTTGCGCTCCGCGTCACCCAGCACACGATGCAAGCCGTTCACGAGCGCGTTCAAATGGTCGGTCTCGAGTTCCAAGCGTTGCAACTGCTGGCTCACCTTGTCCCAGCCGTGCTCTGACTCGGCCTCACGTATCGTGAAGTCGCCCGGACGCGTGGGCACTTGGCCAAGCCGGTTCATCAGCTTGCGCCGACTGGCCCGCACCTGCGTGAGATCGCCTGAATCGCCGCCGGCTTCGTCATCCATGCCGCGCGAGAGCGAGAGCCGAGCGATGGACAGCTGGTTGATGAGGGCCGTGACGTTCTCGAGTTCACGACGGATGGCCGGGAAGACCTTGGCGCGTGTATCGCCCCCCAACGCCGCCTCGAGCAGGACGACGCTTCGTCGTCCTCGCTTGAGCAGGCTGCGCGAGCGCGCCACGTCGTCCACGATTGCAAAAACGCGATCTTCCGTGGCTTCTTCACGCGCCCAGTCGATGACCAGGGGCGGTAACTCCCGCCCGGTCTCGATCTGGGCTCCGGTCAAAGTGTCGTAGTAAGTCGCTGGGTCTTCGTGCGATTTGAGGTACTGGTCGACCTGCTCTCGCAAGGGCTCGTACTTGTCACGAACTTCCTGGTACGCGCGCTCCGCATCCGCGAAGCGGCCCGACCGAAGCAACAGATCCGCTAGCAGCAGCGCCGCATCGGCTCCGTCGATCAACCCCGGATCGAGGACACGAAGCACTTCGAGCGAGCGCTGCCCTCGCTGGTAGTCACCCATGCGCACATAAGCCCACGACAGCTCGAATAGAGCGCGTGCGAAGTACGGGGAGGTGCGCGGCAGCTTTTCGTAGGCGGCGGAAGAGCCCAGGTAGTTGCCTCGCTCGAAATGGAGGCGCGCGATGGCGAGCCACGACAAGTCCGAGATCACCTGCGAGTCGGTGTCCTTGGCATTTCGCGTTAGCTCCACGGACTTCTCGAAGGCCGCGATGGCGACGGCGAAGTCTGCCTTTTCGTGCTGACGCTTCTCGACTGGAACGGCATCTTGGGCCTGCTTCATCAGCGCCACACCGCGCAGGTAGGCTGCGCGCTGGGCGTAGATAGTCGTCCCGCTGATCGCGGCAGCTGCGCTCAACGCTTGATCGTAGCGCCCCATGGCCAGAAGTGCCTTGGCCCGTGCATAGACCAAGGCTTCGCCAGGATTCGTTTGGCCTAGCCGTTCGACGCGCGCCAGCACGTCCGGGAGAGTCTCGCGGCGCTCGAGCTGCAGGGCCACGTCGACAAGGCGACCCGCAGCTCGGCCAGCCACTGGCGCATAGGCGGGTTCGGCCGCGTGGTCCGTGACCAGCTCGTATTGGCGACGTGCTGAGTAGAGTTCTCCGCTCATCATGTAGGCTTCGCCGAGTACGAACTCGGCGTCAGCAACGGTGCTAGCCGACGCTTTTCCCTGCCGCCCTAGCTCGACTACCCGGTTGAGCAGCTCGATGGCTGCCTCTTCCTGGCCAGTCCGCAGATGAAGCTCGGCCGCGGCGAACATCGACTCGGGCTTGTGGGTAACCAGCGGCGTGACCGCCACTTTGACCTTGGGCGCCTGAACCTCGACCTCGCGAACACTCTGCGTCGCGCGCTCGATGGCTTCGCCCGCAGAGACCGCCCACGCCGACTGGGGGACCAAACCGAGCCCGCAGAGCAAGGAGCAACTGCGCCAAATGTTGCGAGCAAACCTTCCGCGCACAGGCTCGCGGATCGAATCCGCCGTCACTTACTGCCCTCCGCCGACCGCGGCCTTCGTGTCGACCGCCGCTCCAGTCGGAGCGGTGCTGATGGACCCCGAGGCTGGGATTTCTGGCGTTGCGACCGGCGCAGCAGCCGGAGTGCCTGGTGCTGGGGCCTCGCTAACGCTGCGGATCGTCTCGTTGAAGCGGATGTCCGGCTGTTCCTCGACTGGCGTCGTCGGTCCGCCTTGCTCCCAAGCGGTCGCGCGCAGCTGGAATACCTTGCCGTCGGTGACGGTGAAGGAATGGTCGTGCCGCACAGTGGCCTCGAGGCCACTCAAGTACGAAAAGACCCCAAAGCCGTGGCCGCGCAACTTCAGCAATACCTGCAGCGTGTGGTCCCCGGTGGGAATCGAGCCGGAGAAGATGGGGATGTTCTTTTGAGCCGCGAGCACGCCGGAGTCGTCGGTCTTCTTGTACTGCACCGCACCGTCAAGCACGAAGACAGCTTCGACCAAGCGCCAAGCCCCACTCAAATCATTGACGAATTCCACTTCAGCCCGCGCGCCACCAGCCGCGCCGGAAAGGATGGTGTCACTGAGGAGTGAAAGACGCGTATGGCTGCGCCGAATCTGCTCTTTCAGCTCGTCGACGCCTTGCTCGAGATCGCGCAGGCGGACCCGATAGGTCGCACCATCGAGCGGTGCTTCGCCTGATGGAGTCGCATCGGTGGCGCTCGTACCAGTCGGGACCGCCGCCCCTGTCGTCGTGGCCGTGGTGACCGGCGCAGACGTCGTCGACGTTGCGTCGGCGCTGGCCGCCTGTGGTGCAGCTGTAGTCGGCGCCGTAGATGCGGCCCCGCTGCTCTGCGCCCATGCGAATCCCGGCACGACCAATGCCAAACCCAAACTCAAAAGCTGGATGCCCCGACTCAATGCTTTCATGAACCCTCTCCGCAGAAACGGCTGTGCCGCGGGTGTGGGCAGACTCGCCCGTCCGCTAGCTCTCCGCAAGTCATGATGATCCTTGGGCTCGTGGCTCTCAGCGCCCACGAACTCCACTCCACCCCAACTCCGTCCGGTCCGAGCGCCGTCCGCTCGTCCGGTTGCCGCTTGCACCGCACGCCGCGTAACCTACCGGACCTGACATGGGTGTCGATGGGTCGGTCCGCCCCAGGGCCGGCGCGCCGATTTCGCGGCGCCCAGGCGACGACTTGGGCCCGCGAGCCGGCTTCCGGAAGTTGCGTGGGCGCGATGGTCCGCCCGGCAAGCCGCATCGATTGGACCCAGGGTCATAGTCGCCCCATGTTGTGGGAAATCGGTACTCATTCTGGGCAGTTACCTCGGTCCGCGCTGCTTGATCGCGAGGCCCGAAGGGAGCTAGGGTCGATTCTCGTGACAGGGTACTTGCTGGCCCATCAACGCGGAGCCGAGGCGAGCCCATCGTCCTTGGGGGGGGTCGCTGCGTCCTGCGTCCAAATCTTTTTGCTGGTTCGTGCGTCGGATCCCAATGCTCCGGCTCAGCCCCCACGTGAGCCTGGTCGGCTCCCGAGGCGGGGGTGAAGTGACCGACGGCCACGCCGAGAGCAGCGATGAGATGCTCATGGTTCGTTACAAACGAGGCGATCGCGCGGCCTTCGCGGAGCTGGTGCGCCGTTACGAGCGCGCGCTCTACAACTTCGCACTGCGCTACGTAAAGAGTCGCGACGCCGCGCGTGAACTGACGCAGGAGGCTTTCTTGCGCGTCGTCCGCCGAGCCGCCGAGTTTCGCCACGAGTCTCGCTTCTCGACGTGGGTGTACGCAATCCTACGCAACCTGTGCTTGGACGAACTACGACGGTTCAAACATCGCAACCACGCCTCGCTCGACGCCGAGTTGCCCAGTGGCGGCTCGCTCATCGATCGCGTAGCGAGCGACACCGTCGCCGACGATGCAGAACGCGGCGTCGAGCAAGATCGCCTCCGGGTCGGCCTCAGCCGAGCCATCGACGCCCTGCCCGACGATCAGCGCGAAGTGTTCTTGCTGCGTCAACTGGGAGGCGTGCCTTTCGCCGAGATCGCCACACTCACCGAAACCCCTGAAAACACGGTCAAAAGCCGCATGCGCTACGCCCTCGATCGTCTGCAGAAGGAACTGTGCGAGTACGAAGAGTACGCGCGCGCTCTGAGGTGACCATGGACTGCGAACGCTTCGACAAGATGAGTCTCGACCTGCTCTACGACGAGTTGGACGAGCTCACGGCAGCAGCTGCACGTCGCCACCTGCATCACTGCACGCGCTGCCAGGGCGTGTGGACGAAACTGCGCGTCACGCGCGAGCTCTCGAATCCGCCGCTCGAGGAGCCGCCCGAAGACCTGTTCGAGAGCATCTTGTTGGCCGAGCAAGCCGCTCACAAACAACTCCCTTTTCGAGAACGCTTCGGACGAACGGTCAGCATCTTGGCGGGCTACGCCATGCGCCCTCAACTGGCCATGGCCGCACTCTTGCTCTTGATGGTCGGGAGCAGTTTGGTGTTTTTGCGTGCGTCACCTAGCGGCCTCGGTCGCATCGGCGCGAGCGAGCTCGGCGCTCCGTCTTCGGAAATCGTTGCGGAAGCCAAAGAACGCACGGCTCTCGTACTCGGGACAGAAGGCAGCGGCGACGTGGAGCCGACGGACGTCGGCGCACGTGGCTCGGAACGCTTGACCGCACCGGGCGCAGCGGCCGAGGCTCCTCTCGGCGACGCGGCGAGTACCGCCAAGTCCGACAAGGAGGGCTACGGCGAGGCGATGAGCGCCTACCAGCAAGGGCGCTACGCCGAAGCGGAGCGGCTGTTCAGCGAAGTTGCCGCTGCTGGAGGCGAAAAGGCCGCCGCCGCCGCGCTGCACGAAGCGCACGCGGCCCGTAACGGCTCGGGCTGCCAGCGTGCAACCGCGCTCTACGACCAAGTCTCGGGGCGCTACGCCGGAAGCACCGTCGCCGACGAAGCAGCGTGGCAGGCGGCGTCTTGCTACCAGGCCCTTGGTCAGATCGCTCGCGCTCGAGCTCACTACCAAGCGCTGGCCGCTCGTCCTGCCTATCGGACGCGAGCAGAACAGGCCATGAGCGCGCTCGATCCTCAAGTCGCGCTCGCAGCCAAAGCCAATGCCGCAAAGGCAACCGATGCCGCTGCCAGTCCGGAAGACCCCACCGCAACGAGCGCCAGCGGCGCGAGCCCGAGTGAAGCCAAACCCGCAGCGCCGGCAGCCGCAAAACCGAGCCAGCCTGCGACCTCGCCCTAGAGCGCTTTCAGTTCGAGAGGTCGCGCACGTAAGCGATGGTGTGAATCGCTTCGACGATGCGCTCCCGATCGTCCAGCCCCAGATCGACGAACTGAATTCCCATTCCTGGATTGCGACACGGCGCGAGCGGCTTGTGCAGGTTCACCCACTGGACCCGGCCCGGCAGAGTGAATGGCTCGGCGCCACCTTGCGGAGCGAAGCGCAGCGACACCATCGTGCCGACTTCGAATGGCCGCTCGCAGGCAACGAAGATTCCGAGTTCGGAAATGTTGGTGATGGCAGCGTAGAGAAAGGTGTCGTCGGTGACACAATCGACCGACCACTCGATGTCGAACCGCTCGGCCGAACGCCGATTCTGCCCGTCTTCCTCTCCGTTCCCCGTCGCCACGGCATCGGCCATAGCGCTTGCACGCGCCGCTGTCATCCGCCCGACAGAGCGGAAAACTCCGAGCCTTGTCGCCCCAAAGGCCAAGTACGGCCCGAGGGCTGCTGCTCGTCCGGGCCCATTCTGCCTCGGGATTTGCGGAGGGACCCTCGGCGAGGCATGACTCGCCCCTCATGCGCTTTGGAACCGTTGTATTGGTCGGTCGTACGAACGTAGGCAAGTCCACATTTCTGAACTGCGCGCTCGGCGAGCCACTCGCGATCACCTCTCCTCTCCCCCAAACGACCCGCGACGCTCTTCTGGGTGTGGCAGCGCATGGTGATGCGCAGATTGCATTCCTCGACACGCCCGGTTTTCACAAACCGCGAACCGAGCTGGGGCGGCGCATGAACAGTGCTGCCTTCGATTCCGCGCGCGCGGCAGACGTGTTGGTTTTCGTGACTGACGCCTGGAGCCACGCGCCAAAGGCGCTGCCCCCCGGAAGCCCGCTATCCACGAGACCGCTCGAAAGTCGCTGGCTCCGGCCCGGTGACCGCGAGGTGCTCGAGAGCCTTGCCGAGTTCCAGAAGACGCCCGTGATCCTGGTGATCAACAAAGTCGACGTGTCCAAGGACAAGAGCCTGCTGCTGCCGATGCTCGAAGCTTACGCTGCTGCCGCCGACTTCGTGGCGCTCGTGCCAACGAGCTTCCGGCGACAGGACGGCGTCACGGCAACTCTCGACGAGATCAGAAATCAGCTCTCCGAGGGACCTCCGGGCTACGACGCAGACACGCTGACCAACCGCCCAGTGCTGTTCTTCGTGCGCGAATACGTACGCGAAGCCGTGCTCAACCAGTTGAGCAGCGAGGTACCGCACGCCGTGGCCGTATCGATCGATCAGGCCGACGAACGCCCCGAGCTGTTGCGCCTGAGCGCCACGATTCACGTTGAAAAGGTCGGACAGCGCAAGATCGTCGTCGGCAAGACCGGCGAGCGCATCAAGGCCATTGGCATCGCCGCCCGTGAACGCATCGAGCAATTGGTGCAGAAGAAGGTGCACCTCGAGCTGTTCGTGCGCATCACTTCCGAGTGGAAGAACATGCCGCGCCAGCTGGCCGAGCTGGGCTACGACGGCGGGCAGTTCGCGGTCGAAGATGGCCCGAAATTCAGCGAGGCCTTCGATGACGGCGAAGCCTTCACCACGGCCCCGGAAGAGCCCAAAGCATGATCCCGATTGTCGCCATCGTCGGCCGACCCAACGTCGGCAAGAGCACACTCTTCAATCGTTTGGCTGGGGCGCCGCTGGCGATCGTCCACGACCAGCCTGGCGTGACACGCGACCGCAACTACACCGACACTCAGGTCGGGGGCCGCAGTATCACGTTGATCGACACCGGCGGCTTCGACCCGACTACCGACGATCCAATGGGTCAAGGCATCGCGCGGCACGTTCATGCTGCCATCGCCGAAGCCGACCTGATCGTCTGCGTGCTCGATGGCAGTCTGCCACCTACCGGACCCGACCGAGAAGCCGTGCAGCTGCTGCGTCGCAGCAACAAGCCTGTGCTCTACGTAGCCAACAAGATGGATGGCCAAGAGCGCGAATGGGCGCTCGGCGACCATTTTGGCCTGGGAATGCCCGATCTGATTCCGCTTTCGGCCTTGCACGGGCGCCGCACGGGGGCGCTCGAGGCCGCGATTTGCGACCATTTGCCGCCGCCCGAACGACGCGACGAAGCCCTGGACCAAGATGGCATTTTGCGCATCGCCCTGATCGGACGGCCCAACGCAGGCAAGTCGTCGCTGTTCAATCGTCTATCGGGTTCCGAGCGTTCGCTCGTCGACGATCGACCGGGCACGACCCGCGACCCCGTCGACTCGATCATCGACTACAAAGGCACGCCCTACCTGATGGTCGACACCGCCGGTATCCGCAGGCGCACTCGTGTCGAAGAGGGCGTCGAAGCCGAGAGCGTATTGCGCTCGATCCGCATGGTAGCGCGCGCGCACGTGATCATCCTGATGTCAGACGTCACCGAGGGTGTGGCCGAGCAGGACGCACGCCTGATTGGTCTCTGCACCGAACGTGGACGCGCTGTGGTCGTGGGGCTGAACAAGGCCGACCTGGTGTCGACCAACGAGCTCAAGAAATTCAAGGAAAATGCCGGTCATGCTCTGCATTTCGCGACATGGATCCCGATCGTGAACTTGAGCGCCAAGACGGGCTTCGGCATCAATCAGCTGATGACTACCGTCGACGCGGCCGGCGCTGCCATGCGCAAGCGCATCGGCACGTCCGAGCTCAACCGTTTCTTCGAAACCGTGCTCGCGGAGCGCCAACCGCCGACGCGCGGCGGCAAGGCGCCACGCCTCTACTACATCACCCAGACTTCGGTGAGTCCGCCGACTTTCGTCGCTTTCTCGAGTTCACCCGAGAACATCGACGAGAGCTACCGTCGCTTCGTGGCCAACCGTATTCGCACGACATTCGGCTACGAAGCCGTGCCGTTACGTGTCTTCTTCCGTGGTCGCGGCAACAAGGAAAAGGCCTGAGCGACCGGAGCTAGGCGGGAGTGCGTCCAAACAGACGCTCCGCCAGCCCCAGCAAGCTCTTCGGCTCGTGGAGGGGCTCGGCGAAATCGGGGATCTCGAAGCGATGGCCGAGCGCGCTGGCCGCCGCAAGCTCCTCGACGGCGCGCCGATCGGCGCGGGAAGCCTCGGCCTGGACTCGACTCGCCTCCAGCAATAGGGGCCCATCGGCAGCAACGAGTCCGAGCGCGCGAAAACCAGGACTGTTCACGAGCTGGGACAGTTCGGGAGCGGCGCCTGGATCGGGAGTCATGCGATTGACCACGAGTGACTCGATGGCCAGCCCGCGCTGCGAAAGCGCCCGCGCAAAGGCTTCAGCCTCGCGCAAGCTGAGGGCCTGGGGAGCCGTCACCAACACGTAGCCGAAGTCGCGGCTTTTCATGCGCGCCCCGACGTCGCTGGCCCGCGACGCGAAGCCACCGAACAAGGCGTTGAGCATGGCGAGCAGCTCGCCTAACTCCTCCAATAGAGCGACGCCGGTCACGCGGCTCATGCCCCGGAGCAGGCCGCGCACGCCAGAGTTCACGAGCCGCATGCCCAGTTTCGCACCACCCGACTGACTGAGGCGCGAAAGCGCGCGTGTCGCAGGGCTGTCGATCACTTCCCGCATGCGCTCGGGTGCATCGAAAAAGTCCAGGGCTCGCTCGCTGGGCGGCGTGTCCAAGACGATGGTGTCGAAGCGTCCCTCGGCGGCCACGGCCTGCACCTTCTCCATCGCCATGTAGGCCTGAGTTCCAGCCAAACGCCGGGAAAGGTGCTGGTAGATACGGTTCTGTTTGACCGCTGCGGCACGCGCCGGTGTCTCGGCATGCCGATCGATCAACTCATCGAAGGTGCGGCCCGCATCGACCATCATCACCGTCAACGTGCCACTCATCTTGACTCCGTGCTGCGCCAACCACTCCGGCGAAACGTGAATTTCATCGGTCCCAATGGCGTCCAGCCCCAGGCTTTGGGCCAAGCGGCGCGCGGGGTCGATGGTCAAACACAGCGTGCGGCGTCCCAAGCTGGCGGCGCCCAGGGCGAGCGCTGCGGCGACCGTCGTCTTGCCGACTCCGCCGGAACCGACGCAAACCACCACCGCGCGTTCGCAGAGCAATCGTTCGAGCCGATGAAGATCGGCGGGGTCGCTCGGGTCACCCATCGGGGCTAGCATAGGGCGATGGCAGGATTCGTCGACCTCCACTGTCACTGGGTGCCAGAAATCGACGACGGGGCGCGATCGATCGAGGAAGGCTTGGAAATGCTGCGGGCGCTGGCGGCACTCGGTTTCGCGCATGTCGTGGCAACACCGCACATGCGCCCTGGAATGTTCGACAACCGCCGCTCGCATCTCGTCGAGCGATTCGTGGCGGTCACGCCGCTGCTCGAGGGGCTAGTTGGCTTGCCGGACGTCTCGCTGGGTAGCGAGCATTTCTTCGACGAGCAGGTGCTGAGCGAAGTACGCTTGGGCCAAGCCCTGCCGTTTCGCGCCAGCGGTGACCCGAGCCTCGAACGGCGAGGAGGCGCGATCTTGGTCGAGTTTCACGATTTGACGCCAGCTGGCCTGATCGAACGACAACTCTTCGAACTGCAGACGCTGGGATACATCCCCGTGATCGCGCATCCTGAGCGCTATCGCGCCGTTTGGGAGAATCCAGGAGTTCTCGAGCGGCTGGTCGAATTGGGGTCGGTCGCACTGCTCGACACGGCCGCAGTGGTCGGCAAATACGGAGAGCAGACACGTCGTTCGGCCGAGCAACTGCTCGCGCTGGGCCTCTACGACGCGGCATGCAGCGACGCGCACAGGCCCGCCGACGTGGCGGAAGTCGCCCGCGGAATGGACTGGCTTTGCGAGCACTACGGCACGGAAGAACTGCAATTCTTGCTGGAAACGGCCCCGCGGGCACTCCTCTCGGGCGACCGACCCTCCTGAAATTGGTCCTTCTTGGCCCGACTTCAGTAACCTGCTGGCATGTCCAAGAGAGCCTGGTCCCGCTCCGTCCTTCGGCCGTACTCCGTGCTCGTCGCCGCACTGTTGGTCGCTGCGCTCGGAACGAGTCCCGCGCGTGCCCGGGTCCAGACCAATACCGGTTACACCAAGACCCAGGCCTTCAACGGCGCGCTGCGTTTCATCCGGATCGACCACGGCTACAGAGTGACGGAGAAGGACGTCGACTCGGGCTACCTGCTGTTCGAGTACAAGACCGGCGCGAGCGAGAAGGTCACGACTGGCAGCGTCGAAGTCATCGAGAAAGACGACGGCGTCGCGTTCGTCGTCCAGCTGTCGCAAATGCCAGAGCACCACGAGCGCTACTTGGCCGATGGCCTCTTGGCCAAGCTGCGGTCCGACTACGGCGACGCACCCGAAAAGCGCCCTCCATCGAGCAGCTCGAAGAAGGGCAAGAGCCAAGAGGACAAAGACAAGGAGGACGACTCGGGCACCGAGAATGACCAGGACAAGTCCGAGGAAGGCGACAAGTCGAAAAAGTCGGCCCCCGTGGAAGGTGAGCGTGTGCCTGGATACCGGATCCAGTGAGCGGGTCGGTGCCCGGAGCCGGGCTCACGATCGGGCGCTATGCCGTGTCGGCGGAGCTTGGACGGGGCGCGATGGGGATCGTCCTCTTGGCTCTCGATCCGGTCTTGCAACGCCAAGTCGCTTTGAAGTTCTTGAGACCCGACCTCAAGCTGGACGCTGGCGAACGCGAGTTGCTCATGCAGCGCATGCGGCAGGAGGCGCGCGCCATGGCCCGACTCAATCATCCCGGCATCGTGGCGCTCCACGACTTGGGTGAGGATCCGACTCATGGCGTCTACTTGGTGTTCGAGCACGCCGCGGGCCCCACTCTCGATGCGACACTGCGCCGCGGACGGCTGACGGTTGAAGGCGTAGCGCGTCTGGCAGGGCAGCTGGGCGACGCCCTGACGGCAGCACACGAACGCGGCATCGTTCACCGAGACATCAAGCCTGCCAACATCATATTGAGCGAAGAGGGCGCGAAAATCGCCGACTTTGGTGTGGCTCGCTTGCCCGAAAGCACGCTCACTCGCGCCGGCGCCCAAGTCGGCACGCCCGCCTACACGGCTCCGGAATCCATCCGAGCCAGCGAGCATTCGGCCCAGAGCGACCAGTTCAGCTTGGCGGCGACTCTCTACGAAGCGTTGAGTGGCGAGCGCGCGTTCCCGGGCCAAGACGCTGTGACCGTCGCCCGGCGCATCGAGCGCGAGTCGCCGCTGCCGATCGCCCGCGCGCTCGGCCTGCCCTTCGAAGTCGACGCGGTGTTGCTGCGTGGCATGGCTCGCGCGCCGTCGGAGCGCTACGCGAACTGCCGTGCTTTCGGTGGACAGCTGAGTGCAGCACTCCTGGGCCATCGCGAAGTTCAACTCACGCTGCCCGACGAGCGTTTGCTGGCGCGACTCGCCGAGCCCCTTCATCCCCCCAGCCGACGACTGGGCACGATCGTACTCTACCTCCTCGTCGGGGCGACAGCGGCCGTGGCGCTGCAGCGCTTGAGCGAGAAGTGGGCAGCTCCCGGCCCGCTCGCGCCCCGGCCCGCTTACTTGAGTCCAGCGCCGCCGGGTCCCGCGCGCTGAGCCAGCCTGCTAGCATCGCGAAGTGACGAGCGTCGGCCCTGTGATCGCAAGCGTGCTCGGCGGCGCGACGCTGTGGCTCTGGGGCGCGGTTGAACTCTCGCCACTCCACCGACCCCCGGTCCAACCCTGGTTGCTCGCAACCAGCGCACCCGTACTCAGGAGCACAGGCGAACCTGCGCGTGCGCGTCTGGCCGGTGTGCACCTGATCATCGGTTCGACACCGCGCGAACTCGAAACGCTGGCTGCGGCCTGCAATCGGATTGCTGGAGCCGCCGTCTGCCGACCCGAAACATTCGCCCTCGAACTCTCGCCGGGCGCTCCGATTCGGGTGCCATCCTTCTTCTTCGACGTCCGCGAAGTGTCCGTGCGTGCCTACGATCGCTGCGTCAGCGCGGGCCGATGTCCCCCGCCGACCAGTATCGCCACCGGCGACACAGGCACCGATCCACGAGACTTGCCCGTCGTCGGCGTTTCGCAGCAAGAGGCACGCGCGTACTGCGCATTTGCCGGGGGCCGATTGCCTCACGAACACGAGTTCGAACGCGCCGTGCGTGGACCGCGTTCGCGACAGTACTCGTGGGGCGAGCGGTTTCACGAGGGTCGGCTGAATGGCGGCTCGTGGGGCGCGGCCCTGACGAATCCTGCTGACGGTTTCGAACGGCTGGCGCCGGTCGGTGCTTTCGTGGACGGCCGAACCCCGGAGGGCATCCTGCAGCTCCTGGGCAACGCCGAAGAATGGACGGGCGCCGAGCCTGGAGTTCCGCTCGGTGGGACCAACGAGGGCTCCGGAGACCAGAACAGCGGGACGTCGAGTGGGCTCGGAGTCGTCCGTGGCGGCCATTTCGCCGATCCTCCGTGGAACTTGAGAGGTCCCGCGCGACGTATCGTGCCGTGTCAGAGCCGACGTCCCACCCTCGGATTTCGATGCGCAAAGAGCGACCCACGGCCCCCCCCTCGCCGAACGCCGTGATCCGTGGTGGAAGGGAGCGCCTGCCATGCTCGAGCTCGCAGTTCACAAAAGCGTGCGCTTCCTGTTCGTCAGCCCGCACTATCCAGAAAACCTCGGGGCGGCCTGTCGCGCCATGAAAACGATGGGCTTCCTGCGCGCCGGCTTGGTCCGCCCCGGACGCCTGGCAGTACCCAGTCACCCGATGGCGCGAAAAATGGCTGTGAAGAGCCTCGATGTACTCGACGCCACAGAGATTTATGACAACCTCGACGAAGCGATCGTGGGCTGCGACGTCGTCATCGGTTCTACTGCGCGTCGCGGCGTTTCAGGGGTCTTTTCACCGGCCCACCTCGCGCCACGGGTCTTGGATTGGGCAGCGCGCGGCAGGCAAGTCGCGTTCGTGTTCGGCAACGAGAAAAGCGGCCTGACTTCCGAAGAACTCGACCGCTGCGACACGAATTTCCGCATACCGATGGTGGCCGACCAGCCGTCGCTGAACCTGGCGCAAGCGGTACAGGTCGTCGCCTACCAGTTGCTGTCGACTGCGCTCGAAGAACGTACGCGCGCTCAGGATCCGAGGGTCTCGAGCGCGCCGCCCGGCGCGGCAGAGCCATGAGCGGCGAAGCGCGGCGGATTGGGGCCGGCTGGGCGCTCGCCGTGTGCGCGTGCGCGGGTGGTCCAAGCGCCTACAGCCAAGCGCTGGAGCGCGCAAACCAAGCGGAACGCCGCCACGACCACGTCTCGGCACGTAGCGAACTACGGAGCGCCGCCGACCAAGCGCCCAGCATCCGCGAGCGCGACGAAGCCCTCTATCGTTCCGCGTCCGTGGCCAAGCAGGAGGGCGATGCGGCCCGCGCGGCCCACGAAATGCTGGCCTTCGCGCGCGCACACCCGAAATCCGCACGCGCGGCACGCGCGCTACTGGACGCTGGGCGCGCGTTCGAGCGGGCTGCTGACGGCGCGGGCGCGCGGTCGGCCTACGCCGAACTAGTGAAGAAGTACCCCAGTTCCGGGGGCACGATGTCGGCAGCCAAGCGCTACGTCGAACTCTCGGCCGGACCGGCGCCCGCCGAGTGGCAGAAGCTGATCGCCGAAAACTCGGATCGCGAGCTCGATGCCGGGCTGCGCTACGAGTGGGCAAGATCGCTCGAATCGAGCGACCCCCGCGCGGCGCTGTCGATCTACGAAGACGTCGCCCGCCGGGACCCTCTTCCTCAAGGGACCCACAGCGACGAAGCCCTGCTGCGCGCAGCCGAGCTCCGACGGCAACTCGGCGATCCCCGAGGCGCGCTCGCGACGCTCGAGGTGCTGCTCGAAGCGCGTTCCTTTTCTTACCTCGCAGGTAGCTACGAGCGCTCGGCGTTCGCGCGCGCGCGCCTGTTGGAAGGTCAGATCCAGCGCGACGATCTCCAGCGGCCGAGCGAGGCCGCACACACCTTCGAGCTTCTGATCAGCGAGCATCCGCTGAGTCGCCTGGTCGACGACGCGCTGTTCGAGCAGGCCTGGGCACTTGCTCTCGATGATCGAGTCGAGCGTGCGTGCCAGGTGCTGGAGCGGCTCGCGAAAGAGCATCCCGATTCACCCTTGCGAGCCTGCACCCCGCTCTATTGCGTAGAACAGGCCGCTGCGATCGACCCGCGCTGCTGTCGTAGCTTCTCGGCAAGCTCGCGTCCGACGGCCTGCAAATAGTCAAAAGGCCCGAGGTGCTTGCTGCACCGCGGGCCTCTTGTTCGCTGGAACTCGTTTCTCAGTCGTCTGTAAAATCGGCTTCGACTTCGGGATCAGCCTCCGTGTCGGCGTCATCGTCGTCATCGTCGTCGTCGTCATCCGCGTCGACGTCCTCTTCCTCTTCGTCGTCTTCGGTCTGCTTGGCCTCGACCTTGAGTTCGATGCCGACCTCACCCAACTGGGTCTCGAGCAGCTCGAACAATTCGTCGGCATCCTCACCGCTCCACTCGTCGAGGATGTCGGTCAAGAACTCGAACATGTCGCCGTGATCCAGGCGGCGCTCGATCTCCTCGATCTGGTCCTCCGTGAACGCTTCAAGAATGTCCTCCCGACTGGACTCGGTGTCGCCTTCTTCGATGGCTTCTTGAGCGGCGACGCGAATCTGTCGAACGGCGCGCCTATCGAGGTGTATTTCCATTGTATTCGTCTCGTTGATCGGCCGCCCCGTTTCGAGCAGCAGGGCGGCTTTAAGCCATGGCTCCTCGCTACGTCAAGAACTCAGGGAGCCGCCCAGTTCGACAGGCGTTTCCGCGCCCAATTGTGCACGTCGGTCAAGCGCCGGTGGCCGGGCGGCGCTCCGTTCGGAGCGGCTCGGAGTGGGGCCGGCTGCAAAAGGCCGGCTCGCGTAGTCGGCCCCGGCCCCGTCGGTCGGCCCCCTCAGGCCCCCAAGCGCGGAGCCCGAGGGCCCCCTCTTGACTCGGAGGCGCGCGCGCGGTCACCTGCATTCGTGGACTGTACCCGCTGCGGGCGCCCCAATCCTGGCCATGTGCGCTACTGCTTGGACTGTGGCTCGGTTTTGCACGCAGTGGCATCCATCGCAGCGGCGGGCCCACTGGACCCGGCACCGGCCGCCGTTCAACGCTCGGCCTGTGCTTCATGCGGCATAGACAATCCGACAGACGCTAGGTTCTGCCGAGATTGCGGAGCCGGGCTCATGGGGGCGCCCGCGCCTGCAAAGGGACCACTGGTCGCCCCGGTATCCCAGCAGCGCCGTCCCACTGAGCTCGAAGCCCCGCCCATAGCGCGCGAAGCCCTCGACATGCGCTTGCCCTCGAGCGCTCCGGTCCCGGTCCGTCCCGCATCGCGGTACCCGTCGGCACCTGCACCACGCGGCGTGCTCAAGAGCGAGCCGAACGTGGCGCCGACAACGTTGCCGCCGCCGCGTCCAAGTGAAGCAGCTCCGCTGGGAGTTGCTCCTGGAACACTGGAACGACAGAGCGCAGTAGCGCCGGCTCCCGTACTACCTTCGAGCGAAGGCAAGGTGCGGACTTGTCGCGCCTGCGCGGCCTCGAACGGTCCGGCAGCGCGTTTCTGCCAGATCTGCGGTGTGCCACTGGAAGGTGCTTCAGGTGAACGTCCCCGCTCGGCACCTCCGGCGCAAGGCGTAGAAGTCGTGCGCGAAGCCCTGCCGAGCGCCGAGTTGGTCGTGATCGCGCAGGATGGTTCTCCAGGTCGACGCTTCCCACTCCTCGGGAGCGAGGTGGTCGTGGGCAGCGACGAGCGCGCGGGTGTGCAGCTTCGCAAGGATCCGTACGTCAGCCCGGAGCATGCGCGTATCAGTTGTCGAAGCGGCAGCTTCTTCATCGACGACGCCGGCTCGACGAACGGAGTCTTCGTCCGGATCGGCGGCTCGGTCGCGATCCGGAGCGACGATCTGCTTCTCTTGGGCCTGGGGGTCCTGAAGTTCGAAGTCATGCCCGAGGGCGAGCGAAACCCGAGCCCGGTCGTCAGGGCCGGAGTGCGTGTATTCGGTACCCCACCCTCCCCCCGATATGCCCGCCTCACCGCAATGACGGTGGAGGATAGAGCGCGAGACGTCTACTATCTCTCCCGGGCCGAGACGGTCCTGGGACGGGAACTGGGTGACATCGTGTTCACCGACGATCCGTTCATGAGTCGAAGGCACGCGGCACTTCGCCGAGATCCCAACACCAACCAATTTACCTTGCGCGACCTAGGCTCATCCAACGGCACGTTCGTGGCTATCCGAGGAAGCCACGCATTGTCTAACGGGGATCATGTCCGCATCGGACAGCACCTGTTCCGTCTCGATGTCAGGCGCGGTGGATAACGTACCCATGTCGGAAGCAGATACACCGGTCCGCCTGCAGCTTTTCGGGCGAACCGACGTGGGCCAGATCCGCGAACACAACGAGGACAACTTCCTGGTCGCAGACCTGACGAGTCAGGTGCGTGGACTGAAGGAAGAGAACCGCAATCCCCTCATCGGGCAGAACGGACTCGTTGTCGGCGTGTGCGATGGCATGGGCGGCGCCGCTGCTGGTGAAGTCGCCAGCCAGATGGCAGTCGACCTCATCTACGAGCAGCTGACCGTGGGAGGCTCAGCCGCGGATCACGACGATTTGGCTCGGCGCTTGGTCCAGGCGATCGAATACGCGGGCGCAACCATCTTTCAGGAAGCTCGCTCGGACCGCAGCCGGCGCGGCATGGGCACGACCTCGACCATCGCAGCCCTGCTGGACCGCCGCTTGTTCATCGGCCAGGTCGGAGACAGTCGCGCCTATCTACTCAGAGCAGGAAAGCTCCAACTGCTCACGCGCGACCAGTCGCTCGTCAATCAGCTGATCGAAGCCGGCCAGCTCACCGAAGAAGAAGCCGAGACATTCGAGCACAACAACATCATCCTGCAAGCGCTGGGTACAGCCGAGACCGTGCAAGTCGACCTGACACACGTGGATCTGTGCAAGGACGACGTGATCATGCTGTGCTCCGACGGGCTCAGCGGCATGATCCGCAATGACGAGATTCATGAGGTCCTGTCGAAGACGGAAAGCCCATTCGATGCCTGTCGCGAACTCACCGACCGCGCGAACGCTGCCGGCGGCCACGACAACATCACCGTGATTGTGGCGAGGGTACAGGAAGGTCCCGAGCTCGGCGCCAGCGACACCTTCGGCTACCAGAAATACACGCTGCCCGATTTGGCCGTTGAGGCCGAGCGTCCCAGCGCCGAGGGTAACGGCTTCGACGGGGCCAAGACGGCGGCTCCAACGGGCGACGGTGCCGGACGGGCCCTCCGCGTTTCGCACACCATGATTGGCATCGTGAATGCGCAGGGTGAACTCGAAACGCCCAACTCGGGCGGGGCCGCGCGTCCAGAACCGCAGAGCGCAGGGCGACGCCCAGGCGCGTCCGAAGAGCCCGTAGATCTGCCCACGCAAGGCTTGCCGCCGACTCTCATGGCAACCTTGGTGCTGAGCGCGATGCTCCTGGCCGCCCTCCTCGGCTACTTGGCCTTACGCTGAGGCCCGGCCTGACGCGCGGACGGCAGCGGATCGCGCGATTCTCCAGAAAAGGCAACACGCTTGGTCGAATCCCTCCGACGTCTGTTGTGGCTCGTGCCCCTGCTGACCCTGGGCTCGGGCGCCTTGTTCGCGCTGCTCAGCAGCACGCTCGCCCCTCCTCCACCTGGCCAGTTCGCCTTCTTCAATCGCCACCCGGCTGATGCCGAAGGCGAAGCTCGGCTGGCACTCGAATTGCTCGAGCGCGACGAGGCTCGAGGCTCCGCGCGGTTGATCGAACTGGGCGGCGCGGGCCTGCCCCACGTGCTGTCACGACTGGACACGTTCAGCGTCAAGCGGCAAAAACGTGTCGCCCACGCCCTGTGGCCACTGGTAGGGCGCATCGGGCTCGACGATCCGACGGGCGCCCCCGACGACGGAGTCGATGCCTCGGATCATCAGCTGATTTTCTGGCGGCAATTCTACGAAGAGCACAGCCTCGATTTCCGACCGCTCTCGGTTCAGCGCTTGGTGAAGCGCCTGGCGGCCCGCGATTTGCGGTTACGCAGCGCCGACTTGCTGGTCGTCGACAGTTTCGCCTTGCCGGCCCTGATCGAGGAACTCGGTCGCGTGCGGACCGCGGCCGACGTGGAACGCGTGCGGCGCCTTTCTGCGCTCATTGCTCACGTTTCGGGACGCAGTTTCGATCTACCAAGGCCAGCCTCCATCAGCCAAGCGCGCCAATTGGCGACCGACATTCGCGCGTTCTGGGACCGAGAAAACGGTGCGTTTTCGCAACTGAGCAAGCTCGAGTTGCTCGGCGCACGCACTACGCAAACCGAGTTTTCTATCTGGGTCCGCCGATCGTGGCGCCAGCTGAACGGCGTCGACGCGAGCAGCCTCGTGCCACGCCTGCTCCGCGGTGGACGCGTGAGCGCGCCGTTGTTCGCTCTCACGCTGCTGGGTGCATTGGTCCTCGGTCCTGCATTGGCGGCGTGGGTGCAGGTTCTGCAAATGCGAGGCTTCGGCTCCGCCGGACGCCAGGCGCCGATCCGCATCGTTCTCGCCTTCGGACTGTGCACCCTCGTTCCAGGGACGCTGCTGCATACTTCGAGCGTCAACTGGATGCTGGGCTTGTCGTCGACACTGGCAGGCACGCTTTCGTCAGCGTATCTGTTGCAGCGCGAACTGGCCGATCGCATCGACTGGCGCACACGTCACGTCTTGGCCCGCCAAGAAGGACTCGGCCGGGTGCGCGCCGTCGTACGCTGGCTCGGACCGTCAATCCCCACGCTGGCACCGCTGGCGGCAGCAGAGGCAGCCATCTGGGTGACATGCTTGGAGCTCGGCGCTCACGTGCACGGGTTGGGCGAGGAAACCATCCAAGCGGTCGCTTCAGCCGATTTGCCCTGGCTCATGTTGGCTGGGCTCTCGTTGGGCGTCGTCACGGGCGGGATGCAGCTCGTCTGCGACGCTCTGCTCGGCACTGCGCGCTTGCGTTGGGGCGAAGGATGAACGGCCTGTTTTGGACGGTGTTGTCCGTGGGGACGGCCTTTAGCGTCGCCCTGGTCGTCGGCCTCCTGCTCGGTCGCTGGGGCATCGCCAGCAACCCGGCTCGCGCCGTCGTGAACTTGCTCACGCAGGCGCGCGGAGCAATCTTGCCTTTCATCCTGGCGCCGATGCTGTTGTCTCTCGGTTCGAGCGATTGGTGCGCGATCGGCGTCGCCGCGGGATGGAGCCAAGCGGTCGCAGTCGCCCGCTGGATGCACCGTCAGAATAGCGAATGGTCCCCCTCGCTGCTCGGCGGCATCGCGCTCGGCCAATCCGGAGCGAGTTTGGCAGCGGCGAGCGCACGGGCGCGCGGAGCGGTGACGGGAACGCTCGCTCTCACGGTGATCCAGGTGGTCACCCTCGAGGCCCTCTTGGCCTGGGCCCACGACGGCGCCCAGGCCCGTGATTCACTGGGCGCATGGATCGCGCAGGGAGGCTCGAACTCCTTGTTGGGCTGGCTCGGCCTGACCGTGCTCTTGCTGGCAGTGGAAAGCCTCGCCTCACGCCTTCTGCAGGGAAAATCTCTTGATCCTGAGTGGTTTCGTTCGCGCCGACGCGTCTGAGATGCAAGTTTCAGTCGTGGTTGGTTCATGCTTGTTGGGGGGGTAGAAAGCACCAATGGCTAGCGTCCCCACAGTCAGCGAACAGAATTTCGAGATCGAGGTCCTTCGCGAGGAACTTCCCGTCCTAGTTGAGTTCGGTGCCGAATGGTGCGGGCCCTGCAAGACGGTCGCACCCGAACTGGAAGCGCTCCAAGTTGAACTCGCTGGCAAGGCGAAGATCGTCCAGGTCGACATCGACAAGAGTCCTATGCTCGCCCAAACGCTGGGCATTCGGTCGGTCCCGACCTTCGTCGTGTTTCAAGAAGGACGCCCCGTCGACGGCAAGCAGGGAGCCATCCGCAAAACCGAAATGCGAGCGATGCTCGAGCCGTTTCTGCCGCGCGCCGCCGGCGCGCTTTCGCCGGCCGAGATCAAAGAGTTCGTGGCGCAGGGACAAATCGTGTTGATCGACACGCGACCGCCCGAAGTTTTCGCGCGCGCCCACATCCAGGGAGCAGTCAACTTGCCGGCGACAACAATCGACGAGCATCTGGCCGAGCTCGGCATGCTTCCAGCGCCCGGGGTCTTGTATTGCCGCGGAGGCAAAGAGACCCAGGAACTCTCGGCCAAGCTGGCGGCCCAAGGTGTCCCTGTGGGCTATCTCGAAGGCGGTGTGCTGGCTTGGGAAGCCGCGGGCTTTCGGCTGGTTCGCCCTTAGCCAGCGCTACCCCAACCGTCGCCTGCCCAGCGCTCTTCCGCCTGACGTTGAAGCTCCGCGCCCACGCGTACGAGCGAACGACCCGTCTCGCGCGCGATGCGTGCGCAATCTTCGAACTCGACCTTGATGCAACTGGGGGGGCTCCCGCTGAGCTTGACGCGCACTGGGCCGTACGGAGTATCGAGCGTCGCCTCGTGGCGCTCCAGTGCGTGACGGCCCACAGGCGTCTGCCGCACGCCGATGGTCGTGGTTTCGCGAAACAAGACATCGGCCAAGGTCGCGGCGAGCGCGAAGGGAGCCAGGGCGCTGACCACCAACCCGGGGCGTCCCTTTTTCATGATGACCGGCACCAGCCACGCGTCGAGTGCTCCAGCCTCGAGCAATCGCGACACGGCAAACGCCGCTGCCTCGCCCGTCATGTCGTCGATGTTCGCTTCCAGCACGACATGCGTTGCGTGACTCGAATCCTCTGAGAACTTTTCGCGCCCCAGAACGGCGCGCAAGGCGTTGGGCCGGTCGGCGAGCGCCCGGCTGCCCGCCCCCCAACCCACGCGGACGCTGGTTATCGCGGGCCACTCGACGAATCGCGTCGCCACGGTGGCGACGATCGCGGCTCCAGTCGGCGTCACCAGCTCGACGTCGAGTCCGGAGAGAATCGTCGGAACGCCGGCCAGGCAGAGCAGAGTGGCTGGCGCCGGAAGCGGCAAATGCCCGTGCTGACATTGCACGTAGCCGCGGCCCAGCGGCAAGGGACTCGCGATAACCGTGGCCCCCAAGTAGTCGAAGAGCGCGGCAGCTCCGATGATGTCAACGATGGCGTCGACGCTCCCGACTTCGTGAAACTCCACGTCAGCAAGACTTTGCCGATGTACTTCGGCTTCCGCTTGCGCGAGGCGGAGAAAAATAGACAGAGCCAGGTCGCGGACGGAACGGGGCAACGGCGAGCGTTCGATCAGTGCGACGATCGCCGAATGAGTCCTCGGTGGCTGAGCGCTCGTGACCCGCACGTCGAAGTGGCTCGCACCAATCACGCCAGCATAACCGCGCTCGATAACGAGTTCGACGCCTCCCAGGCCAAGCGCCTCCACAGTGTCTTCGAGCACACGCCGAGGCACTCCCAGGTCCAGCAGCGCCGCAATGGTCATGTCGCCCGCGATGCCGCTCTGACAGTCGAGAAACAGTACGTGACCGCGCCCGGCGCCACGCTCGAGTTCGGGGCGCGTGGGAAGCAACGCTCGCGGATCGGCGACGAACCCTCGAGACTGCGCGTCAGCCGAGCCGTGGCTGTGTCCGTGCGGACCGTGCTGGTGAGTCATGCGCCTGGCTCCGGGTCGCGCGAGCTGCCGCTGCCCAGGGCGCGCAGCACGGCCATCGCGGCACCGAACCCATTGTCGATGTTGACCACCACGACGCCTGCGGCGCAGCCAGTCAACATGCCGAGCAATGCGGTCAGCCCCGAGAAAGCCACGCCGTAGCCAATCGATGTGGGCACGGCTACGACCGGACTGGCGACCAATCCGCCAACGACCGAAGGCAGAGCACCCTCCATCCCGGCGATGACGATCACGGCCGGCGCGCGTCGAATGCGCTCGAGCTGGGCGAATAAACGATGGATGCCCGCAACACCGACGTCGTAGATGCGGTCGCTCGCCACCCCGAGCAGCTGCAGGGTCTCGATGGCTTCCTCGGCCACAGGGATGTCGCTCGTGCCCGCCGTCACCACGGCGACGGGCAGACCGGCGCGCGGCACGATGGGCGCGCTTTCTTGGACGAGCACGCGCGCCGCCTCACGGTGCACTACGCGTGAACGCGCCGCGCAAACTTCGGCGGCCTTGTCGGGACCGACGCGCGTCACCAGAGCATTTTGACCGGCGGCATCGAGGGCATCCAAGATGCCAATGAGCTGAGCGGCGGTCTTGTTCTCACCAAACACGACCTCCGGCACACCCTGGCGTTCGAGGCGATCAAGGTCGATGCGCGCAAAACCAAGCTCGGCTATGGGGCTCGGCCGCAGGCGCAAGAGGGCAGCATCGGGCCCGAGTTCTCCGCTCGAGACTTGCTCGAGTAACTGGCGAAGTGCTGAAGCGTCCACGGCAGGACCACCCTACACCAAGCTCGAGGATCTGGTGAAAAGCGGCCTGCCACTGCGCCTTCTTTCAGTCTCCCGGGGCGTGCTAGAAGCGGGGCATGCGGGACGACCGAGACGAGCTATTGGACATTGCCCGAGGCGTCGTGCGACGCGCGATGCAAGAAGTCGACGTGGCCGAAGTGAGCATCGGATCGAGCTGGGAACTCAGCGCCAAGGTGCGCCTGGGCCAGCCCGAGTTGGTCGAAGAAGCCGGTCAACGCGGTCTGTCTCTTCGTGTCCTCCGCGCGGGGCGTCTGGCCATGACCTCGACGAGCGATATGAGCGAGGCAGGCCTGAGCTTGTTGATCCGTGACGCGGTGGAGCTGTGCGAGTTGTCGGAGGCAGACCCAGCCATGGGCCCAGCAGAGCCGGAACTGATCTGCTCCCCCCCCCACCCGGACCTCGATCTGTTCGATCCGACGGTGTCCGAAATCGATGCCGGCTATGCGCTGGCGCAAGCCGTACGCGCCGAGGCCGCTGCCCTTGCCTACGATCCGCGCATCACGCTGAGTGAAGGCGCTACCTTCGCTCGCACTTCTTCGACGCGAGCCATGGTGCTTTCCGGTGGGTTCGAAGGCGTGACGCGCGGCTCCTACGCGTCGCTCTCGGTCGTGCCGGTCGTGCTCGACGCCGACGACAAACGGCGCCGCGGCTATTACTGGACGGCGCGGCGACACCGCGAAGATCTGGAAGACGGTGTCTTCGTCGGCGAGGAGGCGGCGCGCCGTACCCTGAGCAAGCTCGGCTCGCGCAAAGTGAAGACCGGCGAGGCTGCGATCGTGTTCGACGCCGACGCGGCACGTTCGATCCTCTCGACCTTCGCAGGCACCATCGTCGGTGGCTCGCTGTGGCGCAAATCCAGCTACCTCTTGGACCGATTGAACACGGACGTGGCCAGCCCGCTGGTGACGATCGTGGACGACCCGTGGATCCCTCGCGGCCCCGGCTCTCGTGCATTCGACGGAGAAGGGCTGCGTTCTCGCAAGAACGTCATCGTCGAGAAGGGCGTGCTCGAGACCTTCCTTCTCGACTGTTACTCGGCCCGCAAGTTGGACATGCCCGTAACGGCCAGCGCGTCGCGTGGCGGCGGTTCGATCGGCCCTGCAACGACGAACTTGTTTCTCCAGGCTGGCGACAAATCCAGACAAGATCTGATCGAACAGACTGAGCGTGGCCTGCTGGTGACCGAAATGATGGGCTTTGGCTTCAACGCGCTGACAGGCGATTTTTCGCGCGGGGCGGGCGGATTCTGGATCGAGGACGGCAAAATCACCCACGCCGTCAGTGAAGTCACAATCGGCTCTAACCTCGACGCGATGCTCAAGAACATCGATTGCGTCGCCGACGATCTGGAGCTCAAAGGTTCGATCGCGTCGCCGACGTTCCGTGTCCGAACCATGATGATCTCCGGCAGTTAGTCGTCACTGGGAGACGCGTCATTCGAACTCGGTTCACCAGGAGACGCTCCGGGCGGACCATGCAAGACGAAAGAACTCGGCAGGTCGCTCGCCCAGACGGACACTCGTACGACGCTAACGCCCGCCGCCCCTTCGAGCGCGGGGATTTTGGAGACCAGCTGCCCTTCTGGGTCCAAGAGGCTGAGGGCTTCGCCAGCGTTGAGTAGGCCACCTTGGCCAATTTTCGGGACGACGAGCGGTACGGCCGAGGCGGCGGGAATGACGTCCATTTCGGGATCAGCTCGGTAAGCCTGGCCCACCAGCAAGCCGTACCCTCCGGGCTTTAGCGTGGCTGACGGCAGGAGGGTTTCGCCTGTCGCATCCATCAAGCGGTGGCCGGCCAACTGCACAGGAGCCGTACCGGCATTGAAAACTTCGACCCACTCTGCATCCGGTTCAGGCCCGAGCGGATTCGTCAGCACTTCGGTGAGCACGAGCCGGCCTTCCGCCGGACCTGCTGTCAGCCGAGTGCTCGTCGACTCCGCGCGCCCGCCCAACAGACGAACGCCATCGAGCTGGTAGGCGGCGCCGGCGGTGAGAGGCCCGAGTGCAATGACCGTCGGAGCGTCGACGGCTCCCACCCAACTAACGCGCTCACCCAAGTGACCCAGAGGCGAAAGCGTCAGCGCGCTCACTCCTCGCGGCACCGAGACCTCGATGGCCGCGCGGCGCGCCCCGGCGCAACGCTCGAGCGCCTGGCCCTCACACCAGCTGAGTGACACCTCGGTCGGTGGGTTTCGAGTCAGCGCCAAGGGTTCGGGTGCGAGCAGCGCGGAGCCCATTCGCGGTGGCGGCAAGAAATAGTCTGACTCGGCCGCATCGGGCAGGCGAAGGCTGACGCAGCGGTCTGCCAGCATGGTTGTGCCGGCGAAGCCGGCCTTTGCGTCCACCGCCAGGACACCAGGGCCAGCCTGGACCCGCGAAGCCGTTGCGATGCCAGAATCGAACGGGAGCGCACTGCAGTAAGAGACCCATCCACCGAAAGAGACACTTGCATCCTCGACGCGTTCGAAGACCACTTCGGACTCTTCGCTGACGACGAAACGCCCGAGTTCACCTGCTCCGAGAGCGACCAAGGTGTAGGTCTCGCCGGCTTCGAGTCGCACGAGCGGCGCTACTACGATGTCCTCGGACTCACGCCAGGCGCTCAAGGCGAGACGTCCCTGTTCGAGCGTGGTCGGCGGATCGCCTCTGCGCATGCGCTTGGCCGAGGTCGAGCTCACCTCACCGGGGACGAGCCAGACATCCGCGACGTCGATCGCTTGAATACCTCGCAAACGAAAGCGACTGACGGGGGCGACATCGTCGAGGGCCCGGCCGTCGAACGTCTCGAGCTCGACGATCGAACCCGAACCCCCAAGCGGTGCCGTGCACGCACCGACTAGAACGCCCAGCAGCGTCGCCCAGCCCAACTCTATTTTTGCCATGGCCGTGGTTTCGGCCAGAAACACTGATCGTTGCGCACAATCGACGGCTAGCCCGCCAGCCCTGCGGGCGCGCTGTCGACCTACGACTTGGGGTCGGCCTCGGAGTCGCCTTCTGACTCGTCGTCGTCATCGTCCGAATCGTCGTCGTCGTCGTCGTCGTCGTCGTCCGAATCGTCATCGTCGTCCGAATCGTCGTCGTCGGCGTCGTCGTCGTCGGCGTCGTTGTCGTCCGAATCGTCGTCGTCGGCGGCGGCGGCGGACTCCTCATCGTCCGCGTCACTGCTATCGGAGTCGTCGTTCTTCGATTCGCCGCTCTGCAAGCCGTCTTGAACCGGCTCGTCGTCGGCGAGTTCGCCCACTCGAGAGCCGCCTTCATTCGAGTCGTCCAAATGCTCCTCCGGTGATGCTTCCGCGGTGTCGGTTCGCCCCCGAATTTCGGTCTCGAACGAGATGGGCCCTTCGGGAGCGGGCTCGCCGAGTTCGAGTTCGAACTTGGTGCGAGAATCTTCGGTCAGCTCGGTAAATTCGCGAAGCGTGGGTAGGTCACGCAACGATTTGAGGCTGAACAAGTCGAGAAATTGCGGGGTCGTGCCGTACAGCATGGGCCGACCGGGCTCGTCCTTCTTGCCCAGAATGCGAATGAGTTCGCGTTCGAGCAACGTCTTGATGACCGCGCCCGAATCGACGCCGCGAATGTCGTCGACCTCGGGGCGCGTCACCGGTTGACGGTAGGCGATGATGGCCAAGGTCTCGAGCTGCGCACGACTGAGTCGCACCGGGCGCTGCGAGAGGAACTCGCGAACGTAGGGCGAATAGGTCGGGTTGGTGCGGTACGCGTAGCCATCGGAAACTTCGACGAGGCGAATACCGCGCGTCGTGCCCTCGGCAATCAAGCTGTCGATCAACTCTTGGGCGCGACGTTTGTCGATCTTGGCGGCACGAGCGACGTCTCGCGCAGCGAGGGGCTTGTCCGAAATAAATATCACCGCTTCCACCAGACCACGCAGAAACGCCTCGGTGTCCTCGACGCCCGACTCGTCGTCGAGGCCCTCACCGATCAAGTCTGCAGCGGAACCGTGAAGCAGGCTGGACAAGCTGAGTTGCTCCTCGTCGTGCGCCTCTGCCTCGTCGTCATCCAACTCGCGCTGGTCGCGTTCCGGAACATCTGCGTCCGGGAGCTGGGCCTCGTGCTTGGCGTCCGCGACCTCGTCGATGCTGGCAGAGCCAGGCGACAGCGGGTGCTCGTTGCTCGCCGGAGGTTCTGACTCGGTCTCGCCAGGCCCTTCGTCGAGGGCCTGCAGCTCCGATGCAACGTCAGCTTGGTCCTCAGGCGACGGCTCGGCCTCGTCAAGTGTCGACTCGACGTCCGGGGCGTCGCTGCTGAGATCAACTGCGTCAACGGATGGGGTGGTGGACCGAGGGCCACGCTGCGGGGTGGGGCGCTTCTTTCTAGCCATGATCTTCGTCGTCGACTCACTCTTCGATGTCGCCGCCGGAAGCGACGAGCTGCGCGGTTACAGGAATTTCGCCGCGCGACAAACCAACCAAAGGATCTTCTCCGGATGCGTGCGCGAGCACGTCGTCGTGTTCGTCGGTCAGCGTCAGTTCGACTCGAATCGCCTCGAGCGGGCCCTCTTGAAGAACCTGCATCATGCGGAGGCGCGTCATCTCGAGGATGGCAAGGAAGGTCACGACCAAATCGGAGCGCGTCGTCTCCTCGTCGAACAGTAGCTCGAAGTGGACCGGTCCCTTGCCCTTGAGCCTGTCAATCAATTGCAAGATGCGCTCGGAGATCGAGATACGGTCGACGTCGATGTGATGTTCGGCCGTTTGCTTGGCACGCCCCAGCATCTTCTGGAAGGCGTCAAACAGCTTGAAAACGCTCACTTGCGCCAGTTCGGCTGGCCCATCGACAGCCGGTGCCGGAGCCCCGCGCAAGAACACGTCGCGGCCAAGGACAGGCGATGCACCGAGCTCTTGGGCGGCCTGCTTGTACTTCTGGTATTCGAGCAAGCGGCGGACCAGCTCGCCTCGGGGATCGAGTTCGTCGGCGCTCTCGTCTTCTTGATCGGCCGGAGGCGTCGGCAGCAGCATCTTGGATTTGATGTGCGCGAGAGTCGCGGCCATGACGAGATATTCGCTCGCCATGTCGATGTTCATCTCTTGCATCAGCAAGATGTATTCGACGTAGCGCTCGGTCACGAAGCCGATGGGAATGTCCAGGACATCCAGCTGATGCTGTTGGATCAAATGCAGCAGCAAATCGAGTGGGCCCTCGAAGGTCGGCAAGGCAACCTGATAGCCACCCTCGAGGACTTCGAGCTCCGGAGCCTCGGGTCCGGCCTTGACCGCCGCCTTGGAGCGCGTGCGCCGGGCCAGCCCAGCCGAGCCGGCACGCGCCTTGGGCGCTGCGGCAGCCGCGCTCGGGCCGCTCGCTGCCTCTGCAGCGAGAGGGCCGTCGGCCTCGCGGCTAGGCTGCTCGCTGGGCGTTGCTTCGGGGTCTCCGCTCATGGCTGCAGCCTCATGGGTTGGGCGAGCCTAGTGGGGTCCCCGGTGGGGTCCAGGGGAAACGTCCCCCGCAGAAATCCCGCGTAAACGGCTTCGTCCAATTGACCTCGCGGCTGCTCCCCGCACAATCTCCCGACATGATCCGCACGCGCGCTGCTGCCCTGCTCGTCTGGAGCTATGCGTCGGCCATGCCGCGTCCCGTCGCTGCGGCCGACGCGAAAGCTGATCCACTCGAAGCGCCACCCGCCGTTGCACCGCCCGCACAACCCATGCTCGACCGGGCCGTGCTCAATCCCTTTGATCTGCCGCCGCCCGAGCGTGTCATGGGTATGGCCGAGATCAGCCTGGGGTGGCTCGCGTTGCCGGCGGCCTCTGTGTGTGGCGACCAAGGTTGTACGCAGGGGGACTCATCTCCGCTGATCGAGGTCTGGAACCTGGTGCGCGTCGACAAGAGCTTCGCGCTGGGTGGCGGCGTCACCCTCGGTCTGTTCCCGACCACTGCTACCCCGATCGACGATTCTTCCGGCATCAACCGCCAACACGCCAGGAGCTACCTGACGATCGAGGGCATCGGTCGCTACTACCCGCTCGCGCGCGATTCGTTCGAAGCCTGGATTGGTCCGGGGCTCGGACTGGTCGTGATGAGCGACAGCTTCGCCTCGGCCGACGGCTTGAGTGGTGATTCCTATGTCGGGTCACCCGGGGTTACTTTGCGCAGTGAGGGACTGTCGGTGTTCGGTGCAGGCGGCCTCGCTTGGCTGCTTGGCAAGCATTTTCAGCTGGGCGCTTCGGCGCGCGTCGGCGCTTGGCAATTGCCGGATGCGCCCGCCCGAAGTCCGCTCGGCGACGTCGCGTCGATTGGCGGCACCACGGTGTTCTTCTCAGCTGGGCTGAGCGCTGCCTTGCGAGCGGAACTCTGAGCATCTACAGGCCATGGCCATGAGTTTGGATCTCACGCAGGTCGGCTACGAGACCGAGCCGTTCTTCTTCGAATACGACTGGAAGACAACGGTGCTCTACGCCCTCGGCGTAGGCGCCACCCAAAGCGAGCTGGACTACCTGTACGAGGCGCGCGGCCCGCGCGTGGTGCCGTCGTTCGCCGTGGTGCCTGCCTACCCTGCACTCGTTCCTTTGGTCGAAAAGGCACGCGCCGACATGAACTTGGTGGTGCACGGCACGCAGTCGATCACTCTGCATCGACCGCTGCCCGCGCAGGCGCGGCTCCGCACCGTCGCCCGACTCGACGGCATCTACGATCTGAAGCGCCTTTCTCAGGTGGTCTTCTCCACCCGCACGGATCTGGAGGGCGAACTGTTGAGCGAAACCGAGTGGACATTGATCGTCCGCGATACCGGCGGCTTCGGTGGGCCGCGGCCGCCCAAGAGTGAAGCGCCCAAGCTGCCGACCGACACCGAGCCTTCGTTCGAGCGTACTGAGCGCACGTCGCCCGAGCAGGCGTTGCTCTATCGGCTCTCAGGCGATCTGAACCCGCTTCACGCCGATCCCGAGTTCGCGCGTTCGGTGGGCTTTGCTCAGGGGCCGCTCCTGCACGGCCTGTGCACGTTCGGCTACGTGACCCGGGCGGTCGTGCAAGGTGCCTGCGACGGCGACCCCGACCGCCTGCGCTCGCTGAGCGTCCAGTTCAAGAAGCCCGTGTGGCCGGGGGAGACCTTGAAAACTGTTGGCTACAGCCTGAACGACGGCATCGTAGCGCTGGCGACTTACGCCAACGATCGTCCAGAAGCAGTCGTCGGCGGAGCCTGGGCGACAGTGAGCGAAGCATGAGTCGCGCTCGCTTCATTTTCGTCAGCGGGTTGACGCTGGGTGCGTCGGCGTTGAGTGCTTCGGCGCTGTGCGGCTGCGTCGTCTCCACTGCCGGTGGCCCCGGAAGCTCGCCCAGCGTCCCTGCCGTGCCCGAGGTCGAAGGGCCAGTCACGCCCGTCGTACGGGGACCTACCCAAATCGGAGGAGCGCATTTCTTGATCTCGTACAAAGGCGCAACGCGCGCGGCACCCTACGTCGATCGCTCCAAGACAGAAGCGTTGGCTCTCGCCGGTGAGCTGCGAGCACGCGTCCTGGGAGGCGAAGAATTCGCCAAAATTGCTGCCGAATTTTCGGACGATCGGGGTTCGGCCGCCGACGGAGGCAAGCTGGGCGTGTTTCGCCGCGATCAGATGGTTCCGCAATTTTCCGACGCTGCCTTCGCTCTCGAGATCGGACAAGTCTCCGGCGTTGTGGAGAGCCCATTCGGCTATCACGTGATTCTGCGCACGGAATGAAAACGGGTTCAGCGCGCCTCGGGCCGAGGAGCGCTGCGAACACGCGAGTTCAGTCGTTCGAGCCGCTCGAACCAAGATGTCGCTGCATCGTCGAGTGCACGACCGCCCGAGTCGGCTCCGCGAAGCGGCCCGACCCCGACCACGACGGCGCCGCTACGAGCGAAATACCAGGTCTCGGGATCGTGTCCGGCCCGGGCCCGGCGGACGCGCAGCACGGTCTTGGTCCTCAACCATTTTCCGGAATACTCTCGACCAAGCAGCGCCACGAGATCCTTGGCGCTGGACTCGTCGCGACGCACGGCCAGGAGCTGCCGGTAGCCACCGGCATCGTCACTTGCGTCAGCCGTGGCGCCGGGTCCGCTGCCAGCGAGATCGAGCAAATGGTCATCGACGATGGCGACAACCGGCCCCTCGAATTCGGCGCTTTCTAGAATGACTAGCTCGTACGGAAGAAGCTCATTTCCCGCGAGGTCGAGTCGGGTGGCGAGTTCACCGAGCTCGCGAGTCGCCACCGAGCGCACCACGTCGGGCGTCTCGGTCGGGCTCGACATGCGCAATTCAGCGACGCGTCGACCACTCCACAAGTACGCCACTTCGTCGCGCAAAGCGCCGCGCCCTTTCACAGAAAGCCGAGAGAAAGGTCGAGCATCGGTGTCAACGTCAGCAAGGACGCGCGCCGCGTAAAATCCGTACGCTGCACGCGGTCCGCCGAACTCGCTCACGCGCAAGCGCACCTCGATGCGCGGTCCTTGCCACCGCGTGTATTGGAGCGTCAGCAGACGATCGAGCCCGAAGCTCTTTTCGAGATCGCACGCGCCGGGAAACAGTTCCGCGCAACCGGCGTCGAGTCCGAGTGGAGCTTCCAGCCCGTAGCGCCGCACGTCGACTCCGGCGTCGAGGCAATATTCGCCTGCACGCGACGGCAGTCCGAGAACGGGCACGGTCGGTTCGTCTCGGCAACGCGGGGACGAGGGCGCAGGTTGCACACTTGCCGCTGCCGGTCGTGCGGCGCTGGTGGGTGCGTCTGGATCAGCCGCGGGGCAGCCTGCGAGAGCCATGCCCAGGCACGCAAGAATCGCACGACGGCGAGTCGGAGACTGGGCCTGGCGCACCGACATGGGCACCTTCCTACAGACAACGGCGCGGCAAGAACAGGTCAAGCCGGAGCCTGGGCCCTTCGGCCGACCAAGGCCGCAATGTTTTCAGAGTCCTGCATCGATTGCGTCGCCGCGCAGTGCGGCGCGGAAGCGGCAGGGCGTTTTCCGCCTCCAAACACATGCTCGTCCTCAGGATCTCAAAATTTCCTCGTGGAATCACGGGCATGATGCTTGCATGAGGGTTCGTGACCTCGTCCATGACCCGCCTTCGCACACCCCGCGTCAGCTCGGCCCGCGGCTTCACCTTGGTGGAGCTGATGACAGTCGTGATGATCATTACCGTCCTGGCCGCGCTGGCCATGCCAGGCATCGTGAGGCAGCTCCGCAATCGCGAAGCGCGACTGGCAGCCGACTACGTGGCGGCGATCTACCGTAACGCGCGTCTGCGAGCGATGGCTCGAGGCTCGGCCGTGCTCGTCCGCTACACCGCTGGTGGCGCCTACCAAGTGCGCGAGGCGATCTGGGGCGCGGGCAACGCGACGGGCAACGCGGCGTGCAATCTGCTGCCTACCTCGAGCTGCATGGCGACAAACTGGACCGCGGGCAACGCTGGCAATCAAGTGCTCGAGACCTTCGACGCGTCGCTTGCGGGCACGATGACCGTCACGATGGACACCCCCGCAACTGTCGGCGTAGCCAGCCAAGACGTCTGCTTCACGCCTCTGGGGCGCGCGTTCTCTGCCCTCAGTGGCGGCGTTTTGGCGCCGATGCTGGGCGCGCCGCGCGTTCTCGTCAAACAGGCAAGCGGCATCGGCCTGACGCGTCAGGTCGTCATTCCGCCAAACGGCGTCGCACGGGTCAGCGTGAACGCACTATGAAACGCGACCACATAGGGGAAGGCGGCAGGTCGCGACGCGTGAAGTCACGACGGAGCCAGCGCGCTTACACGATCGTCGAACTCATGATGGCCTTGGCCATCTTCGCGGTCGGCATCACGGGCGTGATCTCGATGCAGAAGGTGACGAGTTCGTCGAACGGCCACGCCAAAAACCTAGCCATTGCCAGCCACATCGCGCAGAGCTGGCTCGACGCTCTCACAGTGGATGCAACGCAATGGGGACAGAACGACGCTGGGCGGACCAATACGACTTGGCTCAAGACGGGTGACATCCAGTCGCCGCCGGTCTGGGTCTTTCCAGCGGCCCAGGGCACCACTTTTGGCCCTGGTTTCGATGCGTTGGGCTCCTACACTTCGACGGCGGCAAACATCGCGTTCTGCACCAACATTCGCCTGAGTCCGCTGATCACCACGGCCGGGAGCCAATTGATCCGCACCGAGGTGCGCGTCTTCTGGCAGAAGGAAGGCGGCGGGCCGCTCGGCGTCGCGTCGCTCTGCGCGCTGAGCGTCGCAACCGTCGAAGCCGCGACGGATCGATTTCACCTGGTCTACAAGTCCAGTGCCGTCCGACAGACTGCGGGGAACCAGTGAACACGCTCCGCACGTCGCGCCGCAAGCGCGGCTTCACTCTGATCGAGATCATGGTGGCACTCACCGGCGGCCTGTTCTTCACGATTTTCGTGTTCATGCTCACCAAGGACGTGACGCGGTTCTTTCAGCAAGAATCCCGACTTTCTGACACGACCCTCACCGCCATCACGGGCTTTGAGCGCTTGCGCGCCGACGTCGCCCGTGCGGGGTTTCTGGCGAGTCCCAACCTTGCGAAAGACACCGGACGATGTCCGCCTCGCGATCCGGGCGGCGCGATCACCTCGGGCTTCAGCGCCAATTGGGCAGCCAGCGCCAGCGCTTTGCAAAGGATGGGCATCTTGCGGGTCGACGCCACGGCCGCGGCCATCTCAGCCAACACGTTGCTCACGATGAACGGCCTGACGCCCGAGACGCTGACGCTTTTTGGCAACTACACCTCGAGTGAGCAGTTTCCTGCGCGCTCCGTACAGCCCAGTGGCGCCAACGTCCTCGTCTACCTCGATCCGACCTCCGGGGCGATGGCGCGCATCGGCTTCACCACCGCCAGCACTGCGGCCAATCAGACGCTCTTGGATACCATTTTTCCCGCCGGGCGCGCGCTCCGCCTCGTGAACCAAGAGAACGAAGAGCAGTACGGCATCATCACCAGCGTGACCAACGGCGCCAGCCCGACCATCACTCTCGGTCCGGGTCTGGCCATCGTCAGCAAGGGCGCCGGCAGCGTGTGCGGGCTACGCGGCTTTGCTGGCGGAGTGCAGGTCAATACCGTCAACATCATTCGCTACGAGTTGGCAAACCTGAGCGCCAATGCGAACTTCAGCTACGTGTTTGCCGGGGTGCGCCCCACAACCGACACGACTCCGCAGCGGCTCGAGTTCGCGCGCAGCGAAATTCTGCCGAACAATACGACTGCGGCAGGATCGACCGAGCTGGTGGCCGAGTACGCGGTCGACTTCAAAGTCGGAGTCTCCGTCGTCAGCAACCCGGGTACGGTTCAAACCACCTTTTATCCAGCCGGAGACACCAATATCCCGGCCTACGCGGGCGATCCGCTGAGTGCGGCGGCCGCTGCCGTGGGCAAGGGGCCGCACCTGATTCGAGCGGCCCACGTTCGACTTTCGGTGCGCGCGCTCGATGGCGATCGCGATGCCAACGTAGCAGCTGCCGACCTGGGCACGGTGCCGTACCGCGTGCAGCTGATCGCCGCTGCGGGCAGCACGCCGGCCAAGTTCGCGCGGGTCCGCTCTTTGCAGGCCCTGATTGCGACCCGCAACTCGAGGAACAAACTGTGGAACTGAACCAGTACCTCCAAAAACGACAACGGACGACCGAGCAGCGCGGCGCCGCCGTGCTGATCGTCGCACTGGCCATCATGTTGCTTTCTGGCCTGGGAGCTTGGGCCATGCAGTCCGCCGCGTTGGTCGACCAAGCAAGCGGCTACAGCCGTCAGGCGCTGCAGACGCAATACGTGGCGGAGCTCGGCGTGACCGCGGGAACCACCTTCTTGTCCGTGCCGGGCTGGGGAGCCGCCCAATACAACTCCGGGATCAACAAGCCAGATGCGTGCGAGTCCACGCGCGGCCAAGCCACGACGCGTTTTTGCCGCTCCCTCTATATGACGGACGTGGACAAGGGCATGACTCGCCCGACCATCGATCCAGGCACCACGACTGCAGTGGGCAGCATGGGCACCTTCAATACGGGGGACGGCGCGATGCAGGGCACTTACACGGTCGAGATGACCGATCCCGAGCGCACCATCGTGCCTGGCAGCGACATCAGCAAAAGCCAATACTACCGAGTCACGCTCTCTTCGCGCGGCCAAGTTCGCCCTGTGATTGGCATTCAGAGTGGCGAGACCGACGCTTGCCGCGCAGGACCCAACAGCATCGCAGGCCGCATCGGGCTGCGCGCGCACACCGTGGTCGGACCGATTTGAGGGCGTTCGGCCCTGCCTCGAGGGCGTTCGGCCCTGCCTCGATTCGAGGGCCTTCAGCCCTGCTCCTTTCTTCCAGACGAGACTTCATAAACCCATGTCCCTCCCTCGCCACCTCGCTTTACCCGTGATCCTGCTCAGCGCGCTCGCGCCACTGAGCGTGTTGGCACAAGACCCAGCCGCGACCAAGCGCGAACCCAACGTGATGCTGGTGGTCGATACCTCTGGCTCCATGGAGTACAAGTCTGCTTCGGCGACCTATCCCGTATGTTCTGCGGATGGTTCCGTCACGAGCGAGAAGAGCCGCTGGGTCAACGTCGTCGAAGTCTTGACCGGCAAGATCACGAACTACACCTGCGAAGCCCTCGACCGCCGGACCGCCAATTTCAAGAACATCTACCGCCTGCCTGACGGCTCCGATCCGATCGATGCCGACTACCGCAACCCCTACAATCGTCCGCTGAGCGCGGGCTGTTCGGTCGTGCCCACTGCCGGCGTACCGGCAAACGCCTTCAGTTGGGTCGGGCCGAGCTTCACCCCGTACGCGTCCGCCGGTAGCTGCACCTACCAGCAATCCGCGGACGGTCTGATCGATTCGCTCGGCGACGTGGTGCGCTTTGGTCTGATGACGTTCGACACGTTGCCTGGAGCGGGCGCGGGCTACAGCGGGGTTACGCCCAACTACGTCAGCGGCGCGTCGGGCGCCTGGAGCTACTTCTTGGGCGGTGCGCCTTCGACGGGTCATCCGGTCGAGTGCATCGCGAGCCAGGACATGGAGGTGGGCTGCCGCAACGCGTCCGCGCCTGCGTGGGAGGGCAAGATGATTCCGTTCGGCAACCCGAGCGCATCACTGTCGGACAACCTGAGTCGCCACGGCAAGATCAAGCAGGTTCTGCTGTCCACCCGGCCCTATGGCGCCACGCCCATCGCTGGCGTGCTCCACGACGCGCGCAACTACTTCTGGAACGACGGCACGCTCGATCCGCTCGACAACACCAAGTACTTCGCCCCCGAAGGCGGCGGCAACAAGAATGTCGATGGCGACCCTTACGTCCGCAACGGCTGCCGCGACGAGTTCATCGTGCTGCTGACGGACGGCGAGCCCAACTTGGATCTCCGGCCGTACTGCGAAGGCACGACGCCGCCGCCTGCTGGCGTCTGTCCATTCCAAAAGCCAGAAGACATCGCCTTCGACATGAGCAATGCCACGTCGAACGCCAAGGTGAAGACTTACGTGGTCGGTTTTGCGTCGGAAGTGGCCGACGACGGCACGACGCAGTGTACGACGCTGACCGCGGCCGACCTGGGAACGACCGGCCTGTGCGCAACCAACGCCGCCAAGGCGATCCCGGACAAGAAGCTGGCTATCTGCTGTACCTTGCAAAAAATTGCCTACAACGGCGGTACGAACAAGGCGTACTTCGCTACGAACGAAGCCGCACTGCGCACCGAATTGTCGACCGTCTTCTCGGAGATCGCCAAGGCAGGCACAGCCTCTGCGACGCAGCCCGTGAGCAGCCCCGGCACCGGTACATCGGAAAACCAAGGCGCGGTCGGCTTTCGTCTCTTCACCTCGTACACCCAAGGTCGCGCCAACGAGATGTGGCGCGGCAACATCGAGCGCATGCGCTGGAGCTGCGACACCGGCGTGCCGGTGGCTCAGCCGATGGACGCCACCAAAGGTGACAATTTCAGCGCCAACGTCAGCAACAGCCCGGCCACGCGAACGATCGTCAGCTTCCAGACCGACAACGTCGCCGGAGCCATCCGTTCCGACCGCACGATCCGCCCCAACTACGCAACGCCCACCGATGGCTTGGGTACCCTGAAGGGCGCACAGATCTCTGGCGTCGGTTCGGCCTTCGTCAGCGCCATCGATCCTTTGGCGCTCGCTCCCGATGCGACCGTTGGAACGACTTGCGCGGGCCTGTCGCCGAGCGCCTGCCGCGACCTGGTCTTGCAATGGAGCCTCGGTTTCACCGTCGGTTCGGGTCCCAATCGTTGCGCGTCGGCCGCCAGCTGCTCGCTCCTAGCCGACGTCGTCCACTCGACACCCGTGATCGTCAACAAGCCCAGCGCGGCCGTGAACGACGAGAGCTACGAGCAGTTCGCCGTAGCCAACAAGAGCCGGCCGATGATGGTGTACACCTCGTCGAACGACGGCTACCTGCACGGCTTCCAGCTGTCGCCCAATGTGGCTGCGGACATTCCGTCCACTCCCACGCAAAACAACGAGAAGTTCGCCTTCTTGCCGCCTGCTGTCCTTCCGCTCTTACAAACGCAGTACCCCAGCTCGCCACTCAAGCTGCTCGACGGCGTGCCAGTGGTGCTCGACGTCGTGGCCGAGGCCGACGCGGCCAACACTTACTATCCGTTCAAGCTGCAGCGCACGTCGAGCGGGGCCAGCGGCGGCGGCTCGCCGACGGGCTGGCGCACCATCCTGGTGCAAAGCTTTGGCGGCACTCGCGGCGGCTATTTCGCGGTGGATATCACCGATCCGAAAGATCCGACGACCAACACCAAGGGCCCGCGCTTCTTGTGGCAGCTGACCACCGATGCAGGCGGCAACCCGCTGTTTGGTCAGGGGGGCGCGACGCCGCTCATCACCACTATCTTTGACGATGTCAGCAAGAAGGAAATCGCAGTGGCGGTGCTGCCCGGCGGCCAAGGCGGCACGCCAGCGGCCGGAACCTGCATTCGCTCGTCGTCTGCACCCTACAACAACATCGACAGCGGCTACACGCCGCGCACGCGCGTGCGTTGCTACGAGTTCGACCGCACCAACAACGGCGTCAGCGGCGACGACACGCTCACCTACGTCGGCGCGCGTTCTCTGACAATCGTGCGTTTGGACTCCGGCGAAATCCTCAAGACCTTCCGGCGCCAGGCAGCCGAGGTGCCGACGGTCCCCGCGGCGCTCGTTGTGCCGAGCTTGCTCGATTCGCCCCTCGTCGGCGTTCCTTCGGCCTACCCCACCGGAGCGGGCGCCGTCGCGGATCGCATCTTCATCGGCGACCAGGACGGCACGATGTGGCGGGTGGACGTCTCCGGTGCGCCGAGCACCTGGACGATGAATCTGTTCTTCGACGCTTTCTCCAGGCACCCCGACGTGCTCAACGCTGTGACCGCGGCCTCGGTAGGCCGCCCCATCAGCACGCGTCCCATGCTTTCGGTCGACACCTTGGGCCAAATCACGGTGGCGTTCGCGACCGGGGATCAGAGCGTGTCGGGAGCAGCTGGTGAAGAGCAATACATCTGGTCTTTGCTGGAGAAGCGCAACGTGGCCGGCTCCAGCAACGGCACGTTTCAGACCAGCGTGCAGTGGTGGCACGAATTGCGGGACGGCGAGCACGCCCTCGGACCACTCCAGCTGTTCGCCAACATCCTCTACTACGCCACCTACCAACCGACTGCCGGTGGCGCGAATCCGTGCGACACGCTCGGTGCCAGCCGGCTGTGGGGCGTTCACTACATGAAGCCGCTCACCGGCTCCGCAGCCGGCAGTGGCGGCGAAAGGGGCCTCTCGTACAACGATGCGGGCACGGACGTGACCGTGCAAGCTACGGCCGCTACGGCCGGCGTGATCTTTGGCGTGAACCTCGAGGTCGCTCCGGTTTGCCACCCCGGCGACACAGTCAACACGGATACCTATATTGGTGGCGGCAATCACACCTCGATGGGCGCGCCCACGCCGCCGCAAATGCAATTGGTCTACCAGACCACGAACAGCGGCAAGACCAACCCGGTCACGGGCTTTCAGACGCAGTTCGGTTCACTCAATTTGGCTACGCCGCAGAACGCCTCTACGATCGAATCGTGGGCGGCCATCCTCGAGTGATCCTCTCCAGCGAAGTTCGCCGCGCGGTCGGCCAGGTCTTCGCGGCTTGGCTCGGCCTCGCTGTGCTCGGCTGCGATGGCGAACCACCAACGGCGCCGCCGGCCCCCACAGAGGCACCAAAGCCGCAGACTCCCGACCGACTGCCAGCTGGTGAATTGCTCGAGGGTACAGAGCGGGCTTTCCTCTTTCCCATCCCCAAGACGATGCGGCTCGATGCGGTTTTTTCTGACTCGGCCTTTGCGATCGGCGAGGTGGAATCCGCGGCGCTCCTGCAGTACGTCAAGGACCACGTCGTGGCCAAACACGTCGAGATGGTGCCCGGCCGCACGATCTTTCCCACGGCCAAGGTCCGAGGAGGTGACGGTCGTTTGCTGCACATCGAGATCGTGACCAACGACGACAAGTCCACGTTGGTGCTGCGCGACATCACGGCGCCAGCGAGCACGCCCGGCCTGACTCAAGAGCAGCGCTGGGAAAAGGCCGGAATGACGTCCACGGGCCAGCTCATCGACCCGAAGAACCTCCAGTAGTACGACGCGGGTCGTGAACGACCTTTTGAAGACGCCCCTCGACAGCAGGCACGTGGCTCTCGGCGGAAAGATGGTGCCCTTCGCAGGCTACTCTCTGCCCATTCAGTACTCGGGCCTGAGCGCCGAGCATCAGGCCGTGCGTACACGCGCAGGACTGTTCGACGTGTCGCACATGGGCGAGTTGCGGGTGCGCGGCGCAGGCGCGGTGGGCTTCTTGAACGGCCTCATCACCAACGACCTCGAGCGCATCGCCGAGGGCCAAGCCGTCTACACCTGCGCCTGTCGCGAAGACGGCGGCATCTTGGACGACCTCATCCTCTACAAGCATCGCCAAGACGACGTGCTCGTCGTCTGTAACGCTTCGAACCTGGAAAAAATTTGGGGGCATCTGTCCGAACGAAGCCAGGGCGTCCCGAGCATCACGCTCGAAAATGAGAGCGCGCAGACCGCCCTGTTGGCACTTCAGGGTCCGGTCGCACTGGCCATCTTGGCCCGTGTCGAGCCGAACTTGGCTCAACTCGAGAGCGAGCTTCGCCCCTTTCGCTTCATCGAGTCGCGCCTGGCGGGCCGCCCGTTGACCATTGCGCGCACGGGCTACACCGGTGAAGACGGCGTCGAACTGTTTTGCAAGAACGGCGACGCTGGCGCCATCTGGGACGCCTTGATCGAGGTAGGAACGCCGCTGGGACTGCTGCCCGCAGGGCTCGGGTGTCGCGACACATTGCGGCTCGAAGCGCGCCTTTCGCTCTATGGCAACGAGATCGACGAGACGACAAACCCGCTCGAAGCAGGCCTCGGCTGGACGGTCAAGCTCGGCAAATCGGACTTTCTCGGTCGGCGCGCGCTGCTGGCCGCCCAAGAGCACGGCCTGTCGCGTCGCATCGTCGGTTTCGAGATGCTCGATCGAGGCTCGGCGCGCCACGGCTACCCATTCGTAGACGACTCTGGACGGACCATCGGCCTCTGCACGTCGGGTGGACCATCACCCACCTTGGGCAAGGCCATCGGCCTCGGCTACCTCCCCGTCGAGTCGAGCGAACTCGGGACTCGATTTTCTGTCGACTGCCGCGGCAAAACGCTGTGCGCCCAGGTCGTGGCGACGCCTTTTTATCGCCGGCCCTGACGCGTCGAAGACACTTCTCGTGGCCCGTTTCGGGCCTCGAGCGGAATCTCTGGTCAACGGGTCGGCGTCGCGCTACGGGCGCCGATATGACCGAGGCAGAGACCCCAGACGACCGCCGTTACACAAAAGAGCACGAGTGGGCGAAAACAGAAGGTGACGAGGTCCTGTTCGGCATCAGTGCCTTCGCGGTCGAGCAGTTGGGCGACATCACGCTGGTCAGCTTCGACGTAGCAGTCGGCGACGAAGTGGCGGCCGGCAAGCAGTTTGGCACGATCGAGAGTGTGAAGACGCTCAGCGATCTGTTCGCACCAGTCAGCGGCACCGTCGTGCGCCTCAACGAGGACCTCGAGCACCAGCCCGAGCTGATCAACAACGATCCGTGGAAGCTGGGCTGGATGATCGCCATCAAGCCCTCGGACGCCAGCGAGCAGACCCGCCTCCTCGACGCGGCGGCCTACCGCACGCACGCCGCCACCAGCGATCACTAACGTCCATGCGCTACCTTCCGCACACTCCCGCAGAGATCCACGAAATGCTCGCGGCCGCAGGCCGCGGCAGCATCGACGAACTCTTCGACACCATTCCCGAGGAAGTGCGCTTCCGCGGTGAACTCGCGGTGCCCGAGGCTCTGGCCGAGGGCCAGCTCATGCGCCACTTGAGCGAAATTGCCGACAAGAACACGGGCGCGCGCCTGCTTTCCTTCATCGGTTGCGGCATGTACGCGCACCATATCCCGCCGGCGGTCGATCAGCTGTTGCTCCGCAGCGAGTTCTACACGGCGTACACGCCTTACCAGCCGGAAGTTGCCCAGGGCACGCTCCAAGCCATCTGGGAGTTCCAGACGATGGTGAGCGAGCTCTACGGTTTGCCGCTCTCCAACGCTAGTCTCTACGACGGCGCCAGCGCCACCGCCGAAGGTGTGCTGATGGCGCGCCGCTTGACGGGCCGTGGCCGCGTGTTGCTCAGCGAGTGCGTACACCCCGAGTACCGCCAGACAACGACCGCTTATTTGTCGGGCAACTCCTACGTCGCCGGTGGTGAGGCCGGAGTTTCCGCGACCGTCGTAGCGGCTTCCAAGCAAGGCGGCGCCGACGTCGCAGCGCTCGAGGCAGCGCTGGACGAAACCGTGGCTTGCGTCGTGGTCGGTTACCCTTCGTACCTGGGTCCTGTCTCCGATCTGCGCGCTTTCGCTGACGCGTGCCACGCCCGCGGCGTGCTTTTGGTCGTCGCAGTCAGCGAGCCCTACGCCTTGGCCATCGCGGCGCCCCCGGG
>JBBQHO010000003.1:0-58321 GCA_038324055.1 Polyangiales bacterium | reverse complement strand
TGGCGCCTTCGGCGGCAGCGTGCACACAGTTTCCAGTTTTGGTCGCGGCAATGACGTCATCATCGAGGTGCAGCGCGACACAAAAGTCACCAGTTCGGTCGAACGACGTGGCAACAAACTGGTTTGGTCGTTCTACGAGCCCGGCAGCTTGCCGTCGAGCCTCACCGGCATGGGAAAAGACGGTCAGGCCGCTCGCAAGAGCCGCACGGTCTCGGTCGAGAAGGGCAGCGAAGACATGCCCGAGATTCAATCGGGCTCGAGTCGTTTTGACGCCGCCACGGCGGAGTCCGACGAAGCTGGGGCTTTCGGACCGGGCGTCGTGGGTCAGCAGGCGGGTTACACGGGCCAGCGCATCGACCTCGACCTGAAGGATGCCGACATCCACAACGTTCTGCGCCTGATTGGCGACGTCTCGCGCCGGAACATCGTCGTGGCCGACGACGTCAAAGGGCGGGTCACCATCCGTTTGCGCAACGTGCCCTGGGATCAGGCTCTAGCCGTGATTTTGCAGTCCAAGTCCCTCGGCATGGTCGAGCAGGGCAACATGCTGCGCGTCGCGCCGCTCGATCAGCTGCAAAAGGAGCGCGAGCTCGAGATGCTCCGTCGCGCGACGGCCGTCAAATTGGCTGCCATCGAGACGCGCCTCATTCCCGTCAGCTACGCCAAGGCCGGTGATCTGGCCACCCGCGTTTCAGTGCTCCTCTCGTCGCGCGGCACCATCGCCGTCGACGAGCGCACCAACACCTTGATCGCGCGCGACGTCAGCGGCGCGCTCGACCAGGTGGAAGAGCTTTCGCGCGCACTCGACACGCAAACCCCTCAGGTGCTCGTCGAGGCACGTATCGTGGAAGCCACGAGCCGCTATCTCAAAGACGTCGGTATTCAGTGGGGTGGCAATGGCGCCATGTCGCCGACGACCGGAAATCCAACGGGCCTGGCATTCCCGAACTCGGTGGGCATCACGGGTGGTGCTTCCGACGGCAATACGCCTACGGCCGGTCTGAGTCCGTTCACTCGGACCGTCGCCAACCCGAACTTTGCGGTGAACCTTCCTGCTGCGGTCGGCACTGGCCAAGGTGGTGGTCTCGGTCTCACCTTCGGCTCGATCGACAACAACGTGAACCTGGCCGTGCGCCTCTCGGCCGCAGAATCCAGCGGTATGCTGCGCATCCTCTCGAGCCCGCGCATCCTGACTCTCGACAACCTCGAGGCCCGCATCTCGCAAGGTACGTTGATCCCGTTCTCGCAGGTGTCCGCCCAGGGCGTCCAGACGACTTTCCAAGAGGCCAAGCTGCAGCTGTTGGTCAAGCCGCATGTCACAGCGGACGGCAGCGTCCAGATGCACGTCAAGATCAACCGAGACGAACCGGACTTCAACCAAACTTCTGCTCGTGGTGATCCGACGATCCTCAAGCGCGAAGCCGAGACTGAGCTGCTGGTCATGGACGGACACACCGCGGTGATCGGTGGAATCTTTACCCGCAATACCGGTCGAAACCTCGATCAAGTGCCATTTTTCGGTGACATTCCCATTCTTGGGCTGCTCTTTCAGCGTCGCCGTTCGAGCGACACCCGTGGTGAGCTCGTTATCTTCATCACGCCCCGCATCGTGAATCGAGCCGAGGCACTCGGCCGCTGAGACCAGCTTGGGCCCAAGCATTCACGACCGAACGAGTTTCTCGTTCGGTCGTTTGCTTTTGCGACCTCAGTCGAGTTCGCGCAGCTTGAGGGTCGCAGCCCAGAAGTCAGGGCGCACACCGAGTGCCCGCTGGTAGCTGGCCTTGGCCTTGGCGCGGTCACCGGCAAGCAGAGCCGCGTCCCCTACGACGACGTGCGCGTCCGGGTTGGCTTCGAACAAGGCCAGCGAGCGCTCGGCGAAGGCAATAGCGCACGGCGACCGACTCTGTTTGAGGCAAACCTCGGCCATGGCCGAGAGGCCCAGCGCATTGTTCGGATCGAGAGTCACGGCTCGACGCAGCAAGCGCTCCGCGCGAGGGACGTCGCCCTGTCGCAGGTAGCCGCGTCCGATCGACGTGTCGTTCTTGGCGATCATCTGACGGCGCTCGGTCTCTTCTGGCTTCACATTGAGAGCCAGGAGCCAGGCTTCCAGGGCCTTTTCGGAATCGCCGAGCTGACTGTAGACATCGCCGAGCAAATTCCTGGTTTCCATCTGACCGGGGCGCACTTTCTCCGCACGCTGGACCCACTTGAGAGCTTCGCTCGGCGAGTTTCGCGTGACGTAGAGCAGCGCCAGCCCTTCGAGCGCCGCGCTCTCTGGATGCAGCGTGACTGCCTCGCACATCTTCTGGTTGGCCGTGGCCAGGTCGCCTCTGACGATCGCCTGACGAGCGATGCTCCAGGCGGCGCTGGCTTCACCCGCCGGATTGTTCGTGGCGGGAGTGATGCCGGCAGCGAGCTGCTCGCAACCCGGGAGGTGGGCATCGGTGATCAGGAACGGATTGACGGTGCTCGTCGGCGCGAGCGTCGAGGACTCTGTCCTGGCCGCGGTTTCAGCAGGCGCTGCGGCTTCAACAGGTGCTCCCGTTTCAACAGGTGCTCCCGTTTCAACAGGCCCTGCGGCTTCGACAGGCCCTGCGGAGTTGGTCGCTCGAGCGTCGGGGGCCGGCGCCGGGTTCGCCTTTGCGCTCGGAGTGCTGCTTGGAGCGGGCGTCGTTGGACGTTTGCCTATTACTCCGCTCAGCGCCCAGGCACCGCCGCCCAACGCGGCCACGAGCAACAGACCGAGACCCAGCTTCGAGCGGCCCTGCACCGCTGGCGCTGCAGCCGTCGTCGTTTCAGTCGGGGTCGGCGGCGCCCCAAAGAATTCGTCCTCGAAATCGGACGCGGCACCGCGATGGCGTGCGGCCTCGACTTCCGCCACTTCGGGCGCGCGACGTGTCTCGATTTCGTCCTGGGCTGTGCCGAGGGTGGGCGCGTCCGCTGTCACGGTTTCGTCGCCCCAGCCGCTCGGATGCCCGAGAGGGGGGAATGGCTGCGCGACTTCGGCGTGCGGCGCCTCGGGTGAATCGTTCGGCGCGGGCGGGAAGGAGCTGAGCCCGACTTCTTCGAGTTCTTCGAACTCGTCGGGCGGATTCGAGTCCACGGGGTCGGCGGCCTTTGCATCCGCGCCTGGCTGGAAGGAAGGCGTCATCGACTCGGGCGCCTTGAGCTCCAGCGTTGCTCGGGGCGCTTCGGCGGGAGAATCAGTGTGCGGCGCCGATGGCTCCGGCTGGACGGGAGGATCGAAGTGCGGGGCGAGACTGAGGAGCGTCGCCAGGTCGCTGCTCGGCTTTTCTTTGGCCTGGATCGGCACCGGGACCCGCAACTCGGTCGGAGCAGGCGCGTCCGTTTCGCTCACGTGGACGTGACGGGGTGCGACCGCCCCCAGGCGCGGGGTCTCGACGCGAGGGGCGGCGGTGATGGGAGAATCGCCGACTGGGCGCGCCCACTGCTTGGCCAATGCCTGCAACCGCTCGGCGATGACGCGCGCGCTCATTTCCGAGGCGAGCAGTGACACGACGATGTCACGGTTCAGCCCCCACAGCCGTGACAACTCACGACCGCCGGCCACGATCGCCAGGCGTGGGCGCAGCTTGCGTGAAGCATCATCGAGCAGCGTCGTCAGCTCCATGGCGCCTCGACTCCCGAACAGCACGACCAGATCGGGTTCGAGCTTCTCGATCTCTTCTTCAGCGTCGGCGAAGCCGCTCTCCACCACCACCAAGCCGCGTTGCCGGAGTTCTTGAATCAACGGTCCCGGGGGCTCTCCGACCGAGACGACGACGACGCGCGCTTCACCTGCCACGCCGGGAGACTAGGACGCGAGCCGCCCTCGCGAAAGGCGGCCTTTCACAGCCTGGGCCCGCGAACGGAATCACTTCAGCGTGAGAAGCTTCCGGACGGGCTGGGTCCAGTCTCGAAACTCGAAGCCGCGGCTGGCGGGATGCGGCGCGCGAGCCAACGCAGGTGGCGTACCGCCGCGAGCGGCCTCGAAAGCCAGCGAATCGTCGTCGAAGCTGGAGCCAAACACCAGAATGCCGTCCGGCTCGAGACGCTCGATCAAGGGCCTAGCAGCGCCCAGGGGCAGGTTGGAGAACGCGACTCCTCGCCAGAAAGCTTCGCACTCCGGGCGCGACGCAGCGTTGCCCAACACCAAGCGGGCCACGGTCGTCCACAGCACATGCTTCATCTCGCCTGAAATGTACTCGGCCGTAAAAGGTGCTTCGAAAGCTCGTCCGACCTGCTTCAGATCCAACGAGCCGCTGGCCCGCGCAGCGCTCAGGATCAGCAGGCGGCGGCCGAGTGCGCCGCCCGACGCATAGTCGGGACCCACCCAAGTCGGCTCGCTGCCGTCCAATTGCCACTGGCCCGCGCTCACTTCCAAGTTGTACTGGGCCGGTCCTGGCCTGTCTTTGGCGGAACGACGAACTGCTCACCGAGAGCCGCCCACGGGCGACCCCGGCGCTACAAGGACCGGAACCAACCCTCCGGAGGAACCGCCAATAGGTTTGACTACTTCGGAAAAATTGGCTAGTTTTTTGGTGCAATGCCGACGTCTTCACTGCCAACTCAGGTGACAGTGCGGGCTTGGGGCAGCCCCGGGCCGGGTCGCCGGCTCGATGTGCTTGGTGCCCTGGGGAGCGGCGCTAGCGCCGAAGTCTGGCGCGTGCGCGGCGAGGACGGGCAGGAGCGGGCGCTCAAATGCGCTCGCCCGGGCTTCGATGAGGTGCTGCTCGGCGAAGGGCGCGTGCTCGCCTTGCTCGGTGGTGCGGGTGCACCCAGGCTCCACGATCTCTTGGCGTGTGAGACCCCAGGGGAGGCCCCGCGCGTGGCTTTGCTACTCGAACTCGTTGCGGGCGTGCCGCTCGATAGGGCTCCTGCGCGCGAAGACCGCGGCACCTTTGTGCGAACAGTCGTGCTCGATCTCGGCACGACTTTGCTCGAGCTGCACGGTTTCGGTCTCGCCCACGGAGACGTGAAGCCCGGCAACGTCGTCTTGACTCCCACTGGGCGCGCGATCTTGCTCGACCTGGGGCTCTCGCGGGGTACCGACGTCGAGAGCGCACGCGGCGGTACCCCGCGCTACTGGGCGCCAGAAATCGCGCGCGGAGAGCCTGGATCCGCACGTTCGGCCGATGCTTACGCGTTGGGCGTCCTGTGCTTGGAAATGTGCGACGACCAGGGGCGCACGCTCGCACAATTGCGGGCAGCGCGTGGTGGGAAAGGCCGCCCCGAAACCGCCTTGGAAGCCCTGCTTTGGAGCTTGGTCGAAGCGGAGCCTCAGGAGCGCGCGAGCCTGGCCTTCGTGATCGAACGGCTCGCATTGGACTCCGACGAAGCGCGACCGCAGGAGGCGCGTCTCCGTAAGTTGCGGCGCGTTTACCTCAGCGTGCGCTTACCCGAGCTCGAAGCGCGGCTCGAGTCTTCGAGGCGGGTTCCGCGTCTCGAGTTGTCGGGCCTGCCGGCGCACTGGATCGCGGAACTCGCAGCGCTGCTCAGTCGACTGTGTCCCCCGCCGCATGCGGACGGGTCGGCGACGACGGACTTCGTACTCGGCGATCTGGGGCCCCACGATCGCGGACGCTTTTTGGCTCGGTTGATCGGGCCTGCAGCCTGCCACTTTCCGCTGGGGGGCGACGAGGACGACGCTGCGCTCGTGGACAGTCTGGCGGCATGGGCCGAGAGCGCCCCATTCGAGGCATTGACTCTGGCTCGACTGGTTGCGCTCCGAACTCGGGCACTACCCAGCTCGGCGGCTACGGCATCCAACTCGGGCTTTGCAGCGCTCGACGACGTCTCGCTCGCACTGGGACTTTCCGAGCGACCGGTGCGCGCCGAGTTGCTGCTATTTCTCGAAGCCCGCGAGGAGCTTTCGCCTGCCCTGCGTCTCGAGGCTGCGCGTGTGCTGCGCCGGCGAGGCTCTTACGAACGTGCTCTACTGCTGCTCACGGGAGAACCCGGGCCCGCGCTCGAGCTGGAGCGTGCCCTGTCGCACTTGCGACTCGGTCAGATCCAGATGGCGTTGGCCGAGCTCGAGGCGGTGGCCAAGTCGGACCGCCCCGAACTTGCTGCCTACGCCGAGGCGCTGTTGGCTCGGCGACAGGTCGATGCGGGAGACGCCCGTGGAGCGCTAGCTCGGCTCGAAAATCGGCCTCCCATCCCGCAAGTCTGTGAGGTGCGGGCTCTAGGCGAACTGGCGCAAGGGCGCACGAACCGCGCGCTCGATGCCTTGGCTCTCGGTCGTTCGGCCGTCGCCAGCGACGAACAGGCCGCGCGGCTCGAAGGTGTGCTCGGCATGGTCCTGCACCAGTGCGGTGAAAGCCTCGACGCCCGTCTAGCCTTCAGGCGCGCGGCGGACCTTGCAGCCCGTTCGGGTGCCGCCCTCGAGGAAGCTACTTACCTGACCGGCGTCTCGGCGGCCGCGAGCGATGCGGGGTTGTTCGACGAATCGGTGCAGGCTGCCCAACGCGCGGAGCGGCTGTTCGAATCTCTCGGACGGGAAGCGGATACCGCTCGCGCTATCCTATCGCGTGCCTCGGTCCTGTCGTTGTTGGGCGCCGAGAGCGAACTGGTCGTGGCCGCACGTCAGGGTTCGGAGCTGGCGCTCCGGCATGCGGACCTGCGGTGCGCCGGCTATTTTCAGCTGTGCCTAGCGGATGGTCTGCGCGAGGTCCCTTTGCGGCGCGCCGCAGCAGAACGAGCCCTCGCCTTGCTCGAGTCGGGCTCCGAGGCCGATCGGCTGCGCGCACAGGCGAGACTGCTCGAATGTGGTGCGCCTGTCTTTGCAGAAGGTGACGATGTCGCGCGCCGGGTCGAAGAGTTCGAGGCACGCGTCGACTGGTGGCGCGCCCGTGCCGTATCCGTGATGGCGCGCTTTGGCGGAGCACACGGCGAGACGATTCTGGCCGAGCTTTCTGCGCTGTGCGTGCAAGGTCCCAGCAACGTCGTGCTCGGTCCAGCGTTGGTCGCGGGCGCTGAATTGGCACTTCAAATGGGGCATCCCGACGAAGCGCGGCGTCTTTTCGCCGAAGCGGCGCCGCGCGCAACGCGATTGCTCGAAGGGCTCTCCGAAGAGTGGCGCCTCGTGGCCCGCGAGCTGCCTTGGGTCCAAAAGGCGCGCAGCCTGGTGCCCTCCGAGTTCATCGGGGAGCAGCTTGGCGACGTCGAGGGACTCCTCCGTTCGCTCAGCCAACGCGAAGGTCTCAAGCCCTTGCTCCGGCAGATTCTGGATGCACTGCTACTCTGGACGGGCGTCGAGCGCGGCCTGCTCCTGCTGCGTGCGCCAGGCGGGCGTTTGGTCGTGCGCGCGGCACGAAATCTACGTCAGGACGATCTGACGGCCGAACAGTTGCAGCTCAGTCATTCGCTGGCCGAGCGCGCCTTGCAGGAGGGGCGTGCCGTCGTGACCGTCGATGCCGTCGGTGATCTGTCCGAGAGCCACCGGAGCGTCCACGCGCTCAATCTACGCAGCGTCTTGGCGCTGCCGCTGGTCGCGCGAGGTCGCGTGCTGGGGGTCGTCTATCTGGACGATCGAGTGCGTCGTGGGGCCTTCGGTCCGCGCGAGATGTCTTGGGCGAACCTGATTGGCTCGATTGCCGCGCTCACCATCGCCGACGAGCGGGATAGACTCGAATTGTTGCGTTCGGCGCGGCGCGCCCGGCGCGCCGAACTGCGAGCCAGTTCGCAGTTGTCGCGGCGCGAGTTGGAGCTCGAACTGGCCGAACGGGAGTTGCGCAGAGCCCGCGAGGGCCGCAGCTTGCGCGGCAACTATGCCGGGATCGTCGGTCAGAGTGCGGCGATGGCCCAACTGTTGGCTTTGGTCGACAAGGTGGCGCAGAGCGACGTACCGGTCTTGATCACGGGCGAGTCCGGCTCCGGCAAGGAGCTGATTGCTCGGGCTTTGGCCGAGAACGGGCCGCGCAAGGGTCGAGCGTTCGTCGCCGAAAACTGTGCGTCGGTGCCAGAGAACCTGCTCGAGTCGGCTCTGTTCGGTCACGTGCGCGGCGCCTTTACTGGGGCGGCCAAGACACGAGCCGGACTGTTCGAGGTCGCAGATGGAGGCACGCTCTTGCTCGACGAGATCGGCGAAATGAGCCTGACGATGCAAAGCAAGCTGCTCCGCGTGCTGCAGTCCGGCGAAATCCGCCCCGTCGGCTCCGAGCGCACTCGCAAGGTCGACGTGCGTGTCCTCGGCGCCACCCACCGCAAGCTCGAAGAGATGGTGCAGCAGGGCACCTTCCGTGAGGACTTGTTCTATCGCTTGCACGTGATCCATTTGCGCGTTCCCCCGCTGCGCGAACGGCCAGCGGACATCTTGCCCTTGGCCGAGCACTTCTTGCGGGTGCATGGACAGGGCCAGAAGCGCTCGTTTTCACCGGCAGTGCGGCTCAAGCTTCAGGGCTACGCTTGGCCTGGCAACGTCCGCCAGTTGGAGAACGAGGTCCGACGCTTGATCGTCCTGGCCGAGGACGAGATCGTGCTTGGCGATCTGAGCCCCGAGCTGGGAGTGGGAGCGGCAGAAGCGCCACTGGGGTCGGGGCTCAAGGGCCAGGTGGACGCGTTGGAGCGCCGCTTGGTGGTCGAAGCCTTGGAGACGACCCGAGGCAATCGCACCCGGGCGGCCGAGGTCCTCGGGGTCAGCCGCTTTGGTCTCTCCAAGATGATGGTGCGCCTCGAGATCCCCGGCGCTCAAAGTCGCTAGTATCTTTACGGATCGGGGCCAAAAGGTTAGACCCCAAGAGATGAGTTCGGGCCTCGAAGCACAGCCACTCCTCAAGTGGGCGGGCGGCAAGCGTCAGCTAATGGGGGCCATCCTGGAGCGGCTGCCGGCGCGAATTGACACCTATTTCGAGCCCTTCGTCGGCGGCGGGGCCGTGTTTTTCGCTTTGGCCAGTGAGCGTCGGTTTCGCCGTGCCGTGCTCTCCGATCAGAACGAAGAGCTGATCGAGACCTACCAAGCAGTACAGCGAGACGTCGACGGCGTGATCGCGGCGCTGCGTCGACTGCCGCACTCCGAAGAGGACTACTACAAGATCAGGGCGCAGAAGCCGCGCCTGCCCACGACGCGCGCCGCGCGCATGATCTACTTGAACCGTACTGGCTACAACGGCCTGTATCGGGTCAACCGTTCTGGCCAATTCAACGTGCCGTTTGGGCGCTACGCGCAGCCCAAGATTTGCGACGAAGAGCGCCTGCGCGCCGTGTCGCAGGCGCTACGCGGGGTCGAGATCCGCGTCGCGGATTTCGAGCGTACTGCCGAGCGTGCCAGCCATCGTGACGCTGTCTATTTCGATCCGCCGTACGTGCCCGTCTCGGCTACGGCGCGCTTCGCCGAGTACCAGAAGCAGCCGTTTGGCGACGACGAGCATCGGCGTCTGGCCCGGCTGTTCGAGCGCCTGCTCGATCGCGGCGTTAGCACCGTGCTGTCGAACTCAGACACGCCGCGCACACAAGAGATTTTCGGCCACTTGAGCCATGATCTCGTGGCAGCGCGCCGGAGCATCAACTCGAACGGCACGCGCCGCGGACCGATCCTGGAGATGCTCGTGCATGGTGCTGCGCGGGACTATGCCCGTACGGCCTTGGAGCGTGCATGAATCGCCCCAAGGCGGGCGCTCCGAGCGCTCGTCCTCGGATCCGTGACGTCGGGCCGGCCTCGCTTCGCACCGTCGGACTGATTGCGGCTGGGGGGTTCGTGCTCGGCGTCGTTTGGCCGCGCCTGGCCGGCGTCAGCCTGGTTCCGGAAGTTCCTCTCGAAGAAGCGCGCACGGCGTTGGACGAAGAGCCCACCACCGAAACAGCCGCGCCCTCGAACGAAGGCGAAGCCAAGCAGCTGACTCCCCAAGACACGCTCGAAGTGGGCGAGCCCGAAGTCACGAGCTGCCGCGACGCCAAGGGCAAAGAACAGAAAAAGTGCGACGCGATCGAGATCGACCGCGTAGCCCACGCTCCTTTGCTTTCGCTTGGCGAATGCCCCGGCGCGCAAGGCGCGTTCGGCACATTGTCGCTCGGCCTCGAGGTCGAGTTCGAAAAGAAACGAGTGTCGGGTCTCAAAGCAGGGCGCAGCACCGATCTGCCGAGCGCTGTTGCCGACGAGCTGCTCCGCTGTGCCAAACGAGCGCTTGCGGAAGTGCAGCTTGGCGCTTTGGCCCACGAACACGAGAGCTACACCGTTTTCTATCGTCTCAAGTTCAAAACGCCGGAAGCGGCCGTCGCCGAGCAATCCACGATCGTAGCCGCCAGCGGTCAGGCCGACGTGCGTTGGCAAACGGCACTCGTGCGCGAGAACCCCGAACGCGACGCCAAGGTCAAGGAGCGGGTCCTCAGCGGCACGCGACTCCTCGTTACGGGCCGCAAAGGTGAGTGGTACCGCGTCAAGTATGACTCCAAAGGGCGAGAAGGTTGGGTCCACGGCGCTGCCTTGGGTCTGCCGGCTGGCGAAGCTGCTCCGAAGTGACGAGGCAGGGCGGCGTGCTACACCTATGCCGTTGGCAAGCGAAACGTCGAAGTCCGCGGATGTAGTGATCGTGCACGGCCCCACCGACGACCGAAAGGGTCTCAAGGTGCTGCGCGCCCGCAGTTCGGTCGAGGGTGAGCAGCCCGTCCTGGAGGTGGGCGAGGTCAGGCCGCTCGAGCAAGGCAAGCCCATTCACGGCGACGTCGTGCGCCTGCGCCCGCGCGCCGAAGCGCCGTGGGTCTGCGACGTCGAAACTCAAGCGTCGCTCGAATCGTTGGGGGGCAAAAAGGCCTATCCAGACGATGTCGCCACGCGGCAAAAGACGCACGCCGGACCTGCGCGCGTGGCTACGAACGCCTACCGCTCGAATTGGGATGCCATCTGGCCCCAGCGTCGTCGCGAGCCTGGCCTCAACTAGCGTCGGCGTCGGTCGCGCGTAGACTGCTCGTCCCCATGATTCCTGTCGGTCGATTCTCGTCGCTTCCGGTCAAGGCGCTCCTCCCGGAAGGCGTAGTCCTGGGCGAAGGGCGACATGATGTCCTCTTGCCAGCACGGTTGGCGCCGGCGGGCCTCGAGATCGGTCAGAGTTTGCGCGTGTTCGTGTACACCGACTCGGACGACGAACTGACGGCCACCACGGAGAGTCCTCGCGCGGTCGTCGGCGAATTCGCGCTGCTCGAAGTGGTCGATGTCGGTGAGCACGGTGCGTTCGTCGATTGGGGGCTCGGCAAGGACTTGTTCGTCCCCCACAGCCAGCAGCATTCCCCCATGGTGCGTGGTCGCTCGTACGTGGTGGCCGTGTATCTCGATCAGCGCACCAATCGTGTTGCCGCAGCCAGTAAACTCGGCGCCTACTTTGACTACGACGTGACGGTTCTCGAGGTCGGGCAGCCGGTCGAGCTGCTCGTCTACGGCTTCAGCGAACTCGGCATCCAAGTCGTGGTCGACAGACGCTACAGCGGACTCGTCTACGGCAGTGACACCTTCAAGAAGGTGACATTGGGCGAGAAGATGAATGGCTTTATCCAGACTGTACGCCCCGACAACAAGCTCGATATCAGCCTGCGCCGCACCGGTGCGGCCGCGGCAGGCGACGCGGTGAGCGTGGTGCTGGCGGCGCTCCAGGAGCGCGGCGGCGTGCTCGCGCTGACCGACAAGAGTCCGCCCGAGCGCGTTTACGAAGAACTTGGCATCAGCAAGAAGGCCTTCAAGGCGGCAATCGGACAGCTCTACAAGGCGCGACGCGTAGCTTTTGACGATCGCGAAACCTGGCTCGTCACGAACGGGCGTCCCGGACAGAAGTCGGCCGATTCGGGTGGTTAGAGTCGATCTTCCAGTTCCTGGAGGGCCACGCGATCGATCGCGAAACTGGCGTCGACTCCCTCTGCTCGAGCCCACTGGACGACGCGGCCCTGGAACACGCCCACTGCGCCAAAACTGAGCCGGAAGGGCACGACGTGGCCCTCGGGATCGCGGCGTTTGCCGCTGAGGACCAGCCGGGGCCGAGCCAGGGCCTCGTCCGCCCGTGCAGGCCCCTCGTGTACCGCGGCCTCCGGAGAGAGAGCGTTGATCGCTTCCAGCAACAAGGCACCAAGTTCCGGATCGCCTCGACCCGAGAGTTCGATCAGAGCATCGCCGCGCCGCTCGAACACGTAGTGCGCGCGTTCGTTCCGCACCTCCAGAGCATCGATGGCCTTGGGATCAAGAAGAAAGGGTGCTCGATCGATAGGGGCGGTCTCGAACAGTCGCACCGTTTCGGGCGCGAGTACGAAAGTCAGATTCGACAGCGTCGAACGAGCCAAGAAGCCACCTCGCGTGCGTGCGCCCACGAAAATGCGCAAAGGTTCGCGGTCTCCCTGGCGTACGACTTCGAGCTCGAGCCAAGGGACGCCCATTGCAGATGCGCGGGGCACGAAACGCACGACTTCGAGCTTGGTGAGAGCGCGCAACCAGTCGCCCGAAAGACGAGCATCGACGTCGAACCCGCTGGGCTCTGCGAGCGTCCAGGATTCGCCTTTGCGCACGAGCCGGCTCGTGCCCGCAGGCGACTTCACGCTGATACTGTCGATGCTCGATTCATCCCAATCGACGAGCTGGCGCGGTTTGGCCCAAGCCGTGTCGCCTTCCAGAAACCAGGCGTCGCTCCGCGGAAAAACCAAGCGCGCACCATCGTCATCGCGCTGGACGAACCACGACTCGTCACTCATCCACAGGCGCAGGGCCGAGCGCACCTCGACTGCGTTCTTTCCGGTCGTCAAGGGACCCGTGCCCGTCAGCGTCAGCGATCCCGTCGGCGTGCCGTTGGGCCAAGCAACTCCAGGTCCCGCCGCTGCTTGCTCACCGTTTTCGAACAGCGCGCCCTGGCGGTTCGCCAGCGCTCCCAAAAACTCGTTGCCCGCCTCGAGGCTCACGGCCATCGCGTCGTGGCCGCCATCGAGTAGCTCGAAAGCCGAATCCTTGCGTATGAGCTCGTACTGGCCCCCGACGCTCGAAATCGTCACGCGATCGATTTCGTCGGGTCCCAATGAGCTGAGACTGGTATCGACCAAGTCTCGGCTGGTGCTCAGCAAGGCCGGCAAGACAGTGCTGGTGACGCAACCCGCCAGGGGGTCGGGCTCGACGCGCGCAGCGACGATGAGCGCCGGGTGACCGGGGCAGGCTGCGCCGAGACGTACCGTGACGGTGGGTCCGCTCTTCGGAATTTGCTTGATGGTCAGCGTTGCCGGGCTCGCGGCCAAGGCTTGGGTGGCCTGAGCATCGTCGAGGAACTCGCTGAGACTGACGCGCGCGAGCTGAAACAAAACGCCGTCGCCCAACTCGCGATCCACGCGCCAGCCACCTGGAGCGAGTCGGAATCCAGCGGCGTCGGCCGTGATGCGTAGGTTCTTACCGCGGCCGTCGATTTCGAGTTCGCGGAGTTCGCTCTTGGCATACGGAAGCAGCAGACGCCCCCGGAAGCTGCGCTGTTCGCGCAGCAACTGTTCGACGAGTTTCTTCGGTACGACGCCTGTGGAGGCCGGACCGCTCGGCCCTTGGACTCGCGCGTAGAAGGTCTCGGCGGGAGCGGGAGCGGCTCGGCCGATCAGCAAGCGTGAGCTTCTACTGCGAAATTGAAGGTGAACCTCGAGCTGCGGGGAGCGCAGACCAAAGCCGTCGAGATCGACGTCTGCTTCCTCGATGCGTCGTGCCCACGTGGCGAACTCGAGCGCGCCCAAGAGCTCGGCCACGCTGGCCGGATCGGCAAGCACGTTGCCGTCCTTGCCCAGGAAATAGGCGTCGCGATCGGCGCTCGCCTCGTCTTTGCGGAGATGGACCCCACCGAGGCTCGAGCCTTTCTCGTCGATGCCGACTGCCGAGAGTTCCTCGCCGCGAAAGAACTCGAAGACGTTGTTCTGGCGGGCCAGCTTCTCCGAGGTGCTCGGCTCTCTCCCCTCGAAAATGAGCACAACGCCGAGCACCAGCGCCAAACAAACCAGAAGCGCCGTCGAAAGATGTCCACGGATCCGGATCACGACGTCGGCTCCCTTCGTGAACGCGCTGCAAGCGAGCGCCGCCGGAGGACCACGAAGCCACCCAGCAGCGCTGCGGTCGCGGGCATGTAGAGGACGACGTAGAGGAGCAGGTCGGTGAGGGACTGCTCGCTGAGTGCCAACGGCGCCGAACCGCTGACCCGTTCGGGCACGCGGGTCGTGCTCGGTCGCTCAGCCAACCAGGACAGCGCGTTCTCTACGAACAGACGATTGCCGTAAAGCTGCGGATTACGGAACGAGTCACTCGAAGCCATGTTGGAACTGCCGGCAACCACTGCGCGCGCGTGTTTGCTCTCGCTGGGTCCCACCGTGGACCGGTAGTCGGGCAGTTGGACAGCGGCTGCCAGGACGAAAGTCTCGGCCGTGCCGCTGTTCGCGAGGGCTACGCGACTCAAGTCGTCGAGCAGGGTGGCTCGGGCGCTGCTCTGCAGAAGCGGAACGGCAAAGCTGCCTTTCGCAACCAGAAGCGGCTGCGCCGCGACGATCACGGGTCGTGCATCGAGGCGGGCTTCGCTGGTCGACAGGCCGCGGCTGATCGGGTGTGTCGCGACGTTGGCGAAGAAGCTTTCGCCAATGCCGCGCGGCAATCTGCGGTCCGCATCGTGCTCGATGACGAAGCCGGGACGAAAGCCCACGCCCAACACGCGTGAGAGTCCGCCGAGCCCTGCGTCGACGAGGCGGGCATCCGCATCGACCAAGGGGTCCAGCAACAGCAGAAGGTTGGCGTGGCTGAGCGAGGCTTCCAGGACTCGAGCGTGTGCCTCCGAAAACGGTCGCTCGGGAGCGATCACGGCGACGACGCCGCAGCCGTCGAGCTCGTCCGTTGGCTCCGGCACGTCGAGCGGGACTCGAACGGGTTCGAGGTTGCTCTGCCCCAATCGACGGCCCAGCTCCGCCAGACCGTCGGGACCCGCGTCTTCGATACTGCGCTCGCCGTGGCCCGTCACGAAACAGACGCGTTCGCGTTCGCGTTCGCTCACGCGCGCTATGGCTTCGCTCAGCTTGGCCTCGAGCAGACTCTGCAGGTGGCCCTCGGCGTCTTGGGAGACGAGTTGGTCACTACGAATGAACCACGTCTTTTCTCCCCGTCGCACTACGAAGCTGGCATCGGCCACCACGACGCCGTTGGGACGCTCCTCGGCCGCGATGTCGTACTTCCGACCAAGCGCCAGAAAGGCTGCGACGTCGCGATCGGGATCGATGTGCCGCACCTGCACCAGCTCCGATTCGGCGCGGTAGGCATCGAGCAGATGGTCGGCATCGACGGCCTGCGGATCGCCACGTGTGAGCAGCGATACGATTTCAACCGGCTCGTTCTGAGCAGCCAGGAGAGTCCGCGTTGCGGGCGAGAGAGTGAACAAGCCCCGAGAAGTGACGTCGAAGCGCAAAAAATGCTGGGCGCCAAGCACGTTCACTTCGGCGAGTACGACGCCCGCTGCCAAGACGCCGACTGCTGAGATGGAGCGCGAGCCAAAGCGTCCCAAGGCGCGCGAGCGCCATGCGGCGAGTCGCTTCCGCAACCGGCTTTTGGGTTTGGCGGCATGTGGCACCGTCACTCGGCCCTCCAGCTCTCGACGAGCCGTGATGTGACGAACAACGCCCAGACGCTGACGCTGCCGTGGAGCACCAAGCGCCGTGTGTCGATCAAGCCTTTGGCCGTTTCTTCGAGCAAAGTCGTCAACGACAGGTGAGCGCTCAAATCGCGGAGTGGTCCTGGGTCCAGGATGTACTCGCCGATGCCCAGTACGAACAGGCCGAACTGAACCAGGGTGCTCAGCAGCAAGGCAATCAACTGGCTCTTGCCAAGAGCGCTACACAGGATGCCGAGTGCAAGGTAGCTGGCACCCACCAGCGCAATGCCGAGGTAGCTGGAGGCGATGACGTGCCAATCGACCTCGGACACCGTCCGCAGCACGACCGCGTAGAGCACGGTAGGTGTCCACATCAGCGCGTACGTCAGCAGGCTGGCCAGGTACTTGCCCAGCACGATGTCCGTCGACGAGACGGGCGCCGCTAGCAGCAGTTCGATGCTGCCCGTCTTGCGCTCTTCGGCCAGGGTGCGCATCGTCAGCGCCGGACACAGCAACAACAGCGTGATGGCCAGAAGCAGCGAATTTTGTCCGAAGTACGCTGAAAGCGGGCCAGCTTCGCTGCTGCCGTCGGCCATCTGCGCGAAGTGCAGAGTGACCGTGTAGAAAATGCCGCCCTGCAAGAGCAGAAAGCTGGTGAGCAGCACCCACGCCAAGGGCGTGACCCAGAGGCTCCGCAGCTCCCGCACGAATAGAACCCACACGCGCATCACTTTGCGCTCCCTGTTTCGCGGGTGAGGGTATGGAAGACTTCGTCGAGAGCGGCGCGGAGCGGTGTGGCTTCCAGCACGGCCACGTTCTCGGCCGTCAAGGCAGAGATCGCGCGCTCGATGAGCTCGTGGGCACCCGCTGTAGGTGCGCCCGCTCTGGAACCAATGATCACCTGACTCAGATTCGCCTCTTCGAGGCGCACTTCGCGCAGCTCGAGGCCCCGGTTGCCAAGCAGTTGCCGCACGACGTCCGACCGGGCGCGCACGACCAAGAAGGCGGTGCTGCTCGCCGCGCCGCGAGCCAGTTCAGCCAATGGCCCCTGCGCTACCAAGCGCCCGTGGTGAATCACCAGAGCAGTCTCGCAAACGGCTTCGACCTCGGACAGGACGTGTGTTGACAGAAGTACGGCTCGCTCGCGCCCCAGCTCGCGCAAGAGCGCGCGGAATTCGAGCACCTGGTTCGGATCGAGGCCGGCCGTCGGCTCATCGAGCAGCAGGACGGGCGGTTCACCCAGAAGCGCGTCGCTGAGCGCAACCCGTTGCCGAAAGCCCTTGGAAAGCTCCCGGATCGGCGTACCCAGCGCTCCCTGAATCTGTGTGCGCTCGGCGCTCGACTCCACCGTCTTCTTTCGTGAAGCCCGGGGCAGTCCGCGCAGATCGGCGCGGAAATTCAGGTATTCGCGCGCCGTCATCTCCGGGTAAAGTGGCGGCGCTTCGGGCATGTAGCCAATCAGGCGTTTGGCCTCGAAGGGCCGTTCGCCTAGATCGTAGCCCGCGATGCGCACCCGGCCGCGGGTTGGACCCAGGCTGCCGGCCAACATGCGAAACGTCGTGGTCTTGCCCGCGCCATTCGGCCCAACGAAGCCCACCGTCATGCCGGCACTCACCGAGAAGCTGAGCGCCGATACAGCCGCCACGTCGCCGAACGATTTTTCGAGTTCGATGGCTTCGATCAGCGGCGTCATGGCGGGGCGGCCTCAAGGCAGGGTCGGGCGGCGCCCGACCTTCAGGTCTCTTCGGCGAGCGTCGCGCCGTGACACTGCTTGAACTTCTTGCCTGAGCCGCACGGGCACAGGTCGTTCCGACCAATCTTGGGCTCCTCGCGCCGCGCCGACGGCGGAAGCGAACCCGCGGCCTTGCGCGCTGCAGCCAAGTCCTGCTGCGGCGCGCCAGCTGCGGCAGGCAGGAGCGAGTCGCCGACGTGCTGCGCCACGGCCTGTTCCAACTCGTGATGCTGGCGTTCCTCTGCGGCACGCTCCAACTCCTCGATCTGTTCTTGACGCTCGATCTGGACCTCGAACACGCGCGTCAGCACCTTGCTGGATACCGCGGCCATCATATTGAGGAAGAGGGTGTAGCCCTCCTTCTTGTACTCATTTTTGGGGTCCTTTTGACCGTAGCCGCGCAGGCCGATGCCGTCCCGCAGGTGTTCCATATTCGAGAGGTGGTCGACCCAGGCCTGATCGATGGCTTGCGTGTAGAGGTAGCGGAACACGCGCAGCACCAAGTCTACGCCCATCTCGTCTTCACGCTCCTGGTAGTAGGCCTCGGCGGCACGGTAGAGTTCGGCCACGACCTGTTCCTGAGCGCCGTAGCGTTCGACGTCGGACTGGAGCGCAATCCCGAACAGCTCCTGGAACGCCCCACGGACGCCCGCCCAGTCCCAATCCTCGGGTTGCTTGTTGGCCGCGCAGCTTTCCTCGACCACGGTTGCCACGACGCGATCGATCAGGTCCAGCAGACGTTCGCGCTGCTCGCTCAGGCCCTGAGCCGACAGCTCGGCCAGTTCGTCGAAGACAGAGAGCGGCGTGCGCTTCCTGCGCGTTTCCAAATCCAGCTTGATGCCCCACAGATTGTAGGCTTCACGCTGCAAACCTTCGAGATCGACCAGTTCGCCGCCGAGCTCGAGTTCTTCGCGCGTCGGAGCGCGAGCGCGACCACGCTCGTCGACGGCGTGAGGCGGATTCTCGCAATACATCCCCACCAGTTGAGCGACCAAGGGGGTGATGCGCGTACGAATACTGGCGTTGAGCTCGATCTTGCGTACGCCACCCGTGGGCTTGCCCAGACCGTCCAGCTCTTCGGGCGCGTAACGACCGAGGCCCAGCTGCTGACGCAGGCTGTACATCGTCCTGCGTTGCGCATTCATCACGTCGTCGTACTCGAGCGTGTTCTTGCGCTGATCGAAGTTGCGCTCTTCGACCTTGCGTTGAGCATTCTCGACGCTTTTGGTCACCCAAGGATGCTCGATGGGCTCGTCGTCGGGCATGCCCATGCGGTCCATCAAGTTCTTCACGCGGTCACCCGCGAAGATGCGCATGAGATCGTCTTCGAGCGACAGAAAGAAACGGCTCGACCCAGGATCGCCCTGGCGACCCGCGCGACCGCGCAGCTGATTGTCGATGCGGCGCGATTCGTGACGCTCCGTGCCCAGAATGTGCAGTCCACCCAGGCCTTGGACTTCGGCTTGCTCGCGCTTGCAGTCCTCCTTGAAGCGCTCGACCTCAGCGGCGAACTCGTCGACGTCGACGTCGGGGTTCCGGCCTTTTTGCTGAAAATCCCAGCGGGCCAGCATCTCGGGGTTGCCGCCCAGCATGATGTCCGTCCCGCGTCCGGCCATGTTGGTCGAAACCGTGATCGCGCCTTTGCGACCGGCCTGAGCCACCACGTACGCCTCGTTCTCGTGGTGCTTGGCGTTCAAGACGTGGTGGGGAATGCCCTTCTTCTCGAGGATGCGGGCCAGAGCGCCGCTCTTCTCGACGCTGGTCGTGCCGACCAGGACGGGACGCCCTTGCTCGTGCAGGTCCACCAACTCGGCGACCACGGCGGAGAACTTCTCGCGCTCTGTCTTGTAAACGACGTCGTGCTGATCGGCGCGCTGGATGGGGCGATTCGTGGGCACGTTCACCACGTCGAGCTTGTACGTGCTCATGAACTCCTGTGCCTCGGTCTGCGCAGTACCTGTCATGCCCGACAGCTTCTTGTACAGCCTAAACAGGTTCTGGAACGTGATGGTGGCCATCGTGCGGCTTTCCTCTTGGATGCGCACGTTTTCCTTGGCCTCGACCGCCTGATGCAAGCCGTCGCTCCAGCGGCGTCCACCCAGCACGCGACCCGTGAATTCGTCGATGATCAGCACTTTGCCGTCCGGCGACACCATGTACTGCTGGTCACGCTTGTACAGCGCGTGGGCCTTGAGCAGCTGGTTCAGGATGTGCAGGCTCTGGATGTTGACCGGATCGTACAGGTTGCGGACGCCAGCCAGCTTCTGCACCAACTCGATGCCGTCGTCGGTGAACGTGGCCGAGAAGCCCTTTTCGTCGACGTTGTAGTGCTCGTCTTTGACGAGGCGAGTGATGACTTCGTTCAGGGTGCGGTACTTCTCGCTGGCGGCGTCGGCCGGACCGCTGATGATCAGCGGGGTCCGTGCCTCGTCGATCAAGATCGAGTCGACTTCGTCGACGATGGCGAAGTGCAGGGCGCGCTGGACGTGCTCGAGAGCACTGTCCTTCATGTTGTCGCGCAGGTAGTCGAAGCCGAACTCGTTGTTCTGGCCGTACGTGATGTCCGCCTTGTACGCCCGAATCTTCTCGGCGGTCTGCTGCTGGCTCACAATCACGCCGGTGCTCAGGCCGAGCCAGTTGTAGAGGCGGCTCATCCACTCGGAGTCGCGTCGGGCCAGGTAGTCGTTCACCGTGACCACATGCACGCCGCGCCCTTCGAGCGCGTTCAGGTAGGTGGCGAGTGTCGCGACCAGCGTCTTGCCTTCACCGGTGCGCATTTCCGCGATCTTGCCTTGATGCAAAACCATGCCGCCGAGGAGCTGAACGTCGTAGTGGCGCATGCCCAGCACGCGCAGTGAGGCCTCGCGACAGACGGCGAAAGCCTCCGGCAGGATCTCATCGAGGCTTTGTCCGCGGTCGAGGCGCTCCTTGAACTCGGGAGTCTTGGCGGCCAGCGCGGCATCGGACAGAGCCTTCATGCTCGGCTCGAAGTCGTTGATGCGGACGATCAGCGGTTGCATCCCGCGCACGGCGCGATCGTTGGACGTGCCGAAAAGCTTCTTGGCGACCCAGGTCAACATGGCCGGGGGAACCTAGTGTCGCTCGGAGGTCCACGCTAGGGGTCCGGGCTGACCTTTTCGGGCCTTTTCGCGGGAATTCTTTCAGTGGCTCGTCGATTTGCGCAGCTCTAGCCGCTTTTGCTGGCGCGCTTGGCCAGCCGCGAACGCCACTTGCTCGGCCTCTGTCGTCAGAGTCAGCCCGGGGACCCCCGAGGAGCGGCCGTCCGGACCCAAGGCCACGAACACCAAGTAAGCCGAATTGGTGTGGGTCACGACTCCCGTCACCAGGTTCTCGGCCGTGACGTGAACCTCGACTTCCATCGAACTCTTGTGGACGTACACCACGTGCGCTGCGCAAGTCACCAAGTCGCCAACCTGCACCGGCTGACGAAACGTCATCGAGTCCATGGCCACGGTCACTGCGGGCTTCTGCGCGTGTCGAATCGCAGCGATGGCAGCAGCCTCGTCGACCAGCTTCATCAACACGCCGCCGTGCACGTTGCCCAGCTGATTGGCGTGCTCGGGCATCATTAGCGTATTCAGGGTCACGGCACTCTGGGCAGGCGTCTTGTTCACGTGAGAAGCGTACACTACCCCACCTTCCGACCCCATGGTACGCTCCCGAGCCGCCCTGGGGCGGCGCGAGCCGTGATGCCATCAGCAGCTCTGCGTAGCTGTCCGTCTCCGCCATGGATCTCGTCTACTTCGTCATCTTGATCAGCTCGCTGATCTTCGTCCACGAGTTGGGCCATTTCCTTTTCGCCAAGGCCTTTGGAGTGAAGGTGCTCACCTTCAGCCTCGGTTTTGGACCCAAGATCCTGCGCCTCAGCGGGCGCGAAACGGAATACTGCATCTCGCTGCTGCCACTCGGCGGTTACGTGAAGATGCTGGAGGAGTCCAAGAGCGACTTGGTCTTGCCGGAGGACCGCAAGCGCACCTTCGAGAGCCTGCCGTTCTACAAGCGCATACTCGTGGTCTTGGCCGGGCCGATGATGAACCTGGTCTTCCCGGTGCTGCTCTACTTTTCGGTTTACGCGACCGATGGACCGTTCGCGCCACCCACCGTGGGCGTCGTACTGCCCGGACACCCCGCAGACGGGGCGCTCTTGCCTGGCGATCGGGTCATGGCCGTGAACGGCATCGAAGTCGGTACCTTCGACGAAGTACGACGCATCGTCGAGCGCAGCCCCGGCGAAGAACTGGCGTTCAAGGTGTTCCGCGAAAACCGCCACGTCGACATCAACGTCAAGGTGCAAGAGCAGAAACGCCACCTCGATCTGGACATCACCGAGCGCTACGGCACGATCGGCATCCAGCCCAATTCTCCTGCCGCCGTCGTCGGCATTATTGCGCCCGATTCGCCGGCCTATCGCGCGGGGTTGCGGACGTTCGACATCGTGACCTCGGTGGCTGGCCAGCCGATCCGACGCTTCATGGATCTGGAGGTCGAGCTGCAAAACAACCGCGGTGAAACCGTGCCGGTCAGCTACGTGCGGCCTTCGCGCGTGGTCGGCGTCCTGGGTGGACTCGCCGATCTGGCCGTCCTCGAGGCGGGCGTGGTCGCACTGACTCCGCATGCCCAGGCGGGCACGTTGCTCGAGCGCACCGGTCTCGAACTGGCCGATTTGTTCGCAGCCGCAGTGCCGCCGGGAAGTTATCTGTTCCAGGCTGGCCTGCGGCCCGGCGATCGGCTGCTCGAGCTCGACGGTCAAAAACTACCGGCCTGGTCTAGTTTCGTCGACCGTTTGCGGGGCGAGCTCGACGTCGAGCACCGCCTCGACTTCGTCTCGGCGCGCGACGGTCGACCTCGTTCGGGCACTTTCCGTATCCGTCGCGAGGACTTTGTCAGCGACTCGGGGGCGGCCTATTCCCGCTACGTTCTACCCTGCGGCAGTTGGGCCAACTTGGCCGAACAAGGACAGAGCGGCTGCGACGCGCGCACGGTTCAGCAGTGGCTGCCGCTTTCGCTCGAGGAGCGCGTCGAGCATCCAGAGCCCATCCGCTACGCGCTGACCAAGGCAGTCGAAGAGACGCTCGAGGTGACGCGCTTCATCTCGGTTGCCTTTTTGCGGCTCGCTCAAGGGCGCATCAGCCTTCAAGAAATCAGCGGTCCGATTTCGATCTACGAGATCGCCGGTCAGGAGAGGCGCAAAGGCACGGACTACTTCTTGTGGGTCATGGCTTTGGTCAGCATCAACCTGGGCCTGTTGAACCTCTTGCCCATCCCGGTGCTCGACGGCGGACATCTGCTGTTCTTCGTCATCGAAGGCGTCATTCGTCGGCCTCTTCCGATGCGCGTGCGAGAGATTGCGCACATTTTCGGCATGGCCGTCCTTTTGTTTCTCATGGCCGTGGCTTTCAAAAATGACGTCGAGAAGCGCTGGGACCTGATCGAGCACCAGTTGCAGAGCATCCCCAAGGCGTTCAGCGGGTCGGTCGTCCAAAGTCCACGGCACGCGGAACGCTTTCCTGGTACCAAAACGCGCATCGACCAAGACGCCCTTGTATGAGTGAGACTGCTCGCAACGTCGCTTCAGCCGTGCTGTTGCGCATTTGGGAGGACGAAGCCTACGCGTCGGCGGCGCTTTCGACCGCACTCGATGAGAGTCGCATGCAGACCCGAGATCGGGGCCTGGCGACTGAACTGGTTTATGGCGTTTTGCGCACCGAACCACACCTGTTTCGGCGCGTGCAGTCGTTCGGCAAGCCGCAGGACGATGATTTGCTCGTGCTCAGCCATTTGCTTCTGGCCGCCTACCAGATCGAGTTCTTGGATCGGGTGCCCGCGCGCGCTGCGGTGAACGAAGCGGTGTCGGCGGTCCAAAACGCGCGTGGCAGGAGCGTCGGGGGCTTCGTCAACGCCGTCCTCCGCCGCGTGAGCGAAGTCCCCCCGGAAAAGCGCCTCACGTTGGAAGAGGCCATTCTGCAGAGCACTCCGAGCTGGCTCAGAAAGCGCATGGAGCGCAGCGTTGGCGCCGAGGCGGCGCGACTCTTGTTGGTCGATGTGCGGCAGACGGCTCCTGCCCTACGCCTCGCTCAGGGCGCCAAGGTGCCTGGCTGGTGGGCCAGCGAAACCGAACCACTGACGGTCTGCCCGCAGGCGTTTCGCTACACCGCTGGCGGCGATCCACGACGACACAGCGAGTTCCAAGCAGGGACTTTCGCCGTTCAAGAGCTCGGTGCTCAGCTGGTCGGTCGTGCGTTGGACGCCAGGTCGGGCGAACACGTCCTCGACGTGTGCGCAGGACGGGGGCAGAAGACGGCGCTGCTGGCCGAGCTGGTCGGTCCGAACGGCCGTGTCGTCGCTACGGATCTGCATGAGCACAAGCTTTCGGCGCTACGCCAAGAACTCGCGCGCCATGGCTCTGCCGTGGAGACAGCGGTTTGGGATTGGACCGAGCCGCCGCCAGCCGAGTATCGTGGTCGCTTCGATCGAGTGTTGGTCGATGCGCCCTGCAGCGGCGTCGGAACACTGCGTCGCCGCCCGGAGATCCTGCGGCGGCTCACGCCGGATGATCCGGAACGTCTGCGCGAGTTGCAGAGCCGCATCCTGCGGAACGCCAGCCTCGCGCTCAAGCCCAGCGGGTGCCTCGTCTATGCGACATGCAGCGTGCTCCGCACCGAAGGCGAAGACGTGCTCGAGGCGGTCGCGGACGATCTCGTACCGCTCGCGTTTGGTCCCAGCGTCGTCCAGGAGGCTTTTCCTCCCGACGCCTCGAGCGCACGGCTCTTGCCTCATGAACTCGGCACCGACGGCTATTTCGTCGCTCGACTGGCTCAGCGCCGGACGGCCGGTTAAACCCTCGCCCATGCCGCTCTCGAGCAGTGCCCGACAGGACCAGCGCTCTGGCTTGTCCGGATGGGGTCGAACCTACCTTCCAGGGGTCGAACGCCGCAGCGAAGACCTCGCTCGAGATTCTCGGGGCATGCACTTGTCCCGGGGTCTTGGTCGTTCGTACGGCGATTCGTCCTTGCTTGCTACCGGCGACGGCGTGGCGCTCGGGACGACGCTTGCCGACCGCATCTTGGCCTTCGATGAAGCCACGGGGCTGTTGCGAGCCGAGGCGGGCCTGTGTCTCGCTGAGTTGAATCGGCTGTTCCTGTCCAGACTGTGGTTTACACCAGTGACTCCTGGAACCAAGTTCGTGACCCTGGGTGGCATGGTGGCCTCCGACGTCCACGGCAAGAATCATCACGTCAGCGGGACCTTCGGTCGCCACGTACAGAAGCTGCGCCTGCGTGCCGCAAACGGCGAGGTGGTCGAGTGCAGTCGCACGGAGCGCTCTGAGCTGTTTTTGGCCACGCTGGGAGGCATGGGGCTCACCGGCCACATCCTGGAAGTCTCGGTGCTGCTCGAGAAGATTCCTTCGCCCTGGATCTACACGGAAAGCTACCGCATCTCTGGTTTCGACGAGCTCGTCGAAAGGCTCAAGGATTCCGGAAAGCGTTGGCCATTCACTGTCTCTTGGATGGATACCGTGGCGCGCGGCAAGAACATGGGCCGCGGCATCCTCTATGTCGGCCGCTGGGCGACGGCCGAAGAGGCGCCTTCGGGGCTACCTCGTCCGCAGCCAGCGCTCACGATGCCGTTCTCGTTGCCCTCGGGCCTGTTGAATCGGTTCACCATCGGACTGTTCAACGAATTGGTGTACCGCAGCCATTTTCGTCGAGAAAAGAAGGGCTTCGTCGACCCCGACAAGTACTTCTATCCGCTCGATTTCATTCATCATTGGAATCGCGGCTACGGCAAACGGGGCGTGACCCAGCACCAGTCCGTGATTCCCACCGAGTCGGGCGCAGCTGGCATTCGCGACATGATCGAGACTCTCGCGCGAGCCGGGACGGCCTCGTTCTTGACCATCGTCAAGGACTGCGGCGCCGAAGGTGATGGCCTTTTGTCGTTTCCTCGCTCGGGCATGTCACTCGCTCTCGATTTGCCCATTCGCGACGACACGCAGCAGGTCGTCGATCGACTCAACGCGACAGTGATCGAGCACGGCGGCCGAATCTATCTGACGAAAGACGGGCTCACACGGCCCGAAGACTACCGCCGCATGGATCCGCGGCTTCCCGAGTTCTTGCGCGTCCGCAAGGAGTGGGACCCAGACGGTCAATTGCGCAGCGCCCAGAGTCGGCGCCTGTTCGGAGAGTGATTCAAATGAAAGTAGTCTTGATGGGTGGCACGCGCGGCATGGGTCGTGCGGTGGGTCGTGAACTCTGCGAAAAGGGCGCCGAGCTTTTCTTGCTCGGCATCGGTCACGACGATCTGGAGAAGAGTGCAGCCGATTTCGAGCAGCGAGCTGGGGGCACGCGTCGCGTTGCTTTTGCCGAATGCGACATGGAGGCACCCCAGAGCTTTGCCGAAGCACTCGACCGCGCCGACCAGGCGCTCGGTGGCTTCGACACGGTAGTCGTCACTGCGGGCCTGTTCGCAACTCAAGAAGTCCTTGAAGAAGACATTGCGTTCACGCAGCGCCTCTTGAACGTGAACTTCACCAATACGGTGCTTTTTTGCGAACACGCGCGCAAGCGCCTTTTGGCGCGCGGCGGTGGGACGCTGTGCGTCTTCAGCTCCGTAGCAGGTGATCGGGGCCGCAAGCCCGTCATCCTGTACGGTGCCAGCAAGGCTGGCCTCAGCGCGTACCTCGAAGGGCTCGACCACAAATTTCGTTCGCAGAACCTCAAGACGATCTGCATCAAGCCCGGGTTCGTGAAAACGAGCATGACGGAGGGCCTCAAGGCGCCGCCGTTCGCCGGTGAGCCGGATGGTGTCGCGCGCTCCGTGGTGCAGGCCATCGAACGAGGTACCCCGGTGCGTTACACGCCGCGCATTTGGGGCCTCATTCTGATGGTCATTCGTTTGTTGCCGCGTTTCGTCATGCGACGCATCGGCTTCTGAGTCGGTTCTCTCTCCGACGGAAAAAGGAGGCAGATGAGGCGATGCGCTGTGGCGAATTGCCTCGAGCGGGGTCACAGCGCGGCAATCACAGCAGCGGCAGCGCAATGATCGCTCGCGTTTTACCAGGCGTGCGCGTAGCGTGTGAATTCGGGCATCCTGGCACACTCGATGCAAAGGAGTTTCCGAGCTGTCGACGCGATCGGGCAATTGGGCCCAAGTGCTTCGACGCAGGGAACGAATGCATATGATGCGTGCTCACGGAAGTTTGTCGGTCGATGCTGAATGGTGCGGCGTTTCGGATCGCCGGCCCTGTCCGATTTGTGGCGGCCACGCAGGCTGCAGCGTTCACGAAGACCATTCCTTTGCTTCTTGCACCCGGCTGCCGTCGGACTGGCCGCTGACCACGGGCGCCTGGCTCCATCGCACAGCCACCGAGCAGACGCCCATCGAACTGGCTCGCGCGGGCTAAGTGTACGCGGCCTCGGGCCGTGACGAACTCGGGCGTTGAGAGGTTTGTGCGCGCCCGACGGGCGTTTTGGTACACGCGAGGTTTTTAGGTGAGCGATACACAGTCGATGAATGCCGGACCCGAGCATCCGGGAGCGGTCACGGGGGCACATCGGCGTCAGCCTGCAATTTGGGACACGCCCGATTCGCTGCGGGGCGAGATTCTGACCGAGGACCAACTGGCGGAACATGCCGCCTGGTTGGCTGGCACACACGATGCGCTGACCACTCGCGGATCGGCACGACCGCTGCGTAAACGCTTCGAGGAAACGCGCAGGTTGATTCAGCAAGCTTACGCGACCTTGGCTGAGGGCGCCGAGCGCAAGCGTGACCCGTCTCCGGCCGAAATTTGGCTGCTCGACAATAGCCACGTCGTCGAAGGGCAGCTGCGCGAAATCGAGGAGGACTTGCCCTGGGGCTACCTGGTGAAGTTGCCGCGCATGCGCTCGGGTCCGATGCGCGGCTACCCGCTCGTGTACGGACTTTGCCTGGACTATTTGCGGCACACCGACTGCCGCATCGGTTTTACCTCGCTCTCGCGCTTCGTCGACGCTTACCAAACGGTGCGTCCGCTCACGATCGGCGAACTTTGGGCGGTTCCCATCATGCTGCGCCTCGGTCTGGTGCTGGCCGTTGGCGCGCTGGCGTCTTCCGAAGCCAACGCCAACGACCGTGATCGAGCAGAAACGTGGGCGGCGCGCGTTTTGGGCTCCGGTTCCCGCCACTCGAACCTCGACGTCACGCAGAGCGAGAGCCACCTGCGCGAGCTCCAGGACCTCGAGGCGCCGAGCGATGCCTTTCTCGTGACGTTCCTCAAACGCCTGCGCGAGCGCGACGATGCGCCAAGCGACGCGCTGGACTGGATTGCGGCGCAGACGGCGCGCTTGGGCGCTACGCCGGAGGAATTGGCACGGCGCTACCACCTCCGTCAGGCCGCGGCGCAGGTGTCGGTCGGCAACGCCATCACCAGCATGCGTTCGATCAATCGTCTCGACTGGAGCGTCTTTTTCGCTGCTACGAGCATCGTCGAACACATTCTGGCGCGCGACCCCTCGGGCGCCTACGCGGGTATGGACGACGCGTCGCGCGATTGCTGTCGACACGCAGTGGAGCGTTTGGCTCGCCGCTCGCCGCTCGACGAGCGCCAGATTGCCGAACGAGTTTTGGAGTTGGCCGAGCGTGATGCCGCGATGGCCGCGAGCTATCGGGCGCACGTGGGCTACTATCTAGTCGACGACGGGCTACGCGAGCTCGAGCGTGCGATCGCTTACCGTAGCCGAATCGGTGAGGCCTTCATGGGTCTCTTGCTGCGCCAGCCCGCGCTTCTTTACCTTGGCTTTTTCGCTTCGTTCACCGCAGCCCTTGGCTGGTTTGGTTGGCGCTCGCTCGAGCGTATCGCACACGTACCCCTCCTGCACGCAGCCATCGTGCCGGTGCTGCTGCTTGCTGCGAGCGAGATTGCGGTGGCCATCGTCAACTCGTGGACGGTGAGCTTGGTGCCGCCCCGGCTCCTGCCCAAGCTCGAGTTCAAGGGCGGCATTCCGGAGCAGCATCGCACGCTCGTGGTCGTGCCCACGCTGTTCGACAGCGAGGAGGCACTCCGTCGGCTGTTCGAAGACCTCGAGGTTCGCTCCCTGGCCAACTCCGACGAGTACTTGCATTTCGCGCTCTTGACCGACTTTCCCGACGCAAGCACAGCCGAGAGACCGGGCGAAGAGCAGCTCCTCGATCTGGCCGTCGAGATGGTCGAGAAGCTCAACGAAGGCACGATTGAGCCGCGTTTTTTCTTCTTTCATCGGCGGAGAGTCGAAAATCCCATCGACCAGGTCTTCATGGGCTGGGAGCGCAAGCGCGGCAAACTCGACGAATTGAATCGCCTGCTGCGAGGAGCGACCGACACGACCTTCTCTCGGGTGATCGCTCCGGCCCATTTGCTGCAGAAAATTCGCTACGTCATCACGCTCGACACCGATACGGAGCTGCCGATGGGCGTGGCCCGGCGTCTCGTCGGCGCTTTGGCTCATCCGCTGAACCGCCCAATCGTCGACGCCAAGCGGCAACGCGTCGTACGCGGCCATGCCATCATTCAGCCTCGTGTCGGCACGTCTCCGATGAGCGCACGGCAGTCTATTTACTCGCGTTTGGCGGCCGGCCCCCCAGGTATCGACCCCTACACGACGGCAGTCTCGGACGTCTACCAGGACTTGTTCGGCGAAGGATCGTTCGTCGGCAAGGGCATCTACGACGTCGACGCGTTTGCGGCGGCGATGCGCGGACGCGTGCCTGAGAATCAACTGCTCAGCCATGATCTGCTCGAGAGCATCTACGCCCGCGCTGCCTTGGCGTCCGACATCGAAGTGCTCGACGAGCAGCCTGCATCCTATTCTGTTGCCGCAGGTCGTCAGCACCGCTGGACACGCGGCGACTGGCAGCTCTTGCCGTGGCTCTTGCCGCGCGTACCTGGCGAAAAATCGAGCCGAACTTGCGACTTTCGGGCGTTCGACGCCTGGCGTGTGCTGGACAACCTGCGGCGCAGCTTGGTGGCGCCGGCGTTGGTCGTGTTGGCGCTTTGCGCTTGGTTTTCGGGCTTACCGACGGCCATCTTGGGAACCCTGTTCTTGCTGGGCGTGTTCGTCGTGCCGGTCTTGGGTCGGGTGGTTTTCGGTTTCGTGCGCGCCCGTTCGCAGCTGGAGTGGCTTGGCGGTTTGGGCGGCGATCTGAAGACCAACTCGCAACAAGCCGTGCTGTCGATCGTTTTCTTGCTCGATCAAGCGTTCGTCAGCGTCGACGCGCTGACTCGGGCGCTCTACCGTCAGCTCGTCAGCCGTCGCAAGATGCTGCACTGGACGAGCATGCGGGACGCCGCGCGCGCCAGCGAGCAGAGCGTGCTGCGTGTGCCGCGTCTGCTCGTGGTGAGCGCTGTCGCGCTCGTTCTGACAGGGCTCTTGGCGCAGTTTCGTCCCGATTCCCTGCGGGTCGCGGGTCCATTCTTGCTCGGCTGGCTGGTCTCGCCCTGGGTGGCAAAGGCCGTGAGCCAGATTCGGCCTCTGTCCCGCAGCGAGCCGTGGGGGGAAGAAGAGCGGGCTCGTTTTCGATACATCGCTCGCAAAACGTGGCGTTTCTTCGACGTCTTCGTGGGCGATCTCGACAACCACCTGCCGCCCGACAACTTTCAAGAAGATCCGCGCGGCGTCGTCGCTCACCGGACGTCACCGACGAACATCGGTCTCTACCTGCTTTCGGTCGCTTCGGCGCGCGATTTGGGGTTCATCTCGATCACCGAGGTTCTGGCTCGCACGCGCAAGACGCTCGGTACCCTCGAGCGACTCGAAAAGCGCGAGGGTCACGTTCTCAACTGGTACGACACGACGACTCTGCAACCGCTCGAGCCGCGGTACGTGTCGACGGTCGACAGCGGCAATCTGGCCGGCTACCTGTGGACTCTCGCGGAAGCCTGCGGTGACTTCCAGCTGGCACCGTTGGTCGGTACCAGTAGTCTGGCCGGTGCGCTCGATGCCGCGCGCGTCGCCTTGGAGCAGGCCACGCGCGAATCCCCGGCCACGCCCGCTCCTGGTTTCGACGAAACCAAACGCATCGAGGGTCTCATCGAGGCGGCCGAGCGCGAGGTCGACTCTCGACCTGCGGAATTCGAGTCGATCTTGTCGGAGCTACATCGCCAGGTGACCGACCTGGTAGAGAGCAATGCGAGCGCGCGCAGCGGTGAACTCCAGTATTGGTTGGAGGCGGCTCGGGACACCCTGACGAACGCCATTCGTGACGGCGAGCGACTTTTGCCGCATTTGCTCGCCATCGAAGTCGGTGCGGACGCGTTGCACGACGAGGCGCGTCGCATGCGGTTCGATGCCATCGTCCAAGAATCACGCGAGTTGCGGAGCATCCGCCAGCTGCGCGACGCTGCGGAACCGCTTGGCGTGCGGGCCGAAGAACTACACCGCGAGATCGAGCACGAACTCGACGTAGCGGCCCCTGGACGCACCGCCAGCTTGCGCGTCCTTCGCGCTCTTCACGGGCAATTGGAAACGGCGCGCGGCGAAGCGGAGCACCTGGGCGCCGAACTCGAGGATGTGGCACGGCGTGCTCGACAACTCGCCGATCAGATGAACTTCACGTTCCTCTACGATGAGGAACGGTCGCTATTCTCGATCGGCTACAACGCGAGCGGCGGGCGGCTCGACAATTCTCACTATGACTTGCTGGCTTCCGAGGCGCGCCTAGCCAGTCTGGTTGCGATAGCCAAGGGCGACGTGCCGCAGAAGCACTGGTTCCGGCTCGGGCGCCTACGCGCCCAGTACGCTTCCGTTCCGGGGCTGCTCTCCTGGAGCGGTTCGATGTTCGAATACCTGATGCCGTTGCTCGTGATGCGGAGCTACCCGGACACACTGCTCGACCAGACTTGCCATGCCGCGATCGAGCGCCAGATCGCGCACGCCAAAGGCTTTGGCGTCCCTTGGGGCATCTCGGAAGCGGCTTACAACGTCATGGACCTGGGCATGAACTACCAGTACCGGGCGTTTGGCGTACCCGAACTGGGCCTCAAGCCGGGCTTGGGCGAAGACCTGGTCGTCGCCCCCTATGCGACGGCGCTGGCCGGTCTGGTGCGAGCGCGTGCCGCGGCTCAGAACTTCGTGCGGTTGACCGAGGCGGGCCTGGAGGGCCGCTATGGCTACTACGAGGCCGTCGACTACACGCCTTCACGCCTCCCGCCCAGCCGAGACCGCGTGATCGTCAAAGCATTCATGGCCCATCACCAGGGCATGACATTGGTGGCGCTCGCCAACTTGCTCACCGATTTTTCGATGCAGCGACGGTTCCACGCCGACACGCGCATCAAGGCCTGCGATCTGTTGCTGGAAGAGCGCATCCCGGTCAAGGCCGGTGTGGTGCAGGCGGAAACGCCACGCGTTCCATCCAATCTGGCCACGATCGACGAATTCGAAGCGGTCGAGCGCATTGGCTTCAAGCAGAGCCATGGCAGCGAACTGCGTTCCCACCTGCTCGGTCATGGGACCGTCTCGACCCTGCTGACCGCCGGAGGGGAAGGTTTCACCAATTGGCGTGGCGTCGATGTGAACCGGTTTCGCGAAGAGGGTTCGCTCGGCGCGGGTGGCACCTACGTTTACATCAGCAATCGTAGTCATTCGACCCAGTGGTCGAGCGCCTATCTACCGACGCGGACCGAGCCGGACCACTACGACGCCATCTTCTCTCTCGACAAAGTCGAGTTCCTGCGTCGTGACGCCGAGGTAGAGACGCTCACGGAGATCGTCGTCTCACCCGAGCAACCGGTGGAGGTGCGCCGCATCACGTTGACCAACCACGGATCGTTCGCCCTTGCTCTGGATGTCACGACCTACATGGAGCTGTCTCTTGCTCCGCGCGCCAGCGACGTCGCGCACCCGGCATTTCAAAAGATGTTCGTCGAAACCGAGAGCCTCCCGGGGCGCGGGGCACTCATCGCGCGTCGCCGCCCGCGCTCGCAGGGCGAAGCCGAAATTTGGGTTGGGCAGATCTTACTGCCGGTCACGGACAACGTGGGCGAACTCAGTTTCGAGACGTCTCGCGCTCATTTCTTGGGGCGCGGTCGCAGCTTGGTCGAACCACAGGGGCTCGAGCCGGGCGCTCTGCTCGGCGAGCACACCGGCCCCGTGCTCGATCCTGCGCTCGTGCTCCGTCGATCAATCCAACTCGCTCCCGGAGCTCAGGCAAAGCTTTCGCTCATCACCGTTCTGGCCGAGTCCCGCGCTGGAATCATCGAACTGCTCGAACTGTTCGCTGCACCGCATAGCGTCCCACGAGCATTCGAGCTGGCCTGGGCCGATGCTCGCGTGGAGCTCAAGCACTTGGGTGTGAGCGGCGCGCAGTCGCACCGCTACCAACGACTCCTCTCGGCGGTCCTCTTTCCAACCAGCACATTGCGGGGCGCCATCAATCCGCCCAGCGGAACCCGTGGTCGAGACGCTCTGTGGTCGCAGGGCATTTCCGGCGATCTACCGATCGTCGTGCTCCGTTTGGACGACACCGATTTTGCCGACTTGTGCCGAGATTTGCTGCTGGCCCACGAGTTTTGGCGCTTGAACGGGATGTCGAGCGATCTGGTGATCCTGAACGAAGAAGCGGAGAGCTACTTGCAGCCGGTGCAAGAATCCGTGCTCAGCTTGATTCGGTCCACGCCAGCGGAAGGTCATGTCGACCAGCGAGGTGGTGTGTTCATCCGGCGCTCCTCGCACATCGCCGACGAAGACCTACAACTGCTTTTGGCAGCGTCGCGCATCGTCATGCGCGCATCGGCGGGTTCGTTGGCCAAGCAACTTCGTGCGCTCGCGCCCAAGCGGGACTGGGCTGTACCGTCGCGCGAGCTTCCACATCGCGTCAACAACGCGATCGGTCGCGGTCCGCGGCTCGTCCACGACCGAGCTGCTCGACGGCCCTCGATACCCGCGCCGGAGCCCCGATCCGCACTGGGCGCGCTCGAGTTCGCGAACGGTATCGGTGGGTTTTCCGCCGACGGGAGCCAATACGTGCTGGAGGTGAATTCGGAGCAGAGGCCGCCCCAGCCTTGGTGCAACGTCATCGCAGGGCCAGAGTTCGGTACCCTCGTGACGGAAAGCGGCGCGAGCTTCACGTGGTATCAAAACAGCCAAAAGAATCGCCTCACACCCTGGTCCAACGACCCGGTTCTCGATCCGTCAGGCGAGCTGTTTTACCTGCGTGACCGGGACAGCGACGAGGTCTGGAGCCTCACGCCGGCTCCTGCTGGCGGCAGCGAGACGTACGTCGTGCGTCATGCTCAGGGTTGGTCCAGTTTTACCCATCGTCGGGGCGATCTCGAGCAGACCTTGACGCTGTCGGTCAGTCCGACGGACGCCGTCAAAGTCTGGCATGCACGCATCACCAACACGGGGAGCGTGCCGCGCCGCCTCAGCGCCTACGGCTACGTCGAGTGGGTCCTGGGCAACAACCGCGAATCGTTGCGCGTCTCGACGGTGACGTCGTGGCGTCCCGAAGCACGCGCGCTGCTCGCACGCAATCCGTTCGCGCCTCTGCCGACGGAGAGAGCGTTCTTCGCTGCAACCTCGCCCATCGCGAGCGTTTCCGGCGATCGCAGCGAGTTCTTCGGGCGCTGGGGCTCGAGGCAGCGGCCGCAGGCTCTGGCGGCTCCGCTGCTTTCGGGTCGCATTGGAGCGGGCCTCGATCCATGCGGGACCCTGCAGCTCGATGTCGAACTCGGCCCTGGAGAAACCCGCGAATTTGCGTTCGTTTTGGGCATAGCGTTGGGTGAAGCCGAAGCTCTGGAGCTGGCGGGGCGCTACGCCCAGATCGATACCGCGGCACGAGTCGCCGCCGAGTCGGAAGCTGCTTGGGATCGTATGTTGACCCAAGTGACGGTTAAAACGCCGGATCGCGCCTTCGACCTGCTGACCAATCGCTGGCTCCTCTATCAGGTGATTGGCTGTCGCTACTGGGGCCGCTCGGGGTTTTTCCAGTCGGGCGGCGCCTACGGCTACCGCGACCAGCTTCAGGATTCATTGGCGTTCGTGCATGCTCGTCCCGATTTGACTCGCGAGCACCAGCTGCTCGCGGCGTCGCGCCAATTCACCGAGGGCGACGTACAGCACTGGTGGCACGCCGACTCGGGCGAGGGTGTGCGCACGCATTGCTCCGACGACCTCTTGTGGTTGCCCTGGGTGGCTGCAGAGTACGCGGAGAGCACGGGCGATAGCGGCATTTGGGACGAGCAAGTCAGCTTTTTGCACGAGCGCTTGCTCAAGACGGGTGAAGACGACTTGTACAGCGTGCCGGCCATTTCTGGAGAACGCGCGTCGCTCTACGAACACTGCGTGCGAGCGCTCGAAGCGGGCAACACACGGGGTCCCAATGGACTGCCGACGATGCGCGCCGGCGACTGGAACGACGGTATGAACCGCGTGGGCCTCGACGGACGCGGCGAAAGCGTTTGGCTCGGTTGGTTTTTGGCAGGCGTACTGGACCGGTTCGCGAAGGTCGCAACCGCCCGTGGAGATCACGGGCGCGCTGCATGGTGTCGCTCGGAATTCTTGCGGCTCGGCGAACGTATCGATGCCGTGGCCTGGGATGGGGCCTGGTACCGACGCGCCTTTTTCGACGACGGCAGCATGCTGGGCTCCTCGGAGAGTCCGGAGTGTCGCATCGACGCCATTGCGCAGTCTTGGGCGGTCATTTCCGGAGCTGGACAGGCGACGCGCGCCAGCCTCGCGCTCAGTTCGTCAATCGAGCATCTCGTCGACAAGCAGGAAAAGATGATGCTTCTCTTGTCACCGCCGTTTACGGGCCAAGGCCCCGATCCAGGCTACATTGCCGCCTACCCGGCAGGCGTCCGGGAAAATGGCGGGCAATACACCCACGGCGTGCTTTGGTCGGCGTTGGCACTTCTGCTCGAAGGTCGCGGTACCGAAGGACACGAACTCCTCGGCTTGCTCAATCCAATCCATCACACCTCCGACCCGGTCATGCTGGCCAAGTACCAAGTCGAGCCCTACGTGATGGCCGCCGACGTCTACTCACAGGCGCCGCACGTCGGTCGCGGCGGCTGGACTTGGTACACGGGTTCCGCGTCGTGGATGTACCGCATCGGCGTCGAGTCGGTCTTGGGCATTCAGCGCAGGGGCGATTGCCTGGAAATTGCGCCCTGTATTCCGGAGAGTTGGCCCGGTTTCGAAGCCAGCTATCGCACACCGGGCGGGGGGCGACTGCGCATCGTCGTCGACAATTCGGGCGCAGTGCAGAGCGGTGTGTCGCAGATGGTCCTCGATGGGGTTCGCATCACCGGCACGACCCTCGAGCTGCCAAAGGATTCGCGCGAGCATCTGCTCGAGGTGAAGCTCGGGGTGTCGGCGCGCTCCGGCGTCCACGAACTCCCGCCCGCTCTCTCGAAGGCCTCTGGTCGTTCGAAGCCGAGCTGAGAGTCGGGCAAAAAAGGAAACCCCATGCCCTCGGAGCGAGGCGCATGGGGTTCGAACGAAAGGTGGGGGCAGTTGCCCGTCACTTCTTGGCGTCGGCTTTTTCCTTCTTCTTGTCTTTCTTCTCTTTGGTCGTCAGTTTCGGCTTGTTGTCTTTGCCCTGCTTGACTTGTCCCTTGGCCATTTTGCGTCCCTTTCCGCGCGATCGAGCGCGCCCGAATTCGCGGGAAGTAGAGCACGACTCCTTGATGGGCCACCACCCCCAGGCCCGTTTGTTGCAACGGTAAGGCCATGAATCTGACCTCGCCACGCCCCTATTGGCTTCTTCGAAACGGGCTGGGCGACACGGCGCCGCTGCTCGATGGCGACAAACGGGTCGACGTTGCGGTCGTCGGCGCTGGCATCACCGGTGCCCTTGTTTCCGATGCCCTGGTCAGGGAGGGCCTTCGGGTCCTCGTGCTCGATGCACGCCACCCGGCTCAGGGCTCTACGTCGGCCTCGACGGCAATGCTGCAGTACGAGATCGACACCCATCTCGCCGAGCTGGTTGAGAAGGTCGGACGCGCACGCGCCGTCGACGCCTACCGGGGTTGCCTCTACGGCTTGCGCGAGGTGGGGCGCCTGGCGCACGAACTGGGTGACGTCGCCTACCGCGCTCGTCCCAGCCTGTATTTCGCTTCGAGTGCGGCTGATGTGAAGAAGCTACGGGCCGAGGGCCGATTGCGCCGGCGCGTCGGCTTGCCCTGTGAGACTTGGAGCGGCAGTGAACTAGCCCGAACGGTCGACTTCCGTTCGGGTGTCGCTCTCTGGACCCGCGCCGCTGCGGAAGTCGACCCTTACGCGCTCTGTCGAGCGCTCCTCGAGCGCAGCGCCCGCGGCGACTTCGCGCTCTACGCACGCACGCGCGTCGAGGCGCTCGTACCCCAAACGCGTCGCGTCGCGGTCCACACGTCCCGCGGGGTCATCCACGCGCGTCACGTCGTCGTAGCGGCCGGCTATGAAGCTGCCTGCTTTTTGCCGGCGCCCGTGGCTCGTCTGCACAGCAGCTATGCGCTGGTGACCGAGCCAATTTCTGGAGGATTTCCCGGCTGGCCCGAACGCTGCCTCATCTGGGAATCGGCTCGGCCCTACCTCTACTTGCGCACCACCAGCGACAACCGCGTTCTCGTCGGCGGACGTGACCGTAACTTCCGCGATCCCCAGCGGCGAGATGCAGCGGTCGCCCGAGTGGCCGGACAGCTGCTCGGGGATGCGCAGCGGCTGTTGCCGCGCGTCGCAATGGAAAGCGCCTACGCTTGGGCCGGGACCTTCGGCGAGACACGCGACGGACTTGGCTTCATCGGTGCGCATCCGGCACTTGATCAGCGCGTCCTGTTCGCGCTCGGCTACGGAGGCAACGGCATCACCTACAGCGCCTTGGCTGCGCGGGTACTAGCAGCGAAGATCACCGGGCGGCGCCATCGTTACGCCGCGACTTTCGCATTCGACCGCTGAGGCACGCCAGCCGTGTACGGGGCGTCCTGCCACATTTTCATGAGCCACGCGGCTGCTAACAAGGGCTCATCATGAGCAAAATTTTGCGCGGTCTGGCTGCCGGATATGGCGCCAAGAAACTCGGCGGCGGCTGTTTTACCACCATCTTGGTTTTCGTCCTCTTGTGGTGGGCTTTGGGCCACATCGGCATCTTCCGCTGATTGTCCGTTTTCAGCGCTCGCGCTGCTGAGCAGTCTCATGCCACGCCCCAAGCATTCGACGCCTGGAATGTGCTCCCCCACGAACCGCTCGTGAAGCTGTCGGAGAATCTGTTTTGGGGCTCTCCCTTGCCAATGCTCGGGCGTCTTGGCACACCCGGGGCACCATGGCTCCTCACCCGATGCTCGACCGCATGCGCGGCGTCTTCACGGCACTCGTCACCCCCATGTCCCAGGACGCGCGGCAGGTCGACAAGCAGGCCTTCGAAGCGCACTGCCAGCGCCAGGTCGACGGTGGAGTCGCAGGCTTGGTGGCTTGCGGCACCACCGGTGAGACTCCGACATTGTTGGCCAGCGAGATGCAAGAGCTCGTCGCCATCGCCAGGCAGGTCAGTGGCGGTCGGATTCCCGTCGTCGCGGGCACGGTGAACAACGACACCTGGGACACCATCGAGCTCTGCAAGGGCGCCGTAAAGGCCGGAGCCGACATGCTGATGGTGGTGTCACCCTACTACAACAAGCCATCTCAGGAGGGCATGATCCGGCACATCGAACTGATCGCTCAGGCCATCGACGTGCCCATCATGCTCTACAATATTCCCGGGCGAACGGCGGTCATGATGTCCGTCGACACGACCATCCGCATCTTGGACAAGGTGCCCAACGTCGTGGCCATCAAGGATGCCACGGGTGGCTTGACCTATTGCCAAGAGCTGCTCGCCAGAATGGGCGATCGCGCGGCGATCCTGTGTGGCGACGACGGCTTGGTGTTGCCGATGATGAGCGTCGGTGTACGCGGCGTCGTCAGCGTCACGAGCAATCTGCTGCCGCGAGAAGTGGTCAGCGTGGTCGAGGCAGTCGAGAAAGGGGAGTTCGAGCGGGCGCGCAGCGAGCACTTGGGGCTCCTGGGTGTGCACAACGCCATGTTCTGCGAACCCAATCCGCAGCCCATCAAGGCTGCATGCGCCCAACGCGGCTGGATGCGGGCCTCTGCCCGGCCGCCGATGCTCGAAGCCAGCGCGGGCGCCAACGAGCAAATTCGCGCGGCTCTCGCGGAGTACGCCGGGCGATGAAGCTCGCGATCTTCGGCGCTTCAGGGCGTATGGGCCAAGCGATCACACGCATTGCTCATGCGGCAGACGACATCCAGATCGTTGGGGCGATCGCCGGACCCGACGATCCGGCGATTGGTCGCGATGTTGGCGAGCTCGCTGGTATCGGCACCGTCGGCGTCGAAATCACGGGGGACGTCGGAGCTGGGCTACTCGGCGCCGACGTGGTGATCGACTTTTCGACCGCTGCGGCTGTTCCGGAGCTGTACGCGCTGGCCGAACGGCAGGGCGTAGCCATCGTTTCGGGGACCACGAACCTCGATGCCAAGGGTCTCGGCGCACTCGACCGTGCTGCCAAGAAGGTGGCCGTCGTTTGGGCTCCCAACATGAGTCGTGGCGTTCAGGTTTTGGCCGAAGTCGTGCAGCATGCCATGCGCAGGTTGGGCGTGGAGTTCGACGTCGAGATCGTCGAGGTGCATCACCGTCGCAAGATTGATTCGCCGAGTGGTACAGCACGCCGCTTGGCCGATGCCGCGCGCGAGGTGCGGCAAGACCTGCTGGAAGTTCGGGGTCGTGACGGCGAGGTCGGGGCGCGCAAGGCGAGCGAGATGGCCGTGTTGGGCGTACGCGGCGGCGACGTGATCGGCGATCACACTGTGCACCTGCTCGGCGACAGCGAGAGGCTCGAGCTGACGCATCGCGCGACGAATCGAGACCTCTTTGCCCGGGGTGCGATCAGCGCGGCTCGCTACGCGGCTCGCCGAGCGGCGGGTCGCTACACGATTGCCGACGTCCTGGACGGCTGAGGCCCGGTCCGGCACACTGTGCCAAGCAAGTGGCACAGTGGATCGGTCGGTCAGGCCCGCTCCTGGTCGGAAAATCCATTGGATTGTATTTCCAGACGATTTCCGGCACTTGTGGGACTGGCCCAACTTGGCACGGCAGGTGCTTAGTTCCTGCTCAGACCCAAACAGGAGTCCTCACATGCCTCGTACTTTTTCAACTCGTCTTTCGTTCTTGCTCACTCTGCCCGTGAGCTTGTCTGCCTTGGCCCTTGGCTGTTCGACCGGCAAGGGAAACTCCGACCCGCTCGTGACGGCCAAGGGTGCAGGGCTGCACCAGGCCGCCGACTGTGAGGATCTGCTCGGTCAGATCCAAGCGGACGCGGTCGCCAAACTCGATTTGCAAGTGGCCCAGTACAAGACGTCCTACGCCCGTGGCGGCGTCATCGGCGTCGATGACGGCCTGTCGAACTCGGACGGCGGAACAGGCGACTCGGGTGTAGGGATGCCCGCTGCGCCCGGTGGCGACAACTCGGCCGGCGGAGGCGAAGGCGCCGCCCCCGACAACCATAGCGAGACGAACACGCAGGTCGTGGGAGTCGACGAAGCCGACATCGTCAAGACCGACGGCGAACGCATCTACTTGCTCCACGGTGACGAATTTTTCTTGATTGACGCCTGGCCTGCGGATCAGACGCGTGTTCTTGGCTCCGTGAAGGTCGAAGGCAGCGGCTTCGAGATGTTCGTGGAGGACGGAAAGGCGACGCTCTTTTCCACTGTTTACCCGAGCGACATTCCCACGACGAGCGGCTCCAGCAGCAGCAAGCCGATGCCCGATTGCTATGATTGCGGCGGCTACGGGGCCAACAGCTTCACCAAGATCAGCGTGTTCGACGTGACCGGCGACGCGCCTACGCTCGAGCGCGAGATGATCTTCGAGGGCTACTACGTCTCGGGGCGTCGCCACGGGGACGTCGTCCGCACGGTCGTGCAAGGGGGCTTCAAAGGGCAGAATCTCTATTCCCCGTCGGTTTCATCCTACGACAGCTTCGGCCGGCCCAAGGCCGAGGCGGCCATCGCCGAGGAACTCGACCAATGGCGAGATCGCACGGCGGCCGAGATCGAGACGACGGTACTGGAGGACTGGGTGCCTCGACGCTTCGAGCGCGAGGGCGGCAGTTGGCAGGAGCTGGACGCGGAGTGCGACAGCTACTTCGTACCCGAGCCCGGACGAGTCGCGGACGGTGTGACCCAGGTCGTCACCTTCGATGCCAAGAAGAACCGCACCCCGCACGTCGTCGCCATCCTGGGCGGAGCCGAGACGGTTTACGCCAACAACGATGTGCTCGTGCTCGGCCAAACCGACTACTCGTGGAATTGGTCGGCAGCTGACAGCACGCGGACGATGCTTCACCAGTTCTCGATCGAGGGCGAGACGAGCGCGTACCAGGCGAGCGGCTTCGTGCCAGGTTACCTTCACAACCAGTTCTCGATCGACGAGCAGGCCGGCGTAGTGCGTGTCTCGACGACGGAAACCATCGTCAAGGATCGCAACAGTTGGGTCACGGAGACGGTCAATCGTGTCTTCACTCTCCAGGCCCAGAAAAAAGAGCTGGGCATCCTCGGCAAGACGGAGCCGCTCGGCGAAGCCAACGAGACCATCTTTGCCACGCGTTTCATCGGCGACCGCGGCTACGTGGTGACCTTCGAGCAGACCGACCCGCTGATCGTGGTCGATCTCGGCGACGCTGCGCATCCCTTGGTGCTGGGCGAGCTGCACATTCCTGGCTTCAGCGACTACATCCACCCGCTGCCCAACCACCAGCTGCTGACGATCGGCCAGGATGCGGACGACACCGGCATGCAGAACGGCGTAGCGTTGCAGATCTTCGACGTGAGCGATCCAGCGCACCCCAAGCAGGCACACAAGAAGACCTTTGGCGGCTTCAGCTATTCCGAAGCCAGCTACAACCACAAGGCTTTCACGTTCGTGGACGACAAGTTCGGCACTGATCAGGGTCTGCTGATGTTCCCGATCACCACCTACGATCCGACCTACAGCAGCCGGCTCGAGGTTTTGAAAGTGAGTGCGACGGAAGGCTTCACGTCGTTGGGTAGCATCGACCATGCCAGCCTGCTTCTGCAGAGCTGCGAGACCCTGATGTCCAGTGAGCTTGGCAACGACTACTGCTACTACAGCGGCAACGACATGCGGCGTGGCGTGCAGATCGGAAGCGGCCAAGACGACTTCATCTACGCCATCAGCTACGGCGGCCTTACCGTTCACCCACTGGACGACCTCGCAACGCAGCTCACCACGGTCGCGCTGCCAGCGCCCCAGTACTCCGACTACTACTACGGGGGTCTCGGCGCTCCGGGCGCCGAGACGGGTGGCGGTGACGGCGGAGTGGCTCCGACGGATCCGGCGCCCAGCGGCAAGTGAGTTAGAGCAAGCTCAAGAGTTGCCGGCGTCCCAGGAGTCGTCGGCAACGTCTTCGAGGAAGCTTTCGATGGCGTTTTTTGGCTTGGAAGGGGCGGGCCGCGACGGCAGCGGTCGGCTGCCGAGCCGCGGTAGGCGTTTGCTTTCCGTCGACGGCTCGCGAGTTTCGAGCGCTTGGTTCAAGTCGGCGAGCGCGGCTCCCAGCGTCGGGCCGTAACCATGGGCTTCACATTCTTGCAGCACGGCCATGTAGTTGAACTCGCCGTCGACATCCGTTCCGGCCTGAACGGTCAGGCGCTCACCGCCCTCGACGCATTGGCGAACGAGCGAGGGAAGCGAAAGCGATACAGATTCGGGCTCGTGAGTCATCGACACCAGATCTTTGCCACAAAACGTCTGCGAACGCAGCCTCACTTGGCCGAGCGTGAGCCAACAGGGTCACCCCAGGGCAGGGACTTCAGAAAATTCCACACCGCGTCCACGCGTGGAACGTCGCGCAACGCTCGGTGACCGACGAGCCACAGATCGTCCTCGGGCCATGTCGCAGCTGACGAAGCGAGCGCAGCCACGAATTGCAGCTCGGCGAGCTTGCGCTTTTGCACGTAGGGGACGGGCACCAGAGCAGCGCCGAGGCCGGATTCGGCTGCGGCTACTTGGCTGGCGAAGTGGCTGGTTCGCAGAGCGACCTCCGCTTCCGGTACGTGCTGCCTGAGCCAACGAGCCGCGGGTAGGCTCGACAAATCGCGATCCCAGACGATCCACGGCACATCGTCCCAACGCTCGAGCCGTCCCACGTTCTTCGCGAATCGTTTTCCGCCGACTGCGACCCATCGAGCGCGCGTCAGCTTGGTCACAATCAGATCGGCGCCTTCGGGTTCAACCGAGCGCAACGCCAAGTCGGCTGCGTAGCGCGTCACATCAACCACGCGTGTGCTGGCGTCGAGTTCGAGCGTAATGTGGGGATGTCGTGCTCGGAGCGCGGGCAAAGCGGGCGCGATGAATACGTCCGCCATCCCAGGAGCGACGCTCAGTCGCACGACACCTTTGGCTTCGGCGCGCGTCGCCGAGGCGTCTCGTGTCAGACGTCCATGGGCGGCCTCCATGGCCTCGGCAGCGGGGAGCAAAGCCTCTGCCGCTTCGAGCCGGATCAAGCCTTGCCGTGTGCGATCAAACAAGCGGCCGCCGAGCGCGTGCTCGAACGCGCCGAGTCGACGACTGACCGTCGAGACATCGACGCCCAAGTGCCCGGCGGCGACGCCCAGGCTTCCGTCCCGAAAGGCAGCCAAAAACACTCGTACGTCATCCCAATCAGGTCCGATTCGGTCTTGCAAAAATATGCTCCTTGTATTCAAAAGTACAGATTGGTCCGCAAAAGTGCAAGCTGTAGGCTGAGCCCATGAACCAAGAGAACAACGTCCACGTGGTCCTCGGTGCCGGTCAGATCGGGCCGCGCGTGGCCCAGCTACTGCTTGCCCAAGGCAAGAAAGTGCGTCTCGTGCGTCAGAGCCCGGCCGGCGCCGCGCAGCCCGGACTCGAATGGCTGAGTGGCGACATCCGCGATCTTTCCTTCGCGAAGCGCGTCGGTGAACGGGCTGCGGCGATCTACGACTGCATGAATCCGCCCTATCATCGCTGGCACGACCTCCTGCTGCCCATTGCGCGCGGCGGCATCCATGCAGCCGAAACGTCGGGCGCTCCGCTTGTCGCGCTCGACTGTCTCTACATGTACGGTCAATCCGTTGGAGCGATGCGCGAAGACAGTCCGGTCTTGCCCGTCAGCAAGAAGGGGCGCCTTCGGGCCGAGCTCGCCGAGCTCCGGCTGGCAACGCATGCCGCAGGACGGGCGCGCGTAGCCATCGGCCGCGCCAGCGACTTCTTTGGCGCGGATCTGCCTCTCTCCAGCTTCAGCGATCGCTTCTACGAGCGGATTTTGAACGGTAAAGCGGCTGAATGTGTTGGCGATCCCGACATGCCGCATGCGTACACTTACGTCGAGGACGTCGCGCGCGGGCTTGTGACGCTCGGACAAAACCAAGCTGCCTTGGGTCACGTCTGGCACTTGCCCACGAATCCGGCCGAGAGCACACGGTCGCTCGTTGCTCGACTGGGTCGCGCACTGGGCGTCGACGCTCGGACGGCGCGCGTGCCCAAGCTCGTGATTCGCAGCCTGGGCCTCTTCATGCCTTTCATGCGTGAGGTGCCGGAGATGATCTACCAATGGGAGCAGCCGCACGTACTGGACGATCGCCGCTTCGTCTCGACGTTCGGTTGGAGCGCGACGCCAGTGGAAGAAGCGGTGGCCGCGACCGCGCGTTGGGCAAGCCACCGCTTCCTGAAGGCGGCTTGATTCGAGCTCTGCTTGTCGACGCATTCCGAACGCTGAGCGACAAAAGAGAAACGGCAGCCCGGGAAGGCTGCCGTTCGTCGACTGGGCGGGGCGAATCAGTCCTTCTTTTCCTCGTCGGTCCCGTCAGCCGGAGGTTGTTCCGAAGGCGTGGTCGAAGGCGTGGTCGAAGCCATGCGCGAAGGCACCACATGCGACTTGAGCGTTCTTTCGCCCGCGTCGTCTTCCTTTTCTTTTTCGACCTCGGCGCCGTCCTCGCCGTCCTCGCCGTCGCCGTCCTCGCCGTCGTCCTCGTCCTCGTCCTCGTCCTCGTCCTCGTCCTCGTCCTCGTCCTCGTCCTCGTCCTCGTCCTCGTCATGGTCGTCGTCGACCGACTCGGCGTTCGGGTTGGGCCAACCAACGGGCTGCTTGGTCTTCAACGACCAGATGAGGCCAAAGATACCAATCAAGATGCCGGGAATGGACAGGTATTGCCCCATCGTGATGTACGCGGTCTCTTCGACCGTTTGGTGGGTCTTCCAAAATTCGACCACGAAGCGACCGATGAAGTAGACGAAGAAGAAGGTGCTGATCAGAAGGCCGCGTGGACGCTTCTCTTTTCCCGTTGCGCGATCGACGAGGTAGAGGCAGAGAATCACGAACAGGCCCAGCGCGACCTCGAACAGCTGCGTCGGGTAGCGGAGCGGCGGGTTCAGAACGCCTACGTCGTGGCGCGGGAAGCGCACACCCCAGGACTGGTCGGGGACTTCCCGGCCCACGATTTCCGAATTGAAAAAATTGCCCAAGCGCACCAACGTCGCTCCGAGCGCGGCCGAAAAGGCGAAACGGTCAGCGCCTTCCAAGAACGGGACGCCGCGCCGCTTCGTGAACAACCACATGGCGACGATCAATCCGATAACGGCGCCGTGGCTGGCCAAGCCGCCTGTCCAGATCTGGAAAACCCAAAGGGGATCTCCGAGAGCCTTGTCCAGATCGTAGAACAGCACATGTCCAAGGCGCGCACCGATCAATACGCCCAGTACGCCGTAGACGATGAAGTCCCCGGCCGTTTCTTCGGCTCCGCCGCCGCGGAGGATCTGCCAGTTGAGCAGCGCGTAGCCGCCCAAGAACACGCCGACGAAGAGCAGGCTATAGTAGCGGATGGCGATGTCGTCCGGCATGTAGCTCGAAGCGATGGCCAACACCGCGCCCATGAACAGACCGAACACGGACAGGTCGTTCTGTTTCTTGACGATGCCGGTGATCAACATGAGCAGCGCGACGCCTCCGATGAAGAGGACGAGCGGGCCCTTGGGAATTTCCACGGCGTTTGGACCTAGGTCCCAGGTGAAGTTCGGCACGGTCGGGGTGTTAACACGGCCGAAACTCGAGCCCAACGTTCGCTTTTTTGCAGAAAAAAGGGGTGCCCTAGCCCAAGCCAAGGGCGTCGAGCTGCTTTTGCGCCGCTAGGGCCCAACCCCGGTTTGCGTGCGGCGAGGCCGGGCTCGGATGGAGGATCGTGCCGATCGAGACGTCGATGCCGCCGAGAGCACGTCGCGCCTGTTTCTCGGCGAAGGCCCCCACCCCAATGACCTGACGCGGCGAGAGCTTACGCACGATGGCCACCAAGGCGCGATCGCAGACGACCTCGAGCTCCGCTTGGAGCGTCTTGGGAAGCTTGTCGGGCGTGAGGTTCGAGCCACCTTCGGTCATGAACACGAGCGGGCAATAGTTGACGACGAAGAAGCGCGCGAAGAACGCCTCGGGAGTGCCATAGCGATCTCGCGCGTAGCCCCAGAGGCGCGTACCACTGACCTCACTGCGGCTGCAGGCGAATCCCTCGATCAGACGCTTGGGGTGCTGACGAGCGGGCCGAGCAACTGCTCCGGTGATGCCCAAGAAATCACGCACCATCGCCACGTCGCCGAACGGAACGCCGGTCTGGGCCATGCCGAAGGGCCCGGGGTTCATCCCGAGCAAGAGCGCTTCTTTGGGTCCTTGGCCGTAGCGCTCGAGGTACGCTTCATGGGGCTTGCGAGCGTAGGCCAGCGGATTGTAGGTGAACGCGGCGGCACCGGCGACGTCCAGGGCATCGACGACGCGTGAAAGCTCTCGGCTGATCGAAATCAGGGTGGTCACGCCCGCCCTTCTATCAGCTGGGCCCGAGGGGTGCGATCTCGGGCTCACCGACCAGCTCGATCGTCTTCCACCGGCCCGACGCGAAGCGGGCGCTCAGTATGGCCGCCAAAACCCAGATGTAGCCGATGATGCAGACCATGGCCGTCACCACGCCGCCGTGCCAGCAGTAGATCGCTGCCCAAGAGAGGGGCGTGAACACCAGCCACGCCAGCGCGATTCGCGCGAACATCGGCCAAGCCGTGTCGCCAGCAGCGCGCAGGGCTTCTGACAGCGTGAGACCGACTGCGTCGGCGAGCTGCCAAAGGCCGCAAAGTCCCAACATTGTTGCGCCGACCGTCATCATCTCGGGTGACGGAGCGCTCTCTGCTTCGAACAGGCCGATCAGTGGCTTGGGAAAGAGGACGTAGAGCAGGCCGACCGAGGCCATCCAGAAGCAAGTCACGACCAAAGTGAGGCGCACGAGCGGCCAGACTCGGTCCTTGTGACCTTGGCCGATGTTTTCGCCCACCAGAATCGCGCCTGCCGAAGCGATGCCGAGCGCTGGCATGAAGGAAAGCGAGTTGATCTGGAAAACGACGTTGAAGGCGGCCAGCACCGTAGTGCCCAGGTGACCCACGATTACATTGATGAACAGAGCGAAGGCGGCGAACTCCAAGAACCAGTTCACACCGCTGGGTAGCCCGAAGCGGAGCAGGCGTGCGAGTTCGCTCCAGCGAAAGCGGAAGCGTCCCACCGTGAGACCATGTCCGTAGCCGCGTACGAACAGTACGAAGATCAAGAGAAATCCGAGCCAGCTCGAGACCGTACTGGCCCAGGCGGAGCCTGCTGCTCCATAGCCCGGCAAGCCGAAGCGCGGCTGCACCAAGACGTAGTTGCCCAGGATGTTGAGCACCATGATGGCCACGCCGGCGATCATCGCGATGCGCGTATTGCCGAGCCCGCCGTACCAATTGCCGAGCGCCTCGATACCCACGACCGCTGCGATCGAAAGCAGGCGGATGGCGACGTACTCGCTCATCTGTGAGTGCACGGCGGGCGCGAAGTGCAGAGCAGCAACGATGGGCTCCAAAAGTGGGATGAAGGCCGCTGCAAACAACCCAGCCAACGCGGCCAACAGCAAGCCGTAGACGGCGTAGCGATGAGCGGTTTCGAGCTCTCCGCGGCCGCGGAGCTGAGCCGAAAAGCTCTGCAGGATGAACATAGTGCCCATCGGCAAAAGCACGAACGTCAGCACGTTGGTGGCGCCGGTGGTGACCGCAGCCAGCGTGTCTTCGCCCAATGGGGCGACCATCAACGCGTCGGAAAAACCCACGACCGCTTGCGTGGCGCGTGCCAAGACGATTGGCCAAGCCAAGGTGAGAAGCGTGCGCAAGGTCTGGGGGGCTTTGGGGGAGGCCATGGCAGCGTCGAGCTGGTAGCATTAGCCGTGGACCTTTCTCAAGTCACCCTCACCCAGCTGCGCTACGCGATCGCAATTGCCGAAGTGAAAAACTTTCGCTTGGCCGCTGAACGCTGCCACGTCTCGCAACCGGGTCTCAGCATGCAGGTGCAGAAGCTCGAGGAACTCTTGGGAGTGACGTTGTTCGACCGCGGAAAAAAGCCACTCTTGACCACCGATGAGGGGGAGCCTGTCTTGGCGCAAATGCGGACGATCTTGCGCGAGACCGAGCGGCTTGGGCAGATGACCGCCGATGACCAAAGCGTGACCGGGCCTTACCGGCTGGGGGTCATCCCCACGCTATCACCTACTGTTTTGCCTTTATTTTTGGGCAAATTCTTGAAGAAATACCCAGGCGTCGAGCTGAGCGTCGAAGAGTTGCAGACTCAAGAGATCATCGAGCGCTTGAGTGAAGACGCTCTCGACGGCGGTTTGGCTGCCACACCTCTGCGCGCGGCGGGCATCGAAGAAACGGTGCTCGGTCACGAAACCTTCTACGCCTACCTCCCGCCGGGCGATGCCTTGGCGGAACGCTCGAAGCTGCGGCAGAGCGACCTGAGTGAGCGACCGCTCTGGGTCATGCCCGAAGGGCACTGCTTTCGCACGCAGGTACTCAGCTACTGCGCGACCCAGAAACGCCGCGGCAAGAAACAATCTGACGAGCAGCCCACGCCTGGGGTGCGGTTCGAGAGCGCCAGCTTCGAAACCTTGATCCGGTTGGTCGACAGCGGTTTGGGTCTGACCGTTTTGCCCGAATTGGTGGCACTGGCTTTGCCCAGTGCCCGCAAAAAGGCTCAGTTGCGCCCACTCGAAGCGCCCGTGCCGGTGCGCCAAATTGGCTTGGTGACGGCCCGCTCGCAGCTCAGACGGCGCGTCGCCGAAGCGCTCGAGCACGAGATTCGGGCCGCTCTCAAGTCAGCGCTCTCGGGCGAAAATGCAGCCGGTAAGCTGTCCGTCCTTTCGCCGCTTTAACGCTCACTGGCTGCCCCGGCCGTGCCGCTACGTACCTTGCCCCAGCGCGCGATTCCCGGGAGCGATCGGTAGAGAATCTCGTGGTAGAGCGAGCGCGGCAACAAGCGCCGCATCATGGAGAATAGGAATGCGTCCGTCGTGCCCGACACGCGCAGCGGCGGCCTTTTCTTCTCCAACAGGCGCACGATCTTTTTCGCCACGCTCTCGGGGGTCGCGGGTGCGCGGCCCATGATCGAAGCGATGAAGGCAGCCATGTAGTGGTAGTGCCGGTGGTAAGGAGACAGCGGATTGTCCTGAGCAGCGCGACTGCGGTCGGTGTAGGCGATGCGCTCGAACGCGTCGGAATTGATGAACCCGGGCTGCACCAATGTGACGAAGATGTTCCAGGGGCGCACCTCGTAGTAGAGGGCCTCGCTTGCACCTTCGAGAGCAAACTTCGAGGCGCTGTAAACGCTCATCGTCGGCATCGCCATCATGCCACCGACGGAGGAGATGTTGATGATGCGGCCGTGCCCTCTCTCGCGCATGCCCGGCAACATCAAGCGCGACAGTTCCATCGGCGCGCGATAGTTGATCTCCATCTGCTTCTGGTGGTCCGCGTCGCCGACGTGCTCGAGCACGGCGCGCATCATGGTGCCTGCATTGTTGACCAGAATGTCGACGCCGCCCCAGCGCCGGGCCACGTCCTCGGCGAGGGCTTCGCGTTCTGGGGCCAACGATACGTCAAGCGGGTGAAACCAGACGTCGGAACTTTCGCGCAGACCCTCGAGCTCGAAGCGCTCCAGCGATTGGCCCCGTGCCGTCAGCACGACGCGGTATTTGCCCAGGGCCACCACAGCGCGCGCCAGGGCGAGACCCAGGCCCCGGCTCGCGCCGGTGATCAGCACGACTTGCTTTGGTGGTTCCGCGGAGCCCGTCATGGTCGAATGGGGCCAGGAAAAAAGGCCGACTTTCAGTGTCGGCTCATTGCGCCCCGGCTGCTAGAGTCGGGGCGCGGCCATGACCTACACTCTCCCCCTTCGCGGCGCTTCGAACCCTTCCACTCAGAAAAACGGCACGAACCCCGGCTCGTTCGCGCGGCCGGCCGACATTGGCGGGCCGCTTTCGTTCTCGTCGCCTGACACTCCCGGCATGCCCCCACCGAGCGACCGCACGGCCTGGGATTTCTTGCCCGAAGGCTGGGTCCGCGATGGAAGGTTTGCACGTGCGCCCGCAGGCTTCGTTGCAGTCACCCAGCTCGAGCATGCGCGCTTGGGCACAGTGACTCCCCAGATGCTTCGCGTTGCCGAGCGCGAGCCTCATCTCACGCCCGAGCAGGTGCGCGACGAGGTCGCTTCGGGTCGCATGATCATTCCTGCCAACGTCAAGCACCTCGAGCACCGACTCGACCCGATGTGCATCGGTCGCGCAGGCAAGACCAAAGTGAACGCGAACATGGGTGCGAGCCCTGTTTCGTCTGGCACGGACGACGAAGTCGAGAAGTTGGCGTGGGCGGAGAAATGGGGTGCGGACACGGTCATGGATCTCTCGACCGGCGGCGATATCGACGCTTGTCGTCGCGCCATCATCGAAAATTCGCACGTACCCATCGGCACCGTCCCCATCTACTCGATGATCATCGGCCGCAAGCTCGAAGAGCTGACGCCCGAGATCATATTCCAGGCCCTCCGTGAGCAAGCCGCTCAGGGCGTCGACTACTTTACCATTCACGCAGGCGTCCTGCGCCGACACTTGCCGCTGGTGAAGGAGCGCTTGATAGGCATCGTCAGCCGCGGGGGTTCGCTCTTGGCCAAGTGGATGCTCGTCCACGGCAAAGAGAACCCGATGTACGAACATTTCGACACCATCTGCGACATCATGCGCGAGTATGACGTGTCATTCTCGCTCGGAGACGGTCTGAGGCCGGGTGGTTTGGCGGACGCCAGTGACGCGGCGCAGCTTGGTGAGCTGACCGTGTTGGCCGAGCTGACGGAGAAGGCTTGGCGACGGGGCTGTCAGGTGATGGTCGAGGGTCCCGGCCACGTCCCGTTCGACCAGATCGAGTACAACATGAAGCTGCAGCGTCAGCTTTGCCATGGCGCGCCCTTCTATGTGCTGGGGCCGCTCGTGACCGACATTTTCCCGGGCTACGATCACATTACCAGCTGCATCGGCGCAACGGCCGCCGGTTTCCACGGCGCTAGCATGCTCTGCTATGTGACGCCCAAGGAACACTTGGGCTTGCCCAAGAAGGACGACGTCAAGCAAGGCTGCATCGCCTACAAGATCGCGGCTCACGCTGCCGATGTCGCGCTGGGCATTCCCGGCAGTCGCGATCGAGACGACGAGCTGACCAAGGCTCGCGCGGCTCTGAACTGGGAGCGCCACTTCGAACTCAGCTTCGATCCCGACACGGCGCGCGCGTACCACGACGAAGATCTGGACGTCGATACGGATTTCTGCGCGATGTGCGGCCACGATTGGTGCTCCGTGCGCATCTCCAAAGAGATTGTCGAGTTCGCTAGCGGCAAGGCCGAGGGTTTCGAGCGCGAAAAGGTGATGAAGTCTCCTGCGCTGACGCCCGAGCAGCGCGAGATCTTGGAGAAGCGCGGCGTTCTTTCACCGCAAGAGATCCACAAGCTGGCCAGCAAAACCAAGAAGGCGCTCGAGGGTCACGAGGGGGAGCATGCAGTCTGTCACTCTGACTATGTGGCGGCGGAAGAGGCCCAGGTGCTTCAAGAGCAGCGCCTCGTACAGTTGCGCGTGAAGAACGCTGTCGCTGAAAAAGACGCATCGAGCGCGGCCGAGTGAACGGGGACTGAGGCAAATCACCTCATGAGCCACTCGGCCGACCTCTTGTGAGCTCGACCGAGCCGGCCTAAGCCATCGCTCATGAGTGCAAAGTACGTTCAAAGCATGGTCGTGGCCGCGGCGTTCGCAGGGGCCACTTTTGGGTTTTCCAGCGAAGCCCACGCCATCGATCCAGTCGACAAGGGAACGATCGTCATCGCCGCCGAACGCATGACGGGTTTCGCGCTACTGTTCGGCGGTCCCCAGGTCGACATCGCAGCAGGCGTCTTGATGGGAGGCATCCCCTCCGCATTCAACTACCCGCGTATTGGCTTCGACTATTTCGTGATCGACGGACTGTCGATCGGCGGCAACTTGGGTGTGAGCCACAACAGCGCGGCCAACTACACGCTTTGGTCGATTCAGCCGCGCATCGGCTACGCCTTCGCTCTCTCGCCGGCCATCGACTTTTGGCCGCGCGGCGGCGTTGGCGTGCGTGGCCAGGACAACGGCAACGGTGGTGGTTCCAGCACGACAGCAGTCATCTCGCTCGAACCGATGTTCTTGTGGAACATCTTCGAACACGTCGGAATGGAGTTTGGACCCACCCTCGACGTCGGTTTGGCCAACGGCTACGGCACGGAGTTGGGCGGCAACGTAGGTCTGTTCATGCGCTTCTGAGCGGTCTCGAAATGCCAAAAAAGGCGAGTGGCCCAGCCGGGCCGCTCGCCTTTTTGTTGTAGGGTACCCGGCGTGGAGCTCGGGTCCGTCGACAAACTGAAGCTGCTAGCCGCACTGACCGAACGCCTCGAGAGCGATCTTCGGAACGTGACCGCTGCGCAGAAGGCGACGCAAGAAGGCGCGACCCACGAAGAGAACCGCTCCGAAAGCGACAAGGACATGCGCGCCACGGAGGTCTCTTACCTGGCGCGCGGCCAGGCCGAGCGTGTCATCAGTTTGCGGGACGAACTGGGATTGCTTCGCTCGCTCAGGCCCAGGGTTTTCGATAGCGAAACACCCATCGCGGCGACCGCGCTGGTGCGCTTGGTCGACGAAGCCGCAGCGGCGATCTATTTCTTGGTGCCGGCTGGCGGAGGCCTGCGCCTGAATCTAGCGGTAGGTGTCGAAGCCAGCATCCTCACGCCCCGATCACCGCTGGGCCAAAACTTGCTGGGACTGCGTCAGGGCGACGTGGTGGGACTCGATACGCCCGACGGCTCGCGGGAGTACGAGATTGTCGACGTCGCCTGAGGCTCCGCCACCCACGACCATGCCCCAGCGCACCAGTCCGCACGTCTGGGTGCCGACAACGTACTTCGCGGAGGGTTTTCCGTACACGCTGGTGAACAGCGTAGCCGAGATCTTGTTCAAACAACTCGGAGCCAGCCTCGCGCTCGTCGGTCTGACGTCGCTCCTGCATTTGCCCTGGAACCTGAAGTTCTTGTGGGCACCCCTGCTCGATCGCTTCGAGACGAAGCGCACCTTTCTGATCGCCATGCAGTTCATCGGAGCGGCGCTGCTCGTCGGACTTTCACCATTTGTCCGGGGCACCGACTGGCTCGGCCTGGTCGCGGTGCTGTTCATGCTCTTGGCGATTGTCTCGGCCACCAACGACATGGCCATCGACGGCTACTACATGGAAGCGCTCACGACGACCGAGCAGTCGCGCTTCGTCGGCTACCGAGCGTCGTCGTACAAGGGCGCCAGCTTGGTCATCAAGGGAGGGCTGCCCGTGCTGGTGGTGGGCGTTGGCTGGTCGCTCGGACTCTTGGCGATGGCCGGGGTACTCGCGCTTTGCGCGACCGCGCACCTCTTTCTGCTGCCCCACAGCGAACCGCGCAAGGAGCGCTTCGTAGTTGGGCTGCAGCAGATCGTGAGCGCACGTATTCTGCTGACCGGTGCGGTGCTCGGTGGGGTGATCTGTCTGGGAGCTTTCGTCTTTCGGCTCGAAGCAGTGCGTCCCCTGGTCGAGCGCTGGGCGTTTCTGGGTCAGATAGGCGCCTCCGGTTTCATTGCTATCGCGCTGCTCTTGGGCCTGGTGGCGCTCGCCCGGTACGCACGCCGTATTTCGAACCGCTGGGCTGACGATGATTCGGCCTACGCTCGCGCCTTCGTCCAACTGGCCAGCACGCCTGGTATCGGGCGTTTGCTCGCGTTCGTCGTGCTGTTTCGCACCGGCGAGTCGTTGCTCGGCAAGATGAAGTGGCCGTTCTTCAGCGACCAGCTCGGGCTCGGGCTTGCCGAATACGGTCTCGCCAACGGCACGGTGGGCGTTGTCGCTTCGTTCGCTGCAACATTTCTGGGTGGCCATCTGATTTCGCGCGACGGCCTCCGTCGCTGGTTCTGGCCTTTCGTGCTCGCCCAGAACGTACTCAATTTGCTCTACGTGGCGCTCGCTGCGACGTCCGATCACACAAGCTTGGGCCTGGTGACGGCGGTCATCGCAGTAGACGAGTTCGGCTCGGGACTCGGGACGGCTGTGCTCATGGTTTTCTTGATGCGCGTCTGCCACCCCGATCACAAGGCCACGCATTTCGCGGTGCTCACCGCGCTCATGAGTCTGAGCTTTACCTTTGCCGGTGCAGCCAGTGGCTTCTTGGCCCAGGCGCTTGGCTACGCAGGCTTCTTTGCGCTCAGTTTTGCGGCGACCGTGCCGATGATGGCGCTGGGACTGGGTCTCCGTTTGGATGAGTTGTGACGGGTAGCAGCTGTTTCTGGCTGCGGATGGCATCTGTTCGTCCGATCTTCTCCATCCGTTCGAGCCAGCGCTGACGCTGCTCCGGCGAACGCGTTCGTTGATCGAAAAAGGTGGTGCATGCGATCGGGCCAAAGCCCACGAAGCGCAGAGTGGCGTTGACGAACGAGGTGTGGACCGAACTTCTGTGCCACAACCAGTACCAATAGTTGGGGCTATCCATGGTCGTGACGACGCGCGCGCTCCGCCCTTTCAGGAGCGCATCGGGCAGCGCCTGGTTTCTGCGGTACACGAAGGACCAGCCGGGCAAGAAGGTGCGGTCCACGAAGCCCTTGAGCAAAGCCGGCGCCCCTGCCCACCAGGTGGGAAAGAACCAAGCGACGTGCGCAGCGCGTTCGATCGCGAGCTGGGCGTTCCGCAGATCGGGTTCCAGTTCCTGAGCGCCGCTGAAGCCCTCGCGCAGGTACGGGTCGAATTCGAGGTCGCGCAGGGGGAGCAGTTCCACCTCCGCGCCGGCCGCGCGCGCGCCTTGGACATAGGCCTCGGCCAAGGCATCGCTGAGGCTGTCGGGGCTGGGGTGGGCGAGGACGACGAGGAGCATGGTACCAGTCTGCGGATGCGCCAGAGGTAGGGGTAGACTCAGAAATGCACATGAGCCATGTATTCACGCATGGCTCAGCACGGTCCGCAGCTCGAATGGGAGGACGTCCGTCTCTTCTTGGCCGTGGCCGAGCGAGGGAGCTTCTCGGCAGCAGGCCGCGCGCTCGGCATCGAGCAGTCGACGGTCAGTCGGCGTATCGCTCAGTTCGAAGCTCGCCTCGCGATCGGACTGTTCGAGAGACGCGCGAACGGGGCTCGACTGACGGCGTTCGGCGAGAAGTTGCTGGTGCGCGCGCGCGCGATGGCGCGAGAGGTCCAAGGGCTCGAGGACGATCTGAGTCATCATGAACGAGAGGTACGCGGTGAAGTGCGTTTGGCACTCACCGAGTCGATCGCCGTTCACGCGGTGGTGCCGTTCGTCTTGCCCGCGCTGCTCGAGCGATATCCGGAGCTGCGCGTCTCGCTCTTGACCAGCTACGAAGTCGCCGACCTCGGACATCGCGAAGCCGAGTTGGCGCTGCGCTTCTTTCGTCCCACCACCGGTGATCTCGTCAGCCAGTGCGTCGCCAAGATGCAAACGATCTGGATGGGTCACGAGCGTTGGATCGGAGTCGCAGCGAACGCTCGAGTTCGTGGGCGTACAGATTGAGGGCGCACCCAGCATCGAAAACGAGATCCTGCGACGGGCAGTGGGCAAAGCTCCGCGCGTGGTCGTCGGCAGTTACGTGGCCCAAATCGAGGCTTTGCGGGCCGGCCTGGGGGTGGCGCTCGTCGCCGCCAGCGCTTTGGATCTGGATCCGAAACTCGTAGCGCTGGAACTCGATTTCCCGCCGGGCCCGATCCTCGAGCTTTGGTTGGTCGCGCCCACGAGCCTACGCAAGGTGCCGCGCATCGATGCGCTCTGGAGCGCACTCGAACGAGGACTCGGCTTCTTGGCGCATTCAGCCGAGCGCTGACGAGCCGCGAAGCATCGACTAGTCGTCGAGCAGGCCGAACTCTTCGAGCACACCGCGGCAATCGACGCGCGCTCCCAGGTTTCTGCACAGCAGGTATGTGCCGCCGAGCTTCCGCTGGAAGAACAAGTAGGCCGGGGGCGGGGGACGCAGGCTCTTGCGGTGCTTTGCGAGTTGCTTGCTCTTGGTGTTGAGTCGTTCCGACAGCGTGGAGGCGCGAAAGTCGTACACGCCCGGATCGAAGGCGTGAGCGGCCTCGAGGGCGATGCTGATCAGGATGTGCATGGCTTCGGGAGCCTCGGTCGAATCGACACCCAGCTCGGTGAGCACGCTCTTGAGCAGCAGCTCGTCGCGATCGGCGATGCCGCGAAAGGCGCGTCGGTAGAGTGCCCGCGTCTCGGGCGGGACTGTTCTCGTGGCACCGAAATCGAGCAAAACCAGCTGTTCTGCGGCCGGATCGTAGAAATAGTTGGCAGGGTTTGGATCGGTCTGCATCAGACCGTACTCGAAGAGCTCGCGCATGAGCAGCTCGAGCAGAAGGCGACCGACGCGATCGCGAGACGCTTGGTCAGCCGTCTTGGACCAGTCGAGCAGAGGTAAACCAGGCACCAACTCCAGCGCCAAAATGCGCGAGGTCGAGAGCTCAGGGTAGGCGCGGGGCACGCGCACCCCCGGGTGATCGGCTACAGCGGCGCGGTAGGCGACGAGTTGCTCGAGCTCGCGAGCGTAGTTCACCTCACGACGGAGTTCGTCTTTGACCTCTTGGGTCAGCGCGTCCAGGTTCAAGCCGCTGGGGGCAAGCCGAGTCAGAGCCAGCAGCGAGCGCAAGTTGTCGACGTCGCTGTCGATGCTCTCGGCGACTCCCGGGTACTGAATCTTGAGCGCGAGGGCTTCGCCTGCGAGCGTCGTGGCGCGGTGAACTTGGCCGATCGACGCCGAGGCGATCGGACGCAAATCGAGCGAGCCGAAGCGCGCCGCGTAGTCTTGCCCATACTCGCGCACCAGCACCTCTTTGACCTGGCTATCCGGCATGCGGTGAGCCGACGAACGCAAGATCTCGAGGGCCTTCGCGAACTCGGGTGGCAACAGGTTGTCGCCCTCCATCGACAACATCTGTCCGACCTTCATGGTCGCGCCCCTCAAGCGCGAGAGTCGCTCGGCAAGAAGCGTGGCGTTCTTGGCCGTCAGCAACGCGTGCGGCAGTTCCGCTTCGGCGCGTTGCGCCAGACGCTTCATCTTCTCTGCCGCACCGCCCGCGGCCATGCGTCCGGCCGTGGTGCCGAGCTGCAACAGACGACTGAGCCGCCCGCTGGGGACTCGAGACGCTTGGCGCGAAGAATCGGGTGCGTCGTCGTCCACGGTCAACTCGGCGTTACCAATCCGACCAACTTGGCCGGCTGGATGCGGTATTCCTTGTTGCAGTAGTCGCAGGCGATTTCCAGCGGCTCAGCGTCGTCAATCATGGCTTGGATCTCGCTTCGGTCCAGGGACGACAAGGCGCCTAGCAATCGCTCCTCGCTGCACCAGCACTCGAACGAGAGCGGTGTTTGGTCGAGCGCCGTGAACGGCAAGCCGTAGAGCAACTCGTCGCGCAACCATTCCGGGGTGAAATTCTGGTCAAGCAGGGGCTCGATGGTGCGGAAGTCCTCGAGCCGCTCCGCCATCAAAGCCAAGGGACCGCGACCGAGCTCGGGTAAGAGCTGCACCAAGTAGCCGCCAGCTGCAGTCACGTTGCCCTGGTCGTCCAACACGGTGCCGACGGCCAGCATCGTGTCCACTTGCTCGGAGTCCTTCATGTAAGCCATCGCGGCCTGAGTGATGCCGCCGCCAGGGGGTACCGCGACGACGCCCTGGTTGATCGCGCCGTTACGCAGTGACCGCATCATCTGCAGCTGCGCGCCTTCGGTGGCCACGATGGTCGCTTGATCACTCGTCTGCATGAGGCCTCGCGTGAGACCGCCGGGGGCCGAGTCGGCGATCAGTGTGCCCCGCTTGCCCGCGCCGCGCAGAATGCCCTGCACGCGCAGATCAGGGGCCATTGTTTCTCGGAACAGGATAGTGGCTGTCAAAAGGTCACCGAGGGTCCTCGCGTTCAGGCCGCTCGCCTTCTGCAGGCGCGCGACCTCCTGCACGGTGCTTGTCGTTCGCGCCACAATGACGCGAAACGCGCCGTCATCGGTGATGGCGCGCACGCTGGTGTCCGGGATGGTCTCGGGTTGGGGTGACGCGTTCACGGACACGGTGTGTAACACACCGGCCCGCGTCGGCACCCCGTCCACGCAGAGAACGCTGCCCGCCCGGCTCAGCGCACCGAGAAGATGCCTTCTTGGCCGCCAGGAGGTGTGGCGTAAAGCTGCAGATTGATGAGGTAGCGGGGGCCCTGGAAGTATTCGAGCACCATCTCGTGGTCGCCCTTGGCAAGTTCGATTGACCCACTCTTCTCAGTCGGGGGATGGGTCCCATCGTTGTCGACGACGAGCTTGCCGTCGATCGTGAGCTTGGCGCCATCGTCGCTTGAAATACGAAAGTTCCAGGTGCCGGCGGACGCAACGGAAAAGGAGCCGCTGTAACGGATGGCAAACCACTCGAAATAGTCGTCAACTCCAGGGAAGCCCGTGCTCCATTCGCGCGTCGGGATGTCCCACTCGCACGCGTACAGCACACTGATCTGCTGCAACGGTGTGTAGTTGGTCGGCAGCTTGGGCGTCTGAGGGGCGAGCGGATAGACCATCCCCTCGAAGCAGCCCTTCACCGGA
>JBBQHO010000002.1:0-58638 GCA_038324055.1 Polyangiales bacterium | reverse complement strand
CTGTTCGGCCAGCTCCGCGAGATCTTCCAGCGAGGCGGCCTCGGATTCCTCGACGTCGGCGACGTCCGGCGGCGCCTGCGTGCCGGGCACGAAATCGTCGTCGGCTCCGTTCTGGTTGGCGAGCCGCGCGGCGCCGGTGCGCATGCTCTCGGCGAAACCCAACGGGTCACCACCGGCCTGGACGATGCCGTCGACCAAAGCGGCGAGTTCATCGCGCGTTTCGCGAGGCAACACTTGGCCGAGGGCCTGAGCGCGTTCGTCGAGTTCTGGGCTGGAAGGGAGCGACGATTTGCGACCCAGCGCCACGAGCAGCGCTGCGAGCCACAGCCGGGCGCCTTCGCTCGGCAGGGCCCAGAGTCCTCCAAAACCACGCGCCGCGCCGTAGACGCTCGTGAGCAACCTTGCGCGCTCACGCGGAGCAAGCGGGAACGGCACGCCCGTGCCGACGACCAGTGTGGGAAACTCACCTTCGAAGCAAATCAAGCGCGCCGGATCGTTGCCGCCCAGATAGAGTTCGAAATCGCCGATACCGAGCAAAGCCACCCAGCCGGCGATTTCACGTCGAGCTGGATGGTCCGTGAACGGATCGACGCGCATCAGCGGACTAGCGCCTAGACTTTCGAGCGTCGGTCGAGTCAAGCGCGCGACGAAAGGCGAGAGCTTGCGGCCGAGCTCACCGGGTGCGCCGAGTTCACCAGGTGCGGCGATCTGCTCGATGGCCGCCAAGCCCAGACTGCCCGGGGCGTCGGCACTCGGAAGAGTCAAAAGCTCGAGTCGACGGCGGCGTTCGTCGGTGAGCGTTCCCGTCAGCGCCCAGGTCGAGAGCGCCAATCGTTCCAGGCGGGGCTCACTGCCGGCCGAGGCAAGCTCGGCCAACCGAGCGAGGTGACCGGGATGGAGCGGCGCTTGACGCAGAGCGTCGCGTGTCCCAGTGATGGCGGGCGCCAGTAAGCGATGCTTCTCGGCTTCGAGCATGTCGCTGGCCAGCACCAGATCGACGGCGTCAGCATCTCCTGGAGCGTCCAAAAGCACGCGCCGCGCCGCGTCCTCGAGTTCGGCTGGCTGCTTGAGGTGGTCTCGTTGGATGGCGAGCATCATGCGCGCACCCTGCAAACGAAGTTCGGTCGATCCGTCGGTCGAGGCACCGCCATCGTGCTCGGCGCCGCTACTGGCATCGTGCATCTCACGAAAAGCGCTGTAAGCCACGTCCCAGGCTTCGGCGCGGGCAGCGGTGCGCGCCCGGCGCTCCAGGATGGCCGGGCGAGGCGCGCCGAACCGCTCCAAGACTTCGAGCAGCTGCACGGCTTCGCGGGGCCGGTGCAGACGTTCGAGCAGATCGGACGCGTGTAGACCGGCTTGGGCGCGTTCCTCGAGCGGCGTCGCGGGGTGTTCGGCTATGGCGCGCAGGCTGTCGGCTGCCCGTTCGAAGCGTTCATCGACCAAATGCATTTCCGCTGCGAGTGCCAAGGCAGGCAGGTGTCGCCCATCGATGTCGAGCAAGGACTCCAGCGCGCGGAGCGAGGAAGCGCGTCGTCCGAGCGTGCGGCACAGGCGAGCCTTTTCCCAAAGAAGCTCAACGCGCGCCGCGGCATTGCGCGCGACGTCGAGACGCGCGTCGATCAACTCCACGAGCCGAGGCTTATCAGCGCGTCTGCGCGCTAGCTGGTAGACGCGAGCAAAGGCCGCGACGCTTCCTGGCGAGCGCCCCAGGGCTGCGCAGAATGCGTCTTCGGCCTCTTTGGGTTGGTTCAGGACGTCCTGATAAAGGCGACCTGCGCGCTCCCAGAGGGCGCACGCGCGCTGGTCGTCGGTGCACTTTTCGGCCAGGGCACACAGCGCCAGGACCTCGCTATCGGGTCGACCTAGGCGACGTGCCGCTACGAGAAGTCCCCACAGGACCGTCGGATCACCGGGGAGCTCGGCTTGTAGGCGACCGAGGCGCGCGAGCGCGTCCTCGTCCTCTCCCTGCTCCAGCTGATCGAAAGCCGCCAACAGAGAGAGAGTCGGGCCGTCCGGGTCGTCGCCGTCGGAAGAGCGAAGAGCCTGGCTCAGCCGATCGAGCAGGCCCGTGCGCGCAGGCGAGGGTACCGGAGACTGCATTTCGAACGCCACCCAGCCGAGTTCCGCTGAGTGGGGGTGCTGCGCGGCCAGCGCGACCAAGTTTTCCGAGGACCGCTCTCGTTCGGCGGCAGTCGGGGCACTCTTGGCGCTGCGTCCAGCAGCCTGCGCTTCGAGCAGCGGGTTGGACGCCGCTGCGCCCACCGCAGCGAGGGCCAAGGCCTCGTCCGCAGCGCGCCCAGCTTTGCGTCCGAGCACACTGGCCACCAGTGCGGCGTCGAGAGTGGCTTCCGGGTTCGAGTTCGCCGCGCGCTCGCGATTCGTCAGCCATTCGACGGCCGCTCGAGCCTGCTCGTCAGGCGAGCCCGAAGTGCGAGCAGCCGCGAAGCTAATCAGCGCGCGCTCGTCAGCTCCAACCAGGTGGTCCGGTAAACCGTCGAGGACCTGCTCCAGCGCTGCTTGTGATTGCCCGCCCGCGAGTAGGATTCCAAGCCAACCGAGCGGGTCGCGCGCGGCACGCTCTGGATCGACAGAGCCCGGATCGCTCGCGGCCAGCGCCTCGCGAACGGCCGCGAACGCGATCTCGCGGTTTTGCGCCAGTTGATGGCACACCCAATCCAGCAGCGGCTCACCGTGAGCCCCGTCGGTGGTGCTTCGAGACAATTCGCGCCGACGCGCATCGGCGATGGGCCCGAGTGCCGCGAGCAGATAGCGCTCCGCGAAGCCGAAAGCGCTCGGCTCTCCTGGTCCGCCCGAGCCGAGGGCCCGCAGCGCGTCGGCCGCCCGCCCGGCACGCCAGAACTCGACGGCCGCGCGGGCCGACCAGGCGCGAGAGAACACAGGGTCATCGCCGGTTTCCGCTGCGCGCAAGAGCAGTCGTGCCGTCTTGAGTGGGTCATGGGGCGCAAGCGCTGCAAGGGCGGCGACTGCCAGCGCGTCGCCCGGATGGCTTTCGGTCCAGGCCTCGAGTCGCGCGCGCGCCTTGTCCCCTTTGGGGGGTGCAGCATCACCCAACTCACGACGAGCGCGAACGAACGCGAGACCGCGCTCGACCTCGGGACCATAGGAGCTGTCGCCGAAACTGGCGTCCGCCCCAACCCCACCGAAGAACGTACGCAGCACGGCGTCGAGCGGAGTGCCCGCGGCGAGAGCTCCCCGCGATTTGCCGATTGCCAATTCGTTTCGACCGAGGAGCCCCAAACGGAGCGCCTCCCAGGCGAGCGCATCATGGGGCCCCTCACCGTCCAGCAGGCTCAGGTCGGCGGCCAATACCAGGTCGTTCGACGACGACAGCAACGCCACGACACGCAGGAAGCGGCGCCGTACCCGGCTGTTTTGTCCCGCCTCACGAGCCCCTTCGAGAGCCCGCAGCGCTTGACCTGGATCGGCGGAGCCGAGCAACAAAGCAGCTGCCGTGAGGAAGGCGGCGCGGGTCGCGCCCGTGAACGTTTCGCTTGCAGTCGACAGCGCAGCTGCAAGCACGGCAATTCCGTCTCGCGCGCTATGGGCGAGAACTCGGGCGCGCGGCACGAGCGAGGCCGGCAATGCGGTCGAGGCTTGCTCGAAATGCGAGCGGGCTTTCGCGGCGTCCCCTAGAGTTTCCGCCAAGAACCCGAGTTCCAGATGGAGCAGGCCGCGTTCCTGCGGATCGTCCATCGCGTCCGGGAGCAGCGCATCGAGCAGCGAAAGCTCTCGCTCGCGGGTTTCGGGCGACCGGCTCCGCGCCAACCGTTGTGCGAGTGCGACGAGGAGCGGATCGCGCGGACTCGCTGAAAGTAGCTCGCCCAACGGCCCTTCGGCGGCCTCGGCATTGCCACACCGAGCCATGTACAAAACTTGGCGGAGCGCGAGTTGCTCGCCCGTTCGGGCGTCCGCTTCGACCGCAGGAATTTCACTGGACGAGGCTTCGTCGGGGTCGGCGTGCCCGCGCGCGAGCATCTGGGAGGTGAGTTGCGCAAAATGAAGCGCGCGGTCGAAGTGACCTGCTGCCCGCGCTTTGCGTTCGAGCAGGCGGGCGCGGCGAAACGTCGGCTTCTCGTCGAAGGCTTGCTCGAGCAAGGCGAGTCCTTCGTCGCTGCGTTGGGCCGCGAGGCTGCGGAGGCCCCCGCGTTCGAGCATTTCGGCCCGGTAGGCAGGGGCGCGGGCCGTAGACGTTCGCCCCAGGAGTGCACGCAGCAGTTGTTCCTCGTTGCCTTGATGGCTGGCGAGTACTTGACGCGCCAGCCACAGGTCCGCGCTTTCGGGGGTCTCGTCGTGGAGGCCGACCAAGACCTCCTCGGCTCGGTCCAGTTCACCCGCGAGCGTCAGGTGCGCGAACAGCTCGATACCGGCTCGCAGCCTCTCGTCGGCGGTTCGCGAGACCCGGAGCAAGCGCTCGAGCAACTTTTCGAGGTTGCCTTTCGAGCGACGTCGCAACGCGATGCCGATCAGCGACTCGAGCGGTTCCAGGAAGCCCGCAGCGTGGTTGGTTGCCGCGAGTGCGTCGCGTGCGGCGGCGGCCAGGTCCCCCGAGAGCTCGTGAACACGACTCAGCTCGTAGCTCAGGGCAGCGCGTCGCGCGGGCTCGTCATCGGCGTCCAACTCGAGGCGAAGCGCCATCCCGCCCCGCTTCTGAATCGCGGGGTCGGACGCCTTTTCAGCCGCCGGAGTGGGGGGGATCGAGACTCGTGCCGCCATGCGCCAAAACAGCCCAAAGCCGGGCGGAGTCGACTTTAAGGAAGCGTGGCGCCCCGCGCCAGACGTTCAGCATTCTTTGCCCCGAAAGAACGCACCGCCCTGGCCTCCGCTTCCTATTGGCTACGCTGGACTACCCAGTAGCCGCGCGGCGTGTCGATCGGCTCTTTCGAGGTTGTGCCCTTGTCTTGCAGAAAGACGGCACGCTCGACGCTCCGCTCGAGCACGCCGCGGCGGATCCAGCCCACGTCGTCTCGCGAGCCCGGGTCAGCCTTGGCGAGGACCTTGGAGAACTCCCCCCCGGATGCCGAAATGGCAGCTTTTGCCAACTCGAGAGCCGCTTTTTGCGAGCGGAACGCGCTTGGCACTCCTTGAGCCCCTTCGTAGGCAAACAAGGCGACTCCAAGTTTCACTCGCTCGGGCGAACCATCGGGCAGCGGTGGGACGGGCGCGCCATCTGGACCGAGATCGAAGCGCCCGGTTGCCAGTTTCGACGCGGTCGGCGCTGGCTGTCCCAATGGGGCAGCGGGCGGACTTGGGGCGGGCTTCTCGGACGTGGACTCGGTCGGCTTCGTGCTGGCGTTGGGCTCGGCGGGTTTTTTCTCGGAATAGATCCAGACGCCCGCAGCGCCGAGGACGGCGAGCAGGGCAACGGCGACGACGGCACGACGGTTCATGTGGCCGCCGCCTACCACGAAGGCCCCGCCCGCAAAAGAAGTAGGGGCCGGTGTGGGTCTTCTGCCAAACGGTCCCGTTTTTGGTAAGGAGTTCGGAAGCATATGTTCGAGGTCGAGTGTCCGAGCTGTAAGGCCAGCTACCAGGTTGATGAGCGCCGTGTGCCTGCCACCGGGCTCAAGATGCGCTGCCCAAAATGCGGCGAGTCGTTCCAGGTCGAGGCGCAAAAGGCGTCGGCTGGACCAGTGCTCGGAGCCGCACTCGGTCTCGGCTCGTCCCGAAAGTCGGACCAGCAGAAATCGACGATGCTCGGCCTGGCGCCGCGCCCTGGTCTGCCTGGGTCAGCCGTTGCTGCCGAGCTGCCCGTGCCCGCGAAGCCTCCGGCAGCAGGCCCGCCGCGACCGCTGCCGCCGCGCGGCCTCAAGCAAACCATGATCGGCGTCGCCCCCGCTCAAGCTCCCGCTCCGTCCCGGGCGCGCACTGACATTGAACTCGAAGCCATCGACGAACTCGACCTCGAGGGCGACGGCGACGAACTCGAAGCGGACTTGCCTTCGGCTAAAAACCCCCCCTCCTGGGGTGCTACCGGCATCACGGACTCACGCGGTTCTCGTTCGCCCCTTGCAACGGAGATCGACCTGCCCACCATGGAGGACGGCGACGACGCCAGCGAAGAAGCCGACTGGGGTCAGGCGGAGCTGCCCGACATTCCAGGGGCCATCGGCCTGCCGGCACCGCGTGCTGGCGCGCCGCGTGCGGCGCTCGGTTCGGATTCGGAATTCGATCTGCCTGCACTCGGTGGCGATTTGCCCCAGGCGCGCGCGGCCGGTCGCGAGATCGGAGACGATTCTTTCGATGATGCCTTCGACGACCTGCCCGATTTGAGTGCCGACCTGCCAGACCTGGACACCGGGCTGCCCATCGTCGGCGGCAACTTGCCGCAGCCCAGCTTCAACCTGCCGTCGGTGGCCTCGCACTTACCAGCGTCGGCCGCGAACCTGCCGAGTTCGGCGGGCAACCTGCCGAGTCCGGCGGGCAACCTGCCGACCTCGGCGGGCAACCTGCCGACTTCTGCCGGTCAGATTCCGGCGGGCGGGGACGTGTTTGGTTCCGGGCCAATGGATCGACCTCGTACGTTAATTCGCGAACAAGATCCTTCCGCATTTGGTGAGGTCGACTTCGGCGGGAGTGGAGGCGGAGCAGCGAGCGAAGAAGACGAGTTCGATGCGTTCCCGACCGAAGCCGGACCGGCCCCGGTTGCGGGGTCGCCCCAAGGCGGCGGCAGTGGCTACGGAGAGGTGGCGCTCGATGGTGGCACCGGCGGCCTCGCTCTCGGCGAAGACGTGGAGCGAGGTCCAGTCCTTTCTGGCCCCGCGCCTGCCGCGAGCGCAGCCGTCGAGCTGCCGCGCGGTGCGCCGGTCATTCAGATCGCCGTCCCGCGGGCTGCGGTGAGCAACGCCACCAAGGGCATCGTGGCTGGCGCTCTGGTCTTGGCGGTAGCGGGCGGCGCCTTGGCAGTGTTGCCGAACGTCGGACCCTATGGCGCCTATTGGATTCTCGACACCGTCCAGGCCGGCTCGCACGAGGCTGCGTTGAACGGCGAGATCAAGGCCGCGCAGACGCGTCTAGCCAAAGACACCGCCAAGGAAGTCGAGGCCGCCTTCCGTGTGGTCGCTCGCGGACGGAGCGACGCACCGCGCTTCCGCCCCCGCGCAGCGTTCACGGCCTACCTCGGTATGCTGCGGCGCATTCGCTTTGGCGAAGACGGCAGTGTCGTCGCCGAGGCCAAGGTGTTGCTCGAAGGCTTGCGCGAAGTCGACGCCGCCGAAGTTCCGCATCTGGACCTGGCGCGCTACGCCGAACAGGTCGCTCAAGGTCACGCGGCCGAAGTCGTCAAACTGGGACTTGGGCTCGTGAATCGTGGGACAGAATACGCCGTCGTCGTGGGCGAAGGCGCCCTACAGCTCAAAGAGGCCAAGCTGGCGCAGCAGGCTTTCGCAGCCGTGGCCCAGACGCCTGGAGCGCGAGGGCATTTCGGCCTGGCGCGTGTGGCCCAGCTGTTGGGCCAGCGGGATGTGGCTTTGGCCGAGGTCGACAAGGTGCTCGCTCAAAGTCCCGCGCACGCCGGCGCGCTGCTGCTGCGTGTCGAACTGAACTTGCGTCAGCGCGAAAAAGACGCCGAGCTGGTGACTCTGCTCACCGCCCTCGTCGCGCCGACCTCGGGGCTCAGCAGCAACGAACGCGTCCAAGCTTTCACTACGCTCGGCGATCTGCATTTGGTCCGCTCGCGCATCAAGCAAGCCGAGGCCGCGTACAACGAAGCTCTCAAGGTCTCCGCGGGCGACGCCCGGGCTCAACGCGGGTTGGCCGACACGTTGTTCAGCTCGGGGCGCTACGGAGAGGCATTGGCTCGCTACGAGGCTGCCAACAAGTCGGATCCCGATGACCTGGACGCCATCCTGGGCGTCGTCCAATCCAAACTCCGACTCGAGGGCCTCGAAGACGCCGCCAAGATCTTGGAAGGTCTACAAACCCGTTACCCGCAGTCGACGGCCGTCGCCTACTGGGTGGGCCGCGCCAAAGAGGCCATCGGTGAGCGCGTGCTGGCGCAAAAGGCCTTCGAGCACGCCATCGAACTTGCTGAAGACCGCCCTGAGCTGGTCATGTCATTCGTCGCGCTCACGCGCTTGCTCAGCCAAGCCGGCAATCTGGCAGAGGCTGATGCCGTGATTGCCCAAGCCGAGAAACGCTTTCCGAAAAATCCTGAGGTCTATAGGGCGCTCGGCGAACTCTCGTCGGGTCGCGGCGCTTACGACGACGCGATTGCCCAGTTCGAGAAGGCTTTGGCACTCGATACCGAGAACATCGGTCTGCATTTTTCGCGGGGCGTGGCTCTGCGCCAGGCGCGCCGGTTCGATGAGGCCGCAGTCGAGTTCGACAGCGTCGAGAAGGTCGAGAAGGATTTTCCGGTCCTCGCACTGGAACGCGGCAACTTGTTCGAGGCGTCAGGTCGTAGCGAGGAAGCGCTCAAGGCGTACGAGAGCGCCTTGGCTCAGGCGCCCCAAGACCCGGATCTGATGCTGAGAGTGGGCTGCGGCAAGGCCAGCGCCGGCCAGACAGCGGACGCCAAGAAGCTGCTCAGCGTCGTACTCGCCTCGCGTCCCAACTCGGCCGAGGTCAATTTTTGCTTCGGCTTGGCGTTGCTCAAAGAGGCCAAAGAGTTGCCGGAGGCGCGCCGTTTCCTCGAACGCGCCGTCGGGCTCGACTCGACGCGGGCCCAGTACCACCTGTACGTGGGCACGGCCGCCATCGAACTGCACGACTACGGCCTGGCCCAGAAATCACTCGACCAAGCGCTCGAGCTGGACCGCACTTTGGCCGATGCTTACTGGCAGCGAGGCGTCTTGCGCGTTCGCCAGGGCGCGGTCAAAGACGCCGAGACCGATTTGCGGCGCGCCCTGGAACTCAACCCGAGCCGGTTCGAGGCCCACGCAGCGTTGGCCGAATCGTACATGCAGATCAACAAAGAGCAGGATGCTCTACTCGAGTGGAAGGCTGCTGTGGCCAGCGGTGAGGGTGACCCGTTTTGGTACTACCGATACGGCAAGCTGCTTCTGGACAACCGCAAACCCGACGAAGCACGCGCTGAGCTGCAGCAAGCAGTGGACCGCGGAAAAAAGCTTACGCCTGCACCGCTCTGGCTTTGGGAGGCGCATCGGAATCTGGCGCTTTCGCTGGGTCGCACCAAAGAAGCGATTCCTTATTGGGAGGCCTTCATCGAGCACGGGAAAGGCTCGCCCTACCTGCGCGAAGCCTTGCGCGAGCTCAATGCCATCATGCCCTGAGCCACGGCCAGGGCTCGGCACGACGACCTGGCGCCCCGTCGATGGGGCGTCCAACGAAAACAGGAGCCTCCCGTGCGGGAGGCTCCTGTTTTCGTTGTGGACGCTCGGCCGAAAAGCCTGGTCCTGTCGAACTCAGAGTTGCTTGGGCTTGTTTGCCTTGAACTCGTAGCTCCAGGTCACGACTCCCTCGCGGGCATCGGGCGGATCGAGCTTGAGACCCGTGAGCGTCTTCACGACGCACTCGCCGACGGCTGCCGGTGCAGTCGTCGCTTCTTCGTCCACTGCGACGTCCTTGAACTCGCCGGTCTCCGGTGCCACCGAGAACTTCACTTTGACGACGCCAGCCGCCTTGGTGTCCTTCTTGAGGATCTCTTCGTAACAAGCCTTCAGTTCGCCTTCTTTGGTGGCGATGAGCTTGTCCGTCTCGCTCTTGTACTCTTCGGGAGCGCGAGCGTGGAACTGGCAACCGCCCAGGACGGCGGAGGCGAGCAAGGCCAACAGAATCGTGGTGTTCTTGGTCATCTGTGTCTGCTCCTTCACTTGGGGTCAGCCTTGGGCGCGGCCGGCTTCTTCGTCTTGTCGGCCGCCTTCTTGTCGTCGACCTTTTTCTTGTCGGCTGCCTTCTTGTCGTCAGCTGTCTTCTTGTCGTCAGCTGCCTTCTTGTCGTCGGCTGCCTTCTTGTCGTCAGCTGCCTTCTTTTCGGCTTCCTTGTCGGCCTTGTCCTGGACAGTTGTCGTCTTGGACTCGACGACCTTTTCCTTGCCGGTCAGCGGATCGACTTCGACCTTCTTCTTGGTCACGTCCTGCTTGAGGATGTTGAACTCGACCCGCCGATTCTTCTCGCGACCTTCTTCGGTCTCGTTGTCGGCGATCGGCTTGTCGAAGCCGAAACCCTTGGCGCTGAGGACGTCCTCGGCGATGCCGTGGTCGATCAGGTACTGGCGAACGGCCTTGGCGCGATCGTCGGAGAGCTTGCGATTGAAGGTAGCCGAGCCCTCTTTGCTGGCGTGGCCTTCGATGGCGACCTTGAGGATATGGGGATTGTCCTTGAACACCTGGACGATCTCGTCGAGCAAGCTGAACGACTCCGGCTTGATGGTCGCCTTGGCCGTATCGAACTGGATCTTTTCCTTGATCTCGATCTTGTTGTCGCGGACTTCGACGCGCGGAGGAGGCTTGGGCGGCTCCTCTTTTTTGGGCGGCGGCGGAGCCGGCAGGGGCGGGGGATCACCCGCGACGGCCAAGTTACCCGAGAACGGGATTTGCCCACCGCACGCAGCGAGCAAAAGGGCCACGGGGGACAAGAGCCCAAGGTTGAGCCAGCGGCGGGCCCTGGGTTTGTTGCGGCTATCCATTGAATTCTCCTTCGCAAAGATTCGATCAGGGCGAATCCGGCGCACTGTCCGGATCGCCACAGGTTGTTCCATCCGGGCGCGGATCCCGTCAACCGACTTTCGATTTACCCATGAACAATCGGGGCAACGCACGCGCTTCGCGCACGCGGCACGCGCGATCCGACAGATCGGTGACTGATTCGTGAGAACCCAGCGGTCCGCGGCTCACTCGACGAAGGTCTTGAGCGCCTTGGAACGGCTGGGGTGGCGGAGCTTGCGCAACGCTTTCGCTTCGATCTGGCGAATACGCTCGCGTGTCACTTCGAAGTCTTGTCCGACTTCTTCCAAGGTGTGATCGCTCTTCTCGCCAATACCAAAGCGCATGCGCAGGACTTTCTCTTCGCGCGGCGTCAACGTCTTGAGGACCTTGCGCGTCTGATCGCTCAAGTTGAGGTTGATCACGGCCTCTGCTGGATTGACCGCGTTCTTGTCCTCGATGAAGTCACCCAAGTGACTGTCTTCCTCTTCGCCAATCGGCGTCTCGAGGCTGATCGGCTCCTTGGCGATCTTCAGCACCTTGCGCACCTTGTCGAGCGGCAGCTCCATCTTCTCTGCCACTTCTTCCGGAGTGGGTTCGCGCCCGAGTTCTTGCACCAGGTAGCGCGACGTGCGGATGAGCTTGTTGATCGTCTCGATCATGTGCACCGGGATGCGGATGGTGCGAGCCTGATCGGCGATGGCGCGGGTGATGGCCTGACGAATCCACCACGTGGCGTAGGTGCTGAACTTGTAGCCGCGGCGGTACTCGAACTTGTCGACCGCTTTCATCAAACCGATGTTGCCTTCCTGAATGAGATCCAGAAATTGCAAGCCACGGTTCGTGTACTTCTTGGCGATCGACACCACTAACCGGAGATTGGCTTCGACTAGCTCGGCCTTGGCCCGCTCGGTGCGGCGCTCCGAACTGAGGATTTCGCCGTAGGTCTGCAGCATTTCGTCGACCGGAATGCTCATCTCGGACTCCGCGGTATCGATCAGGATCGAACCGGAGACCAGTTCCTTCTCGATACGGTCGAGCTGGGGCACGGGAACGCGAAGGTCTCCCGCGAAGTTGCGTGCCGCTTCGGGGGACGCTTTGGCGGCCTTGAGCCTCTCGGCCAAGGCGACTCGATCGAGCCCTGCCATGCGCTCGAGTTCGCGGATACGCTGATCGGCACGCGTCACCTCTTCGATGCGGCCTTTGAGCCGAACGACGATCTGGTCGAGCGTGCGCTTGTTCAAGCGCATCTCTTTCAGCGTCTTGATGATGCGGGCGCGGCCATCCGCCATCACCTCGTCGGCTGCGGCGCGTCGCGGCTCTGCCTGCGCAGTCGAGCCGGCGTTGCTGCGTTCCGCCCAGGCCTCGAGGTTCTTCTTTTCTTGACGCCGAATCTTCTCGATCAGGCGCATCACCCGCCGATCGGCTTCTGCTTCGTCGAACTCGTGCTCCTCGTCCTCGGAGTCGCGAACGATGTCCTTGACCCGAATCTTTTGCGCACGGAGGTCGTCCCCGAGTCGCAGGATTTCCTGCACCGTCACCGGACATTGCAGAGCCGCTTCGAGAATGGCGTCCTCGCCCTCCTCGATTCGCTTCGCGATATCGACTTCACCTTCGCGGGTGAGCAGCGCCACGGTTCCCATCTTGCGCAGGTACATACGCACGGGGTCGTTGCTCTTGTGCAAGTCCTCGTCGCTGGCCTTCTTGGCAGGCGCACGCTTCTGCTTGGCCTTGGCGACCTTGGGCGCATGCTCGACCAGGTCGACACCCTCCTTCGAAAGCTCGGCCATCAAGCGACCCATGGCGCGTCGATCTTTGGCCAGCTCGTCCATGGTCGTCTGAATGTCGTCGAACGTCAGGAACCCTTGGGCCTTGCCGCGTTCGACCAGCTCTTCGTGCGCCGCAGACGCCGCGAGTTCGTCCCCACCGGGTAGCTTCCCTCCTTTGGCGCCCTTGCCGCTCGACGACTGAAGCTCGTCGTCCTCGTCCTCGTCTTCTTCGGGATCGACGTCTTCGTCTTCGCTCGTCTCTTCGAGGGGATCAGGTGTTTCGGCCTTTTTGGCCGCCTTCTGCGTGGCGCGCGTGCTCGATGCCTCCGCCCGGGTCGGCTTGGCGCCGGTCGTCTTGGCTCCGGTCGGCTTGGCTCCAGTCGGCTTGGCTCCAGTCGGCTTGGCTCCGGCCTTGCTCTTTTTTGCAGCTTTGGCGGTCGCTGCTGCGCTCTTGTTTCCTTGCTTCGCTTTCACTTCAGCCACGACGAGCCCTCACTCACAAGCCTCGACGCTGGCGCGCCCGGAGTTCCAACGCGCGAAGAATCTCGAACTCAGTGTCCTGATCACCTTCGGAGCGTGCACGTGCAAGGTCACCAATATTGCCGACCTTCTGGCGCGAAAAATCCTGATTCTGCATCTTCTTCAGGTTGGAGATCAGCACAATCTGGGCCTGCTCCAGCTCGCTGTACAACGGGGCTGCCAGTCGAGCGCTGGCAAATGGTCGTACGGCTTCCGGGATCTTCGCAAGGGCTGCGTCGAAGGTAACGCCCAGACGCGAACTTCGTTCGTTGTCTACAGGCGACTTGTCGACCAGGGACGAATACGCCCGCCTGAGTACCGCTACCGCCACTGCCAAGTCCCCCTGCAAGCTTTCCGAGTAGGCCAGAAGGTGCTCGCTGTCGAGCAACTGCGGGTAATCGAGCAGGGCCCCCAACACGGCATTGGCGATATCCTTGGCCTGCTCCCTGGACTGCTGTCGCGCGGGGGTTCGATTCGGCAGGCTCGGGGCGTTCTCACGACCACCGATATCCGGCGAAGGTTCTCCGAGGTAGATCGCTCGGTCTACAGCGCCTGATGTGCGCTCGTCGGCTACACGAAACTGGCGCGCGAACGTATCCGCGTATGTTTTGATCCTCAGGCGAACAATCGGATCGTTTTCACTTGCGAGAAGGTCGCGAACCTCTTTTGCGCGCGCCGGGGCGTCATGCTCGCTGAATGGCCGATCCAGGACTTCCTTGACCAGATAGTCGAGCAAAGGCAGGGCGGCTCCCAGCATTTGACCAAGCGCCTCTGGGCCACGATTTCGAGAAAAGTCGTCGGGATCCATGCCATCGGGCAAGCTGGCCACGCGCGCGCTGAGACCGCTGTCGCGGCACGCTCCGCGACTGGCGCCTACGGCCTTGCGGCCCGCTGCGTCGCCGTCGAACAAGAATACCACCTCGGAGGTGAAACGGCGGATCTGCTTGCCTTGCTCCACGGTGAAGGCCGTGCCCAGCGGCGCGACCGCGCTCGGAAAGCCACGCGCGTGGAGGCTGACGACGTCGAAATTCCCCTCGACGAGCAGACAGGGGCTCGAGCGCAAGGCGGTGCGCGCTTGGTACAGACCAAAGACCGTCTCGCGCTTGCGGTAGATCGGCGACTCGGGCGAGTTGATGTACTTGGCCGGGGCTTCGGCTCCAGCCTCGAGTGGAACGGGTGGGGGGAGCGCGCGACCGCTGAAAGCGACCACTCGACCTTGCAAGTCGATGACTGCGAACATCAGACGCTGTCTGAAACGATCGTAGTAACCGTTGCCTTGCTTGCGCTGCGCCAACAGGCCCACCGCTTCGGCTGCGCGAAGATCGGCTCCGTGGCTCTTGAGGTGCTCGGCAAGACCGTCCCAACCATCGGGCGCGTAACCGACGCGGAATCCGTGCAGCACCTCGCTTGCTGGTCCGTCGTAAGGCAGCTGGCGCTTTTGTAGCTCTTGGTGCGCGAACCCAGCATGGCGATGCTCCTTGAGCATCTTTTCGAAGTACGAGGCCGCCAAGGCGCTCACTTGGTAGAGGTCGTCCTCGCGCTTCTTCTGGGCGAAGCGCTGCTTGCGCTCCGCATCGGTCAGGTCGTCCGTCACCTCGACGCCAGCACGCTCGCCGAGTTGGCGCACTGCCTCGATGAAGGAAAGACCCTCGATGGCCTGGACGAATTTGAAGACGTCGCCCGACGCGTGGCAACCAAAGCAATGGTAGAAGCCGCGCTCGTCGTTGACGTTGAAACTGGGGCTCTTCTCTTTGTGAAACGGACACAGTCCGACGAAGGTGCGGCCCTTGCGCTCCAGCTTCATCGACTGGCCGACGACCTCGGCGAGGCTCGTCCGCTCTCGGATGCGGTCGATGACGTCGGGGGAAATCACGGCGAGTGGGGGACCGGGCAGCGGGCACGTCCGCGCATCGGCTCATGGGGCTCTAGCGCAGGCGTGGCAGGACGGGCAGTGCGGGCCACGGGCAGCCAAATCTGGGCGCTCCGGTAGAAGAGCACAGGCCCGAGGCGCACCTTCGCGCATTTTGGTGAGCTTGGAACCGGTCACAAGACCGAGATGCCGTTGGCACATCACGACGCGCATGGTACAGGCGCCGCGCCCGCTTCCTCGACCCAAGCCGGCCATTTTTAGCGCTGAACTCCAGCGCTCCTCCCCAAGAAATTTTCAGCAGACACGAGAAGCACGATGACGCAAGCAGCTGTGAGCACGGGAAAGATCACTCAGGTCATTGGTCCGGTCGTGGACGTGGAGTTTCCGCCCGGCGCCCTCCCGAAGATCCTCAACGCTCTGACGGTGACCAACCCGAGCGTTTCGGATGAGCCTGACAACCTGGTGCTCGAGGTGGCCCTGCATCTGGGACAAGGCGTCGTGCGGGCCATCGCCATGGACGCGACCGATGGTCTGGTTCGTGGCTCTGTGGTCCGAGACACGGGCGCGCCGATCTCGGTGCCGGTCGGACCCGAGGTGCTCGGACGGGTGCTCAACGTGATCGGTAAGCCGGTGGACGAAAAGGGCCCGGTCGGAGCCAAACAAAGTTGGCCGATTCATCGTCCCGCTCCGCCCTTCGTCGAGCAGAGCACCAAGGTCGAAGTTTTCGAGACCGGTATCAAGGTGATCGACCTCTTGGCTCCCTACCGAAAGGGCGGAAAAATCGGCCTGTTCGGCGGCGCAGGCGTAGGCAAGACCGTGCTCATCCAAGAACTCATCAACAACGTGGCCAAGGCGCACGGCGGCGTGTCGGTGTTCGCGGGCGTCGGCGAGCGTACTCGTGAAGGCAACGACTTGATGTTGGAAATGGCCGAGTCGAAACTGGAGAGCGGCGAGCCGGTGCTTTCCAAGACCGCCCTCATCTTTGGTCAGATGAACGAGCCGCCGGGAGCCCGTGCCCGCGTGGCCTTGAGCGCGCTCACCTGCGCCGAGTACTTCCGCGAAGAGTCGGGGCAGGACGTGCTCCTGTTCGTCGACAACATCTTCCGCTTCACCCAGGCGGGTTCGGAGGTGTCCGCACTCCTGGGCCGCATGCCGAGCGCCGTGGGCTACCAGCCCACGCTGTCGACCGAGATGGGCGCTCTCCAGGAGCGCATCACCTCGACCACCAAGGGCTCGATCACCTCGGTGCAAGCCATCTACGTTCCCGCCGACGATCTCACCGACCCCGCACCGGCGACGACCTTCGCGCACTTGGACGCTACGACCAACCTGAACCGCGCGATCTCGGAAATTGGCATCTACCCCGCGGTGGATCCGCTCGATTCCGGCTCGACCATGCTGTCGCCCGACATCGTCGGCGAGGAGCACTACAACGTGGCCCGTCAGGTCCAGCAGACCCTGCAGAAGTACAAAGATCTGCAGGACATCATCGCCATCTTGGGTATGGATGAGCTCAGCGAAGACGACAAGCTGGTCGTCGCTCGCGCCCGCAAGATCCAGCGCTTCCTGTCGCAGCCGTTCTTCGTCGCCAGCCAGTTCACCGGTCTACCAGGCAAGTACGTGCCGCTCAAAGAGACGATCGTCGCCTTCAAGGAGATCCTGTCGGGTGCGCTCGACTCGCTCCCGGAGCAGGCCTTTTACATGGTCGGCAACATCGACGACGTGAAAGCCAAGGCCGCCGAGCTCGCCAAGATCTCTTGAGGACCACCAGCATGGCCGCCAAGATCTCTCTCGAAATCGTCACGCCCGAAGGCGTCCAGCTCCAAGTCGAGGTGGACGAATTCACGGCGCCTAGCGTCGAAGGCGAATTTGGCGTCCTGCCTGGGCATCGGCCGCTACTCGCCGGCTTGCGCACGGGCATCGTCCGCTATCAGGCAGGTGGCGAGAGCCACGCCATCGCGGTGGGGCCGGGCTTCGCCAAGATCGAAAGCGACACGGCGCAAATGCTCACCGACAACTTCCTGAAAAAGGAGGACGTCGATCCGATTGTGGCGCGCCGCGATCTCAAGGAGTCCGAGGAAGCCCTTTCGGCCTTGCCCGCCGCCGCCACCGCCGAGCAACAGGCGAGCGCGATCAAGGCCGCTCGGTGGGCCGCTATTCGTCTCGAACTCTACGGCGATCCGCCTCCCGCCACCGTGATCATCGCTCACGAGACGCGTCTGCTCGGACATGAGGACTACTCGGCACTCGCTGCCAAGAAGGATGCCGTCGACGAGGTCGCGGACGGCGCTGCCCATGACTGAGGTGCTCCGGCGGGGTCCGGCGCGTTGACGCTTCCTTCTCCCAAGGAGCTGTTGGCGCGCTTCTCGCTCACGCCGAAGCACTCGTTTGGCCAGAATTTCCTCAGCGACGCTGGAACGGCTCAGCGCATCGCCGAGTTGATCGGCGGAAAACCAGGTGCCGAGCCCCTGCGGATCTTGGAGCTGGGCGCAGGGCTCGGCGCGCTCACTTCGCACCTGCTCGGTGGCGGCCACCAGGTGATTGCGGTCGAACGCGATCGCGACTTGGTGCCGGCACTCCACGAACTGTTCGCGGAAGAGATCGAGCGCGGGAAGCTGGTCGTGCTGGAGGCGGACGCCAAAACGCTCGACTGGGCGGCGCAGCTCGACGGTTCACAGCGGCAAGTCTTGGCCGGCAACCTGCCGTATCAAATCACCGGTCCTTTGCTGGAAAAGACGTGCCTCTTGACCTCGCGACTCGAGCGCGCCGTGTTCCTCGTGCAAAAAGAGGTCGGAGATCGCTTGGCAGCCACGCCGGGCAGCAAGACGTACGGCGCGCTCAGTGTTTTCATTCAAGCTCGATTCTCGGTCAAGCGAGCCTTCGTCGTCGGTGCAGGTGCGTTCTATCCGGCGCCGCGCGTCGCCTCGGCAGTCGTCGTGTTGACTCCTCATGCCGAGCCCATCACCGAAGAGACGGCCGTGTTCCGCTCCGTCGTTCAGTCGGCTTTTCACGCTCGTCGCAAGACGCTGCGCAACGCCTGGAAGAGCCTGGGCACTTTGGAGATGTTGGAGCGCGTTGCGGCCAAGACGGGCGTCGATCTGGACGCGCGAGGTGAGACGCTCGACGTCAAGCAGTTTGCCGAAGTCGCTCGAGCCCTCGAACAAGCGCGGGGGCAGGAGCCGAGTTCATGAGCCCGAGGTCGCTCGGTTGCGGGGAACTGGGCTGGTGCGCCGGAGCCCTTCTGCTCGCGGCGCTGGGTTGCAGCGGTCCGGAGCCGAAAGCGCCTAGCGGCGTGGTGGGCGTTTTTTTTGGCGGGCAGGTCCAGGAACTCGCGGAGATCGAAATCCGTTCCGAGCGTGTCCCCAGCTTCGGTTTTCGCTTGGCGCTTCCCGGCGATACGACTCACCGTGTGCGTTGGGAAATCACACGCCCCGGTCCACTGGGGCGCCGCGTCGTCGAGCAGGGCTCGAGCGACCTTCGGGGCGCACGCGCGACCTACGATCAGCCCATCGCTTTGACTCGGGAAAGTCCACGCGGCACCTGGAACGTGCGCGTGACGGTCGACGAAGTCTTGGTCGTTGATCGCGCGTTGGTGATCAAGAGCGGTTCGCCCTGAACCGCACGCCACGCCGACGCAGCTCACGTGCCGCTCCTCGCGAAGCGACCTCGAGGCGCGCGCGCAGCGCATCGCGAATGAGGACTGTCCGTTCGCTGGCGCCCGGCTTTGCCTCGGGTAGCTCCACCAGCGGGTGAAAGTCGATGGTGACGCGGTGGCGTGCCGCGGCCGCCAATGTGTCCAGCAGTTCCGGCGGGGTGTCGAACGCCGGGGCCCGCGCAAACAAGTAGATGACACTCGGTCGGGGACGCGCAAAGGCGATGGCGCGCACGACCCGGGCGAGTTCGCGTTCGGCACGGACGCGGTCAAAGCTGCCGCGTGGAGGCGGCTGCACTCCGAACGACAACAGATATTGGCGAAAAAAGCGGTCCTCCGGCACCGTGGACCACGGCTGATCGGGCCGAACCGGAGCGCGCGCGGCGACGTTTTGAGCCAGATCGAGCAGGCGGGGCGTGTCGTTCGCGCCGATCCACTGTGCGCTGACATCGAGACTACGCAGGTGGTCAAGCACGCGACTCTTCACGTCTTGGTCATCCCACTCGCTGCGATCGGCATCAGCCGTATGGCTATGGTGTGCAAGAGCGCGCAGCAGGACGGCATGTTGGCGGGCGCCACGCCCCAGCGGAACACGGACCAGTTCGCGCGCGCCCACGAGCGAGAGCCCGACGCGATCGCCACGTGCGACGTGACGGGCGATCAGCCGAGCGACGTCGTCGATTGCCCGATCGAGCGGCGCTTCACCGGGAGCTCCGGCGGCGCTCTCCAGTGAGGCGTCGATGACGAACCACGCGCTGTCGCGCTGCTCTTGCTGCTTCTCGGTGACGAGCAAACGACCACGCCGGGCCGATGGCTTCCAGGCGATACGTTGAAAGGGGTCTCCGGGGCGATGCTCGCGGAGCTCGCGGAACTCGCTGCCCTCGCCGCGCAGGATACCGTGGCGCGCGTCGGGCGTGTGCGGCACGCTGGGGGAGGCGCGCCAGCGTGAAGGCTCGGTCTGGAGCTGCGCCGGCAATACCTCGAGTACGACGGGGCTGGCGAACGAAAGCGGGACAGTGAACAGCCCTGGAGCGCGAACCGCGCGCAGAGTCAGGCCGTGGATACCGTGGTAGCCCACGCGCTCCGGCAGAACACGCAGGCGGACCGTCAGTCGACCGTGAGCCGGGATCTCCCCCTGATTGGGCAGGACTTCGACGATGAGGGAGTGCGCGTGCGTGACGCGCAGGTCCAGGAAGCGCAGAGGCAGCGCGTCGCGGTTGCGCAGCTCCAAGGCGAGCTCCACATGCTTGCCGCGGTGAGCGAGGATGCCCCTCGAGCTTTCCGTCCAGAGCATTTCGAAGCCGGCGGCGCGCGCACGCGCGACTCCCAACTGGGCGAGGGCCCGGCAGATTGCGACGCCGAACAATACCGCAGCTCCGTACGACACGATCGGGCCGTGGGTGAGGACCAAGCCTGCCGTCAAAAGCCCAAGTCCGGCCCAAGAAAGATGGGCGGCGCGCTGGGTCGGCTCGAGTCGCACCGGGGGACGCTACCAGGTACTGTGCGCTTCGTGCAGCCCCGGCATTGGACCCTCTCGGTGATGCGGACGCTGCTGCTGGCTCTCCTGGTCGCAGCGCGACCAGCTCGCGCGGCCGAACGCTCGGAACTCGAAAAATCCGTGGCGACCGAAGCGCTGGCGCATTTCGGCTGGGAGACAGAGGCAGAGCCCGCCGGGAAAGAGATCGAAGCGATCGAAATCTACACGCTCGACGTGTTCGACGAGCGCGATCCGGTGCCGCAATTCGTCAACGCGCTCCACGTCACCTCGCGCGACTACGTCATCCGGCGACAGCTCTTGTTCGAGGTCGGGCAACCCTGGTCTTTGCAGCGAACCGAGGAAACGGAACGCAACCTGCGAGGTACGCGGCAAATTTCGCTCGCCAACGTTGTCGTCGCGCGCGGTTCGACGCCCGACAAGGTCCGGCTCTTGGTCATCGTAAAGGACGTCTGGAGCTTGCGACTCAATTCCAACATCGGCTTTGGCGGTGATGGGCTCGAGTACCTGCTGCTCAACCCAGCCGAAGAAAACCTGGCAGGCACACAATCGAGCATCGGTTTGCTCTACCTGCTCGACCCCTTTCGGCAGACCTTTGGCGCTCGCTACATTCAGCCGCGCCTGGGCGGCACCCGTTACTACGTCGCCGCCCAGGCGGCCATCATCACGAACCGACAGTCCGGAGTCGTCGAAGGTTCTTCGGGCACGTTCATCTTCGAGTGGCCGCAATTTTCGCTCAGAACGCCGTTTTCTTATGGCACCCGCGCGGCCTGGCTCACCGAAACGACGCGGCGCGCCATCGGTACCGAGCTGCGCACGTTCGACTACCAGCCGACACTGGGACAAGTCGAGCGCGTCCCGTGGGTCTACTATTCGAACCGGCTCGCCGCCGAGTACTTTGGGCTGCTCTCGCGCGGACTGCTGCGCAAGCTGGACTTCACCTTTGGCATCGAGGTCGATCAGCGACTCTACCGAAGCCCCGATCTCGAGACATTCTCAGCTGAAACGCGCGCCGCGTTCCAGAGTCAGGTGTTGCCGGTCAGCGACACACGCCTCAGCCCGTTCGCGCAAGTGCGGATCTACGAGGGGCGCTACCACCGTGTGCTCGACCTCGAGTTGCTCGGTCTCCAGGAGGACTTTCGCTTGGGGTACGACGTCCTGGCCCGTGGTTTCGTCGCAGCCGAGCGACTCGGCTCGAGTCGCGATTTGGTCGGCGCGCTCGTCGGGGTCGGCTACACCTGGGCGCTCGGTACCGGTCTTTTGCGCGTTGGCGCCGAAAGTCGGACGGTGGTCGCGAATCAGAATCGCAACGACGCGAGCGCTTCTCTGGCCGGTCGCATCGTCAGTCCGCTGATCGGTCCTGGGCGCATCCATGTCGACGCCGATGTAGCGGCTCGGTTCGAAAACTACTTGAACCTCGCGCCTTACTCGCTGGGTGGAAACGGTCGCCTGCGGGGCTACCGCTTCAACCAGTTTCAGGGCAACAATTTCGTGGCTGCGAACGTCGAATACCGCAGTCGCTCGGTCGACCTCCTCTCGGCTCAGGTCGGAATGGCCGCGTTCTACGACGTGGGCGACACCCCCGATGAGTTCAGCGCGCTCCAGCTTCACCAGGGTCTCGGTGTCGGCCTGCGCATTCTCTTTCCGCAGGCTGATCGCGCGGTCGTACGTCTCGACTACGGCGTGCCGCTGGACACGAACGCCGAAAATCGCGGCGGCGCCTTCTATGTCACCTTTGGCCAAGCCTTCGGTCTGCCGGGTCTCAGCACGCCGAGCGTGACGAGCGCGCTCTCTGCCTTTTGAGCGCCTCCAAGCAGACCGCGAAACGACTCGAGGAAACGCTCAGCGCGCCACAACGCGGCTGTAGGGCACCTTGTCCAGCGCTTCGAGGACGACACTTCGCCGCAAGCGCTCGTCGCCTTCGAGGTCAGGAGTGAGGATCAAGCGGTGACACAACACCCCTTCGGCAACGGCGCGAATATCGTCGGGTGTGGCGAACGAACGCCCGTGCAGTAGTGCATGGGACTTGGCCGCGAGCACGAGGCCGAGCGAAGCGCGGGGGCTCGCTCCGAGTAGGACCTGTGGGTGCTTGCGTGTGAAGCGCGTCAGGCCGACTGCATAGGCGTGGACTTCGGACTCGACGTGGACCCGGGTCGTGAGGTCCTGGAGTTCGGCAACCTCGGCAGGAGAGAGCACGACTTCCGCCTGAGGAGGCGTTGCCGCATGGGTCTTGAGCATGGCAATTTCTGCATTTTCCTCGGGATAACCCAGAAGAAGACGCAGCAAGAAGCGGTCGACCTGCGCTTCGGGCAACGGGTAGGTCCCCTCGAGATCGATTGGGTTTTGGGTGGCGACCACCAAGAAAGGACGGGGGAGTTCAAGGCGCTCGCCCTCGATGGTGACCTGTCGTTCCTGCATCGCCTCGAGTAGAGCCGACTGGGTTTTGGCCGGCGCACGATTGATTTCGTCGGCTAGCACGACGTTCGAAAATACAGGCCCGCGACGCAACGAAAACGCACCGCTTCGAGGATCCAGTACGTACGTCCCCGTAATGTCGGACGGTAGCAGATCGGGCGTGAACTGGATGCGCCGCATGGTCGAGCCCAGCGTTTGCGCGAAGGCTTTGGCCAGCGTGGTCTTGGCAACGCCGGGTACGCCTTCGAGCAGGACATGGCCCTGAGCCAACAGGGCTATCAACAGCGTGTCGACGGCGACGCTCCCTCCGACGAAGACTCGACTGACCTGCCGTCGCACTTCGTCGAGTCGAGCCGCAGCAGCGGCGATCTCGCTGGTTTCGAGCGGCGCGTTCACGCTTCGGGTCTCCGTGAGGATCGCTTCATGACGCTCAGCATGCTCTTCACCTCGACATGTATCCGCTTCAGCTCGCGTTCGGAAGCCCGCACCCGCTTCCCTGCGCTGACCAGTCTTCGGTAGCCGCGCAGTTCGACCAGGAGCCGAACTAGAGCCGAAGCCTCGTCTTGCGCGAGGCCAACCAGACCCAACTTTCGACCGAGTTCCGCGGCGTCGGACGGCGCTGGTTCGCCCAGCTGCTCGGCGACGCTTTCTTCGAGTGCAGCGGACAATTCCAGGACGCCCAGCAGGGGCGTCGTCGTCGGGGCAGCCAACAACTCGGCCCTCCCGAGTACGCCACTCTGGCCGGCAATCGAGGGCGCGCGCGCGAACGATGGCAGGACGACCGCAGTCCCCTTGAGCTGTTCCAAGATTTCGAAACGCACGAGCCACAGGCCAGCCAAGACGGCCAGAAATAGCGCGAGATGTGGCGGAAGTCCCTCTTGGTCGACCTCGGACAGCGCGGCCGTCGCCGCGCGCAGGCGGCTGAGCAGTTCGTTGCGCACGCTCGGTTCCCCGAATGAACCTCTTTGCGAAAACTGCCCGCTGACAATGAACAGCCGTCCCCGTCGTTGCGCCCCATCACCAGCTTGGAGGTAGTCGACGAGCCCCGTGGCGAACGCGCGATTGCCCGGGTAACGCAACATCAAGTTGATGAAGATGGACGGGTCGCCGACGGCGACGAGGCGTCCGTTCTTTTGGATGACTCCCGTGACTGCGATCGGTAGGGCTGTTCCCGCCGCGCCCTCGATCTCCAGAATCGGCGTGAGCGCTGGGTGCGAAAACGCCGTTGCGTGATTGGTGACCACCAGATCGACGTGTTCCGTCATGGGGTGGCGGTTCTGCGCAATGCCGTTGATTTCCTGTCCGGCAGGAACGGCGATGGCCAAGTTGGCATTGTGATCGACGACCAAAGCCGGGTTGAGCGGGATAGGAATGCGGCGCACGTTGAATCGCGCCAGAAAATCGGGCGCCGTGCCGAAGTCATCGACGATGGCGACGCGCCCACCCGCGGCCAAGAAGCCAGTCAGGGCCTCGCTGTCGAGCGTCACCTCGGGATGCAGGATGAGGATCGCGTCTTTGGGTTCGAGCGTGTCGAAATCCAAGTTGGCTCGGACCTTGACCCTGTCGGCACCGACGCGCGTCTCTGCAAGGCGCACCAACTCGCTCAGACCTTCCCAGGAATTGGAGCCGGTCGAAAACCCCGGGCTGCTACCGCTAACGGCGTTTTCCGTTCTAGCCTGCGCGGAAGCACAAGGGGCCGCGCAGGCGAGTGCCATCACCAGTCGTAGCGCCCTCGGAACGCTCGGAGTCCTGGACAGAGGCGGGGTGATGACGGAGATGCGCACGAGCTATTCTCAAGATAGGCCAGCCCAGCAGGGCCTCAAGTTCTGGCGAACGAGGCCGGTCTACTGGGCAAGCCCCCGACGGAGTTGCTATTCCGTCAAGCCGAGTTACAGTCAACTGTAGAGCGCACCCGTTTGCGCGTGGGCGCTCGCTTTGGATTTGATCCTTCCCGAAACGTTTCGGTTTTTGGGAGGCCCTTTCGGATCTCTGGTGGTTCGAATTCCTTTTGGGAGGCCCGCATGCTGCCGCCATTCATCATCGAGAAGATTCGGCAGAGAGAAGAGCAGAAGCGATGGGACGAACGTCCTCGCCTCGAGCTGCCTCTGGACGATATGCGTGCCCCCACGCCGCAAGGGCCGGTGATTGAACCGGAAGTCCAGCGCGGTGTGTTGATCATCGATATTTGAGAGGTCCGGCCTTCCCTCGGACCCGTTTCGTCGGTACCAGTAGGCCGCTTTTGCGGCATGACTCGACGACCTTTCTTCTCGATTTCCCTGGCTTTGCCAACAGCGCTCGCTCTGTGCGCCTGCATTCCAGCGGGCGATGGCGTCGTTCCCCCCGACAGCATCAGCTATTTTCCGGTCGGCCTCGCCGTCGATCCGACCGGCAAGTGGCTGTACGTGGTGAACAGCGACTTCGATCTGCAATACAGCCAGGGCACGCTGCAGAGCTTGGATCTGGAGCGGGTCTTGGAAGTCGCTCGCCATCCGTGCGCGACCGACGTCGACTGTAACGTCTCGCCCTTGGGCGAGGCACAGCGCTGCGACACCGAGGAAAGCGAAGCCAACAACGACAACCCGAGCTTTCTGTGCGTCGACGTTGCTGGAAAGTACGCCGGTTTGCCGTGCGGACCGTTTCCCGAAAACACAGCGACTGCGCGCGCCGTGTCGCCCGGCCGCTGCGGACCCGTCGACCTGGCCAAGCCGATCGACGGACGCGGTTCGCTTCAGGTGGACTCGGTTTCGATCTCGGCCTTCGCGACCGATCTATTGTTGGTGCCCCGTCCGGTGATCGAGGGCGGGGCCGAAGTGCCCAGCAAGACAAAGGCTCGGCTGTTTTTGCCGGTTCGTGGCGATTCCTCGCTCCATTTCGTCGACGTCCAGGGTGGGAAGCTCGATTGCGGACAGACGAACGACGACCCCGAGTGCGGCGCCAACTACCGCGTGTTGCAGAGCGTCACCTCGGATCCGAACGTCTACCTCAAGACGCCGGTGGAACCGTTCGGTCTGGCGTCGACAGCCGATGGTCGCTCGCTCGTCATGACGCATCAGACGAGCGGCAGGGCCAGTGCATTCACGAACGACTGGTCGACGCAAACGGATGGCACGGCCACGCCCCCTCGCTTGGTTTCGATTCGCGACGGCATGCCCACCAACCCGGTCGGCGTCGTCAGCGTGCCACGCCCGGCCTACGTCGATGCGGCCGACGACACACCCAACTACCAATCGGGCTTCCTCGTCACTTTTCGTACGGACGCCAGCGTGCGTCTGTTGCGCTTTTTCGAGCCCGGACTGGGAGCGGGTGGCGCGGCGGCGGCGGCAGATCAACCGCTGCTGTTCGACGTCGGTCGGAGCCTGATCACGGCGAATTCGGTCGGTACCGACTCACGCGGTATCGCCATCGACGACAGCACGCGCAGGGCCGCCGAGGACGCTTGTGGCGGCGACATCGACTGCTTGCGCGAGGCCACCGGCGTTCCACTGGACGTCTACGTTGCCAACCGTACGCCCAATTCGCTGCTGATAGGCCGCACCGACCGCACCGACGCGCCGGTCGCTACGAGCGATTTGCCGACATTCCACGACAATATTCCGCTCACGGCGGGGCCTTCACGCGTGGTCATCGGCTACGTCATCGGTCCCGACGGAGAGCCAGCACTGCGCGTCTTCGTGCTCTGCTTCGATTCAGCGCTCATCTACGTCTACGACCCGACTCGCCGTGGCCTCGAACCGCAGGTCATCTATACGGGCCGCGGCCCTCATTCCTTGGCCTTCATGTCCCGCGATTCCAAAGCGCCCTATGCCTTCGTCGGGCATTTCACCGATTCATACGTGGCCGTGATCAGCCTCGATCAGCGCCATCCCGAGACCTTCGGCGCGACGCTGGCGATTCTGGGCACCCCAACTCCGCCGCGGGCATCCAAATGAGCGAGCGCAGCTCTCGTCGGCCTTCGTTCCCCGCATCGTTCTGGGTTGGTGCTGCCGCACTGGTCGCCGCCGGAGCGCTGAGTTCAGGCTGCAATACGACGGTCGATCCGCCTCAGCTGTCGTCTCTTCGGCGTAGCGGTCAGGTCTCGTTCCTGTGCATCGGTCCAGACGGCGAGGGCGCCCCTTTGTCACGTTGCCCGCAAGGCCCGCGACTCGGTGACGGGGGTCTCACTGTTTCTCGTGCGGGCTACGAGTTGCACGCGCTGGTGACGCAAACCGCGACCGCCGAGGTTGCCGTCGTGCGCATCACCGGTCAGGACGCGAACGGCAGATCGACCGGCAAAGTGCTCGATGCCGATTCGACCAACCCCGGCGTTACACCTCTCCGAATCGGTCAGCAGCCCGTCGATATCGTCACCACTCCGGGCGGTGAGGCCACCTTCGTCGGGGTCGCCGAGTCGGGCCGACAAGGCATCTTCGCGCTGCCCACAAGCTGCATCTTCGAGCCCACGGAAGGTGAGACGAAGCGCGATCTGACGACCTGGCCCGCGTGCTCCTTGAGCTCGGCGCCGGGCGAGATGGTCGTCGTCGTCGATCCCGCAGATGCTGCGGGCAATGTGCGGGCCGCGTGCGACGGACCTTACGAGGAGCCGGCTGCGCCTGGGCCGGCCGGGGCGGGCGAGTGCCGGTCGAATCTCGGTCGCGAGGCCGCTCCGCTCGGACGTCGCAAGCTGATCGTGGCGTTGCCGGACGAAGGAAAGCTCGTGGTCATCGACGCGCAGTCATTGCTCGATCGCCCCCAGGGATCTTTCGAGCGCTGCGTCTTCGAAGAAGAGCACTCCCTCGAGGTGCGGTTGCCCTCGCGCATCTTGCAGCCGCTGCCTGACGATCTGGTCGTGCCCGGCTGCTCCGAGGCGGTCCAGGAGTACGGTCCGTTCGACGGACCCTTCCGCTCGAGGCCCTCCGGTATGGACGTGCGCGAGGGTCTCATGGTCGTCGGCGATCAGACCGCTCCCGTGGTGCACCTGATCAGTGTTCTGGACCCGTGCGCACTCGACGAGTTCGAGCCGCTCGTCGCCACTTCATTGACCGACCCTGCGCGCATCGTCACCACGAGCCGCGTCGCCCTGAGCCCCGAGACACCAGACGGCAAGCAGTATGTCTATGCTGTCGACGAAATCGGCGAAAAAGTCGCGAGCGTCATGGTGTTCGACGTGAGCGCGGGCCAGGCCAGTCGCACTCCGCTCGTTCGACCGGGTGCCGCCGACATGCCACTCGAACCGGCCGATAGAATCGAGTTCCTCGCGCCAGCGAAGGACGTTGCCTTTGCGCTGGTCGATCGACCCGAAATCGATCCAGTCACCGGAACCGCGGCCGTGGGAACGCGCTGCGATCCCGATCCTTCGAGCGATCCGAACTCGCCAGGCGCCCGCTACCGGCCGAATCTGGACGACCAGACCGGCGCGAGACCGAAACAATTTCGCGGTTTGTTCGGTTACGTTTTGCTTTCCAGTGGCGCCGTCGCTCTCGTGGACATCGATGATTTCGACGCTGATTGTCGGCGTCCGGTGGCCGCAAACGCGCGTTCGATCACTGATTTTCGCGGCTGCCGTAACGATTCGACGAGCCCCGCCTACTACACAGCGGACGGCCAGGCGAGCTCTACGCCGACGGTTACCGACGAGGTGACCTGTCGCGCTGTCGAGCCCCATCGGGCGCGCTCCGCCAACCTGCTGATCACGAGTGAAGACAACGGCGCCGTGGCGCCCTCGCTGCGCTCCTTCGCTCGCCTCAGCCGGAACGGGCGCGGCCTGGCAGTAAGCCGCGCGATCGCAGCTGGTCGACAGAGTCCCATGATGCTCGGGGTGGACTTCGAGGGCAGTCGCCCGGGCACGACCGTGCCGGCCCAGGTCTTCGTAGGCAATCAGCTCTTCACCAACGGCGACAGCCAAGCGCCACTCGTCATTTCGCCGAAGCTCGCGGAACAGCCTTCGGTCGTTCTGCCGTTCGTGGAGCCGCGTGCCTATCCCACGAGCGAGATCGTCACCGTCACCTTCGAGGGTGACCTCAAGGGTATTCAGCAGACGGGACTCTTGGAGGCCGAAGAGGGCGTGCTCCGAGACGAGCGAGCTCTGTTTTGCAACATGGGCGTGCAGAGCGTCGAACTCACGGCCGACCTGGGCCAGACTCGCTTTGGCTTGCCCGAAGATCTGGCCCAAGAGTTCGGACGTCGCCACGGCGACTACGCGCAGATCACCAACAATCTGCGAGTCGAAACCGATCCCTACTGGAGCAAAAACGGCGCTGTTTGCGCGGAAATTACCCAAGATTCCGCCGCAGGCGGTTTCGCCGCTTGCGACGGTTTGTTCGGCGATGGTGTGGTCGCGACGACGACGACGACGACGACGACCACTGTGACCCCCGTCACGCCCACGACTCCTGGCGCGACGACGCCCGGCACGGTCAATCCGAGTACGGGAACGACGAACCCCGTCCGGACGACGACGACGACGACCGCGGTCACGACGACCACGACGACCACCACGAGCGGGGACGATTTGGTCGCCGCTCGCGACTTCCGTATCTTACGTGCTTACCAGGACCGTCTCGAGATCGAGCCTCGTTTCGCTCGAGGCGAGGCTGCAGATCAGCTCGTCGCTATGCTCGAGTGCTGCTTCCCCGACGTGCTCTCGTACAAGGTTCGCGCGGGCAACCAGTGGGTCGTCAAAGGCGAAAGCACGGGCTTCCGGCATTCCGTCGTCTCGAGCCCGGTCACGGTGGACGGCAAGACCGAATACATGTGTGTCCAGGACTGCTCTCCGCTTCGCGCCAGTGAACAAGGACGCGCCTTCGAGATTTCGGCCACCGATTGCCCGGACCCTGACCCCGAAAATGCAGACTACTGCCCCGTCGGTCCGCGCACGGACGACGACCTGATTTGCGCCTACGCGGCGCGGCGCGGGCCGCTCGCGCCTGGCGGGGTGGCTTCTGAATGTATCTTCGACGGCCAGACGCGACGTTTCGCCGTCTACCGTGGTCTTTTGCCGAGCGAGCGCGGCATGTCCTTCGGTTTCGAGGTGATCGGTGGCTTCGTCTCTCAAACCGTGCCCCTGACCGACGCGACCAACCGGGTGATCTTGCCAGTGTCCCTGGCGGCAATCCCCAGCTTCGGCCAGATCGCCGTGGTCGATTCCCAGAACCGCGGCCTGATGATGATCGACCTGCAGGTGGCGAAGGTAGCAGACTCGTTTTACTGATGTCGGGCCGCGAGACCCCCGTGATGCAGCAACACGCGGCCGCCAAGCGGGCGCACCCCGATTGCATCGTTTTCTTTCGGCTAGGCGATTTTTACGAGATGTTTGGCGACGACGCTGGCGTGGCCGCGGGTCTGCTCGATCTGACGTTGACCAGCCGCAACAAGGGCAAACCCGACGAAATTCCCATGTGCGGCATCCCGCACCACGCGGCGCACGGCTACCTCAAGAAGTTGCTGGAGCACGGCTGCAAGGTCGCGATCTGCGAACAGATGGCCGACCCGGCCACGGTCAAAGGTATCGTTCCGCGCGAGGTCGTACGTGTCATCACGCCTGGCACCTGGACGGATGCGGATCAGCTCGAAGACCACACCAACAATTGGTTGTGCGCGGTCGAGATCGGCGCAGGAGACGTCGGGGTTGCTCTACTCGATCTGAGCACCGCCGAACTGTTGTCGGCGCGCCTATCGGATTTGACCTCGGCGCTCAGTGAGCTCGGGCGTGCGCGTCCTCGGGAAGTGTTGTTGTACGCGGAGGATGAGCGTCAGGCGGCCGCCGACGTGCTCGCCGAGGTCGTGCCCCGCGCCGTCTTGCGGATCGGCCAAGCCCTCACGCCTAGCGAACTCGGCGCTGTGGGCGCGCGGGTGGATCTCTCCCAACTCGAACCGATCGTGGCACGCGCCGTCGCGCGCGCGGTCGGCTACGCGCATGCCTGCCTAGGCGACAAGCAGCTCCCGCTCTGGCGAGTTGGCGTTTGGAACCCCAGCGGCGTGCTTTCGCTCGATCGGGCCGCGCAGCGGCATCTCGAGTTGGTCGAATCCAGCGTGGGGGACAAGCGGGCGACGCTCTTGGCCATCATCGATCGCACGCAGACCGCGGGGGGCGCGCGTCTTTTGCGCTCACGACTCATGAGCCCGTTGACAGACGTCGCTGCCATTCGACGTCGACTCGATCAGGTCGAGACATTGGTTCAAAATGGCTTGGTGCGGGCATCGCTGCGCGACGCGCTGGAAGACGTCACCGACCTCGAACGACTCAGCGTGCGGTCCAGCTTGGGGGAAGCGACCCCACGCGATCTGGGGGCCATGCGCCGCGGCTTACGCGCGGCTCAGCGTTGCCAGGCGGCTCTATTGGGGCTGCCCGACGAGGAAGGAAAAAAGTCCCTCGGCGTGGATCGGCCGGTTGATTGGGTCGACGATTTGCTCGAGCGTCTCGATGCCGCGCTGGTCGAACGACCGCCGACGCAGACCAAAGATGGCGCGGTGTTCGTGGACGGGTACGACCCTGAACTGGATCGCCTGGCGACCTTGCGGCTGAGCGGCAGCGAAGCGATGGTCGCGCTCGAAACACGCCTGCGCCAGGAAACGGGCGTCTCGCAGCTACGCGTCCGTTTTACTCGCGTCTTCGGCTGGTACGTCGAGGTGACGCGCTCGCAGACCACCAAAATTCCAGCAAGCTGGCGCAGGAAGCAGACGGTAGCGGCCGGCGAACGCTACAGCTTGCCTGAGGTCGACGACCTGGCCGACGAGATTGCCTCGGCCGACGAGCTTTTTCGTGCGCGCGAGCTCACTCTCTGGCGCGAGCTGAGCGACGAGGTCGTGCGCGCCGCGCATCGCATTCATCACTTGGCGTCGCTCCTCTCGGTCGTGGACGTGGCAAGCGCTCTCGGTGAACTCGCAGTCGATGCCGACTACTGTCGGCCGGACGTCGACAACAGCGCCCACTTGTCGATCGTCGATGGTCGCCACCCGGTCGTGGAAAAACTGGCCGCATCGGGACGCTTCGTGCCCAACGATCTGGCGCTCGAGGCGCAACGTGAGCATCTGTGGCTGATCAGCGGCCCCAACATGGCAGGCAAGAGCACCTTCTTGCGCCAAGTGGCGTTGTTGGTGATTTTGGCTCAAATGGGCAGTTTTGTCCCTGCTCGCTCCGCGCGCGTAGGCATCGTAGACGCCGTGTTGTCGCGCGTGGGCGCCAGCGACAACCTGGCGGGAGGCGAGAGCACGTTCATGGTCGAGATGCGCGAGACCGCGAGCATCCTGCGCACGGCGACTAGTCGTTCGCTGGTCATCTTGGACGAGGTAGGACGTGGCACCAGCACCTTCGATGGCTTGGCCATCGCCTGGGCCGTCGTCGAACATCTCGACCAAACCATCGGTTGTCGCGCGCTCTTCGCCACTCACTACCACGAGTTGACCGAGCTTGGAGACAGCAGCCCGGGCTGTCGCAACTACTCGGTGAGCGCCCGGGAACACGAAGGCGAAGTCATCTTCTTGCATCGTGTTCTGGCTGGGGCCGCGTCGCGCAGCTACGGCGTGGCCGTGGCGCGCCTGGCCGGCTTGCCCGAACCAGTGCTGGCTCGCGCTCGCGGATTGCTCAGCGCCTTCGAGGGCCAGTTGAGTTCGAGCGCGCCGCGCGCCCCCGTCGTCGTCGACAAGCAGCTCGATCTGTTCCATGCCCCCACCGAACATCCCCAGCAGGCGCAAGTGCTGGCAACGGTGCGTGAGCTGGATCTGGATCGACTGACCGGTCTCGAAGCGCTCGGCCTCTTGGCCCAATGGCAGCGCGCACTGCGCTGATCCTGTTTCGCCGAGCACACGGCTGCACGCGGGGTTCGGTCGACTGCCGCCTCAGCAGAACTGTCGAGGCTGACCGGTCGCCTCGATCACGCTCATCCAAAGATCCTCGTTTGGCTCGACGCGCTTACGCGAGCGGGTAGCGAGCGGCATGGGTACGTGGACGAAGCGCCCGTGCCAACGACCAATCAACATCTGCGTGTTGCCGGCCATCGCCGCATGCACGGCGTGGCGCGCCATATTCCAGCAGTACACGCTGTCAGAAGGCGAAGCGGGCACGCTGCGAATCGCGTAGCTCGGATCGATGTATTTGAGCGTCACTTCCCGCTGCTCTTCTTCGAAGTGACCGTTGATCGCGTCGCGTAAAAAGGCGCCCACGTCGCCGAGTTTGCTGTTGCCGCTCTTGTCCGTTGTGGCGCCGCCGGCCACCAAATCTTGAGCTGCACCTTCGGCAACGACAATGACGGCGTGGCCCTGGCGATCGAGCACGCGCTCCACGTAGCGTAGGACCCCGCGTTCGCCTTCGAGCCGCATCGGCGCCTCGGGAATGAGGACCAGGTCGACGTCCGCCGAGGCCAAAGCCGCATTGCACGCGACGAACCCGGAGTGCCGCCCCATCAGTTTGACCAGGCCGATGCCGTCGCGCGCTCCGGTCGCTTCGACCCGCGCAGCGCGGATCACGTCGACGGCGGCCGAATAGGCGCTCTCGAAGCCGAAGCTACGGTCGATGAAATGGATGTCGTTGTCGATCGTCTTCGGCACGCCGACGACAGCAATGTCGAGTCCGCGCTTCTCCACCTCGGCGCCAATCTGTATTGCGCCCCGAATGGTGCCGTCGCCGCCGACGACGAACAGCACGTTGAGCCCCAGAGACTCCAAAGTGTCCACCATCGACGCCGGAGCCTGTCCTCCACGCGACGAGCCAAGAGCAGTGCCGCCCAGACGATGGATGTCTAGGACGGACTCGGGGGTGAGCGCTTCGGGAGGGCGACCCTTGCTGACCAGACCCTCATATCCGTAGCGAAACCCACTGATTTTTCGCACGCCGTAGCCGAACCACAACTCGAGTACGAGCCCCCGGATGACGTTGTTCAGGCCGGGGCAGAGCCCGCCGCACGTCACGATGCCGGCGCGCACCTTGGCTGGATCGAAGAAGATGCGATTGCGTGGACCTGCGAGCTCGAACGCCGGCAACTGGCTGAGCTCCGCGCCATCGGCGGGCAACTGCGACAAGTGGTCGTTGACCAAGACCTTGTCGGCTTCGCCTACGAACAGCAGAGCGCCAGCACCCAGATGGCTCGCGACGGGGGAGTCGAACCGACACGCCCCCAGGTCTCGAATGGCCACGTCTTGTCGACTGATGCCTCCTTGCGGGCCGCCGGGAATGCTGAAGCTGGGGGCCGACTGAGCTCTGGCGGCACGTCCAGCGTCTGGATCGCTCATACGAAACGAGCGTGCCGGGGGCCTGTTTCCGGTCTGAGTCCCGCCTGTTGCGCGAGCGACGAGCTGACCCAGCAGGGCCGGAGAGGCGCTGGATTGGGAGCCTCCGTACTTCGCGCTACGGTCGCCAGCGTTCGGCCACGGGCCTGCCTTCGATGCGTCTTTTCCCGTTCGCCGCTGCCGTTTTTTCGGTTTTCTCTTGGGCCCAGTCCGCTGCTGCGCAATCCCCCAGCAATTTCGAGCCCGCGCCCGAGGCGGAGCCAGTGTTTGACGCAGAGCCCTCGCCCCTGGCGCCCGCAGCGTCGGAACCGTCGCCACCGGTCCAGCCCGCGCGCAAGCCGACGGCGGCCGAGCCCCACGGTCCGAAGGCGGAGCCCATCTGGATCGATCCGCCGATCCCCCGGCTCGCGCCGGCTTATGTTCAGGCATGTCCCGCGCGCCCCGAGGTCTCCCCACTTCAGGTTTCGCCGACGAGTCCCGCCGATGCCGATACGAGCGCGGACTGGCTGCGTCTCCAGTCGGGCGAATGGCTCAAGGGGACGATCAACCGCTTGCGGGAGGGCGCGCTCGATTTCACGAGCACGAGCGTCGGTAACCAAACGCTCGGCTGGGATAGCGTGGTCGAGCTGCGCTCGTCGCGGCGATTGATCTACGTTCACAGTGATCGCTCGACGGCGGTCGGACCGGCCCGCCTCCAAGACGGTCAGCTGACGATCCAGCAGATCTCGGGTCCGCGATCGATGTCGCAGCGTGAAGTTCTTTCGATTATTCCAGAAAGAACCAGCGAGCTCAGCAAGTGGGCTTTCAAGGCCACCTTGGGCATCGGTGCGCGCCTGGGCAATACCAGCAGCATCGACTACTCGTCTTTCGCACGCCTCAGCCGCGTCGACGCCTACAGCCGCATCGTCAGCGAGTACAACGGCGCTTACGGCACCGTCTCGGGCATTGAGAACACCAACAAGCATCGCGGTAATTCCGGCTGGGATTTGTTCGTGTCGCCCGCCTTCTACGTCACACCTGTCAGCGGCGAAGCGGTCTACGATCGCTTTCAGAACTTGGCGCTTCGCTGGACGGTAGCGACGGGTTTCGGCGCGCGCGCGTTGCGCCTCGCGGCATTCACGATGAAGACCGATCTGGGCTTCGGCTTTCTGCAAAACAACTACAACTCGGTCGAAGCGGGCCAAACGCGGACCACAGAAGGCGCGTTCGCTCGACCCGGCATTCAGATCAACGGCGCGCTGGCCGGCAACCTGGCGTTCGAAGTGCAATGGCAGTCGTCCATCGTCGTCACCAACCTGCCGTACACGTTTCATCACGGCGCAGCGCGGCTTTCAGCGGGGCTTGTGGGAATTTTGAGCCTCGAGTTGAGCGCGATCTACGACCGACAGGAGACAACGGTCACCGGCGCAGACGGTGTCACGCCCCGGCGCGACGACATTGCCCTGGCGCTCGGCTTCGGTATCGATCTGCATTGAATTCCGCTGGGTTCGACCGAGCGACAACGCCCTGTGGGTCGCGTCAGCACGCCAACTGCCGGAGTGGCCTGGTTTTCAGCGAATCTTCCCGGGCTCGGGTGGTCGGGCCCCCCGACCATCTTCGGGCCAGAGGTGTCGCGGATACTTGCGCATCAGCTCTTTGCGCAGGGTCGGATAGTGCCGTTCCCAAAAGCCGTCCAAGTCGGTCGTGACCTGCACGGCGCGCTTGTTGGGAGCGAGAAAATGAATCTGCAAAGGGAGCCGCCCGCGACACAGACTCGGGGTTTGGGTCATGCCGAAAAAATCTTGGAGGCGGCTTTCGATCCACGGAGCTCGGCCCGTTTGGTAGTGCACCGACAGGCGGCGACCACCGGCCAAGATGACCTCGCGCGGCGTGAGTTCACGCAGAGCGCGAGCGACGGGTTGCGGTAGCTCCTGCTCGACCAGTTCGGCCAGATCGAGACGCGTCAGCTCACCGAGCTGGACCGCCCCTTCACAAGCCAGGGCCAGAGCTTGCTCAGCCAGAGCGAGCGGATCCTGGGCCCAGCCCAGGTATTGGAGCCGCAACGCTTCGTCGAGCACCGTGAAAGTCTCGGGCGCGTGGCTCGTCAGGACCAAGAGCCGGGCTGCCAAGGTTTCGAGCCGAGCTTCGGGGTCGAAACTCGCGGCACCCTTGGTGCGTGCGATCTTGTAGAGAACGGCGCCGGCTCCCGGGCTGGGCGTAGCGTTCTTGACCGAAGAGTCGAGCGCGATGCGGCCGTATGTGAGAGAGCTGGACTCTTCGACGCGCTCTTTTTCGGCGCTCCACTGAAACTCTTCGCGCGCCTCGATACGCGTGCTCGCCCAATCGAGCAGTTGATCAGCGTCGATGCGATGCGCGAGGCGTACGAGAGGCGTGCTCTGCTTGCCTCGCGGCGCATCGGCACTCAGACACAGCAGCAAGGGAGCGCGCAGCACCGCGCTCGTGTCCGCCAGGCGCGCTATTTGGCCGTTCATGAGCAACAGGTCTTGACCCGTAGCCTTGCGCTCGGCCACGCGATCCGAAAAGCCCATGAACAACGCATGGGTGAGGGCATCGACGGCGGGGCTCGCTGCGTTGGTACTTCGCCCGAGCCGCCTGAGCTGTTTGTATGCCAGTTCCACGCGGCGAACGCCGGCCGGATCCAGTTCGAGGCCGCGCAGGCTCGATCCCGAAAACCTTTCGAATTCGGCTTCGCGATAGCGATGGACACGATCTTCCAGATCCGAATCACCCGCCTCGATGCGCCCTTTGCTCTCCGAACCGAAGCTGCGAGTGCTGCGCAAAACGTCGCGATCGGCAAGCAAGGCCACTGCCAGTGCCGCGTCGTCGAACACCCCGAGTCGCTCGCCTTCGACCAACACTCGGGCCAAACGTACTGGCAAAGGAAAGTCGAGCATGCGCTTGCCGATGGCGTTGGGCGTGCCCTCTGCCAGCGCACCGAGAGCATTCAGCTCCTCTTCGGCCTTGAGCCATGCGTTCGGCTGCAGCTCGCTGAGCAAAGCAAGGCCGCTCTCGTCGACGCCCGAGGCGCGCAAGAGCAGCAGCATCTCGCTCAGATTCGAGCGGCGTAACTCTGGTGTCTCCTGTCCGGGGCGCGAGGCGAAATTGCTACTGGTGAACAGGCGGACGGCGTGGCCCTCTTGGGTGCGGCCGGCGCGGCCGGCACGCTGAATCGCGCGCGCTCGGGAGATTTCTTCGAGTTCGAGGCGTCCGATGCCCGACCATGCGTCGTGCCGCGCAACGCGGGCCAAGCCGGAATCGATCACCGTCGTCACGCCATCGATGGTCAGCGAGGACTCGGCCACGTTGGTCGAGAGCACGACGCGTCGACGCGCGCCTCTTCCTCCGACTGCCCTGGCTTGCGCTTCGATGGGCAGATCGCCGTGGAGCGGCACGACCTCGACGTCGAACTGGTTGCCGAGCGCCTCCTCGCACTGGCGAATTTCGCGTGCGCCGGGGAGGAACACCAAGACATCGCCGGGTCGATCGAGCGCGGCGCGTACCGCGCTCCGGACCTGGATCTCGAGCGGGCGGTCGTCCGGGCGCGCAGCATGCTCGAGTACGACGTCGTAGGTGCGCCCGGCGCTGGTCAGGCGCTGGGCTCCATCCCAAAATTCGGCAATGCGGGCGGCGTCCAAGGTGGCGCTCATGGCGACCAGGCGTAACTCCGGCTGGCTCTTCTGCTGATGGGTCAAGAGGGCCAGGGCGATCTCCAGATCGGCGCTTTGCTCGTGCACTTCGTCGAACACCACCGCGCTGACCCCCGCCAACCGAGGATCGGCCAGCAAGCGGCGCAGCAGGAGTCCTTCGGTGAGGTAGACGAGCCGGGTGTCGTGCGTCGCCCGGTCGTCGAAACGGACGCGGTAGCCGACCTCGCGGCCGAGCGTGAGGCCCCGTTCTTCGGCAACGCGCGTTGCCGAAAGGCGGGCCGCAATGCGTCGGGGTTCGGTGACCAGTACTTGGCCCGTACACCAAGCCGCCTGGGTGATGGCAAAGGGGACACGAGTCGTCTTGCCTGCTCCGGGCGGCGCTTCGAGTACGAGTGAGCCGGAGTGACGAGGCTTCACGAGAGCCGCGAGAACCTCGGGGATCACGACGTCAATCGGCAAACTCAGCATCAGTGCGCGGAGTTCCAGTTGCTGCCGTGACCGACCGAAACGGTGAGCGGCACGTCGAGCGCGTAGGCGCCCTCCATCGCCGCCCGGATGCGCAGAGCGGCTTCTTCGACCTCGCTGTTGGGTACCTCGAACACCAGTTCGTCGTGCACCGTCAGTACCATGCGCGTTCCCGGAGTCACCGGTTTGCGGAGCGCCAGCATTGCCAGCTTGAGGATGTCCGCGGCCGACCCTTGAATCGGCATATTCATGGCGATGCGCTCGGCAGCGAGGCGACGCGCACGGTTGCCGCTCTTGATGTCGGGTACGTTGCGCCGCCGCCCCAGGACCGTCGTCACGCCGTCGCCTTTGCGCGCTGTCTCGAGTACGCCGTCGAGGTAGCGCCGAACGCCCTCATAGCGCCGGAAATAGGCGGCGATGAAGCGTGCAGCATCGGCGCGCGGGATGCCGACGGCTTTCGACAAGCCGCTTTCGCCTTGGCCGTAGATCACGCCAAAGTTCACGGCCTTGGACTGAGCGCGCATGTCGCGTGTCACCTGGTCCTCGGGCACTTCGAAAATTTCCATGGCAGTACGCGTGTGGACGTCTTGGCCGGTTTGGAAGGCTTCGACCAAGCGCACGTCAGCGGAAAGGTGCGCCAGGACCCGAAGCTCGATCTGCGAATAGTCGGCGCTGACCAGGAGGTGGCCCGGAGGAGCTATGAAAGCGCCGCGGATTTTCCGTCCCAGTTCGGTGCGAATCGGAATGTTCTGAAGGTTGGGTTCGGTGGACGAGATGCGCCCCGTAGCTGCGACCGCCTGTTCCCAGGTGCCGTGAACGCGGCCTGTTTCCTTGCGGATCAAGGCAGGCAGCGCGTCGATGTACGTTCCCTTCAGCTTGGCGATTTGGCGGATCTTGAGCACGACGTCGGGCAAAGCGTGCTCGTCGCTCAACGCTTCCAGCGTCTCGGCGTCGGTGGAGCGCGAGGTCTTGGTTTTCTTGATCGACTTGAGCCCCAGTTCGTCGAACAGGATGGCCTCGAGTTGGCGCGGAGAGTTGACGTTGAAGGCGCGCCCGACGATTCCGTGCGCCTCTTTTTCGAGAACGGTCAGCTCGGCGTCGCAGACTGCGCCGAGATCGCGCAGGCGTGCCGCGTCGATCAGAACGCCCCGCTCTTCCATTTCGGCCAACTCGGCGGCCAGAGGCAACTCGACGTCGCGGTAGAGCTGAAGGAAGCCGGCCCGCTCGAGATCGACGATCTGGACTTGATCAGCACGCAGGACGGCCCGCACTCGGCCCTGAACCCACGGCGCGACCTCTTCGAGCGACAGCTCGTCGAAGTCACGCTTCTTTCGGCCCTCCTTGGCCAGGACGTCGTATTCGGGGACGGTGATGCCGTAGCGCTCGCCCAGATCGTTCACGCTCGTCCGTCGCTCGGCGTCGAGCAGGTAGGCGCCCAACATCGTGTCGTCCGCATGCGCGAGCAGGCCTTCGGCAGGCAAATCGGCGACGCGATCGAGGAGGACCAACTGGCGCTTCTTGTCGTGCACCGAGACGGGGACGCCCTTCACCGCACCGAGCAGGCGAGGCAGCACCGCGAGCGGTGTCAGCTGTTCGGGCGCGCCCACGTAGCGATGGCCGAGTGGTACGTAGTGGCTGGCTCCGCTCGCGCCTGCGATCGCGACGCCGAGCGGCGGCCCGTGTGGACGCTGGGGGTGGGTGGTGAAGACTTCGAGGGCGAGTTGCTTCTCGCGCGAGGCCGATTCGAGCAAAGCCTCGAAATCGGCCAAAGTGGTCACGATTCGTAGCGGTGTTGCGACGGGGGCAGGAGTCAGCGAGACGGTCGCGCCCCTTGCTGGCTCGCTCGAGTTTGGTGGGGGCAGGTGGGCCGGGGCAGGTGATCCAGCAGCTCCAGGAGCGGCCTCGAGTTGCGAAAGCTGCCGCGAAAAACCGAGCTCGTGGTAGATCCGACGCAGCGTTTCGACGTCGCGCCGACCGTGTTCGAGGAAGCTGACGTTGGTGACCGAGACGTCGACCGGGCAGTCCTCTTTGAGTGCGACCAGCCTACGGCTGAGCCGTGCTTCGGCTTCGTGCGTCTCCAGTGCTTCTTTCAACTTCTTTTTTTTGATTTGCGCCACGTTGGCAAAGATGGCATCGAGATCGCCGTACTCGTTGAGCAGTTCAGCGGCGGTCTTTGGACCGACCGAGCGTACGCCCGGAATGTTGTCCGAGCTGTCGCCCATGAGCGCCAGCAAATCACCGAGTTTCGCCGCAGGAACGCCGAAGCGCTCTTCGACCTCGGGCACGCCAAACACCTTGTTGCGCAAGGTGTCCCAGAGCACGACTTCGGGGCTGACCAGCTGCATCAAATCTTTGTCGGCGCCGACGATGACGACTCGCAAACCGGCTGCGCGTGCCGCGCGTGTGGCCGAAGCAATCAGATCGTCGGCTTCGACGCCCTCCTGCTTGAACGTTGCGAGGCCCCAAGCGGCAATGATTTCTTCGGCGCGACGGATCTGCGAACGCAAATCGTCGGGTGCAGGTGGGCGCTGTGCTTTGTAGTCGGGAAATATTTCGCGGCGGAAGGTCGCGCGCCCCGAGTCCATGGCGATCGCCAACAGGCCGGGCGTGCGTTCGCGGAACAAGCGTTCGAGCATGGTGACGGTGCCGTGCACTGCGTGCGTCGGTTCGCCGCTTGGCGACGAGAGGGGAGCCACGGCGTGGTAGGCGCGCAGCAAGTAGCTGCTTAGGTCGACGAGGTAGAGGACGTCGGACGCGCCGGCTTCGAACAGGGCGGTTGCCATCGACGGGGTGATACACGAGCCGAAGCGAGCCTGGGAGCTTGCAATACCGCTGGAATTCAGCCTTGCTGACCCCAAATTCAGCCAAAACACCGGCGAATGCTGGTCTTGGCCTACACTGTGATGCAACGAATTACATCCTGGTGACATTCTCATGGGCCGGATTTGTTAACTGTGACGGCACATGAGTCCCGTCGAAGTTCTCCTCGTCGTTCCCTACTTCCTCGTACTCGGCGTGCTTTGCGCGCTCGGCGCCCACCGCGCCTACCTCGTCTACCTGTGCGGCAAACACCGGAAGAAGATCGAGCGTGCAGCTCTACCGCCCAAGCGCTTCACCGAAGCGGAGCTGCCACTGATCACGGTGCAACTGCCGCTCTACAACGAGGCAACGGTAACGGCACGTCTGCTCGAGGCGGCCAGCAAGTTCGACTACCCCAAGGATCGCTTCGAGATTCAAGTGCTCGACGACTCGTCAGACGAGACGCGGGCGATTGCGCAGACCAAGGTCGCCGAGCTGCGCGCTCGCGGCGTCGACATCCACTACGTGCGTCGCCAGAACCGTCACGGCTACAAGGCCGGCGCGCTCGATTTCGGTCTCAAGACCGCACGCGGCGAGTACATCGCGATCTTCGACGCTGATTTCGTGCCGCAGTCGAGCTTTCTGCGGGACCTGATCCACCACTTTGCAGAGGCCGAGGTCGGCATGGTGCAGACCCGTTGGGGCCACATGAACCGCGACGCCAACCTGCTCACCAAGGTCCAAGCGCTCATGCTCGACGGCCATCACTTGGTCGAGAACACCGCTCGCTTCGGCTCGGGCTGCTTCTTCAACTTCGCCGGTACCGGCGGCATGTGGCGCAAGACCGCCATCGAGGCCGCTGGTGGCTGGGAGCACGACACGCTGACCGAGGATCTCGATCTGTCGTACCGCGCTCAAATGGCTGGGTATCGCTTCGTCTACCGTCCGGACATCCTTACTCCTTCGGAGCTGCCCGAGGACATGTCGGCTCTGCGCGCTCAACAGCACCGTTGGGCCAAGGGCACCGTGCAGACAGCGCGCAAACTCCTGCCGACCGTCGTCCGAGCCGACGTGGGCTGGCACCAGCGGATCGAGGCGTGCTTTCACATGCTGCCTCATTTCGCTTACCCGCTGATGCTTCTGCTCAGTATCCTGCTGTTGCCGGCGCTGCTCCTCCTGCCCGCCGCCGACTTCCGCACCATGATGCTGATCGACCTGCCGCTTTGCTTTGGTGCAACGGGTTCGCTGGCTGCGTTCTATATCGTCGCTGAGCGCTCCCAAGGGCGTTCGGCCTGGGGCGCCGTCCGTCGCCTACCCATCCTGATCGCTCTCGGTACCGGCCTGTCGCCGCATCTGAGTGGCGCGGTCGTCAGCGGGATGCGCCAAATGGCTGGCGAGTTCGTGCGTACCCCCAAGCGTGGTGAGAGCGCAGGTCGCTACCGTCAGGGCGCCAAGCTGCCCTGGGCGGAGATGGCCCTGACTCTGCTCTGCTCGAGCGCGGTGGTAGCGGCGCTGAGCACGGGCCATTGGTTCGCAGCTCCCTTCGCTCTGCTCTTTGCTTGGGGCTACGGCTACGTCGCGACTTCCGTGATCCAGGAGCAGCTGCCGGCCCTGCGTCGGATCCCGGCTGTTTCTCCTGGTCTGGAGCTAGAAGAGGCCCCGCTGGCCAAGGCTGCCTGACCGAGTTATCATCGCTAGGTCGAAAAGAGGCTCAATTTGGGGGAGCGAGTGACCAAAGCGGACATCGTCCAAGCGGTGTATTCCCGACTCGGCGGATTCTCGAAGAAAGAGTCCGCGGATCTGGTGGATCTCGTGTTCGAAACCATGAAAGAGACCTTGGGACGCGGCGAGCGCATCAAGATCTCCGGATTTGGAAACTTCGTGCTCCGCGACAAGCGACCCCGTCAGGGGCGCAACCCGCAGACCGGTACGCCCATCATGATCACCGAGCGCCGCGTACTGAGCTTCAAAGCCAGCCAGCTGCTCAAGCAGGCGTTGAATCCTGGCGCTGGCGCTGACGGAACCGCGCCCGACAGCTCATCTCCCGACAGCGACGACTGATGCGCCCCGAACTTCCCGTCAAACTCTACTACCGGATCGGCGAAGTGGCCGAGGTGGTGGGAGTGGAGCCGCACGTGCTCCGCTATTGGGAGACGGAATTCGGCACGATTCGTCCTCAAAAGTCACCCAAGGGGCAGCGCGTCTACTCGCGGCGCGATTTGGAGAAGCTCTTGCGCGTCAAAGAGCTGCTTTATGACGAGGGTTACACGATCGCCGGCGCCAAGAAGCGACTGCGAGACTTGGGGAGTGAGCAGGCGCACGCTACGAGCCAGGGGGCAGTGAGCGCGACAGCGGCGCCATCAGCAGCTGCGCCTATCGCCGTCGCTGCGCCTGCCGCGGTTGCTGCGCCTGCCGCCGTCGCTGCGCCTATCGCCGTCGCTGCGCCTGCCACGGTTGCTGCGCCTGCCGCCGGGTCCCCTGGTCCAGCGTTGCTCGGTCCAGCGTTGCTCGGTCCGGCGTTGCTCGGTCCGGCGCCCCTTTTCTCGTCGTTCGACGACGACGGAGCCGAAGCGCTCGCGCAGCGCTTTCGCGCCGAGCTGGTCGATTTGCGGGCCACGCTCCGCGCCGAGCTCGAGTCGCTCGACCAGCTGCCGAACGCCTGAGGGGCCCGGGTCAGCCGGCGGCTGGCCGGAGGCGAAACAATGTCCGAGCTGGCTTGCTCTCGCCAGCGAGACCTGGTGAAAGGACCGGGCGCGTGGCGCTTTGTCCAGCCATGAGGCCAGGGGAGCATCCGCACACAACCGAGCACTTGCTCATCGAACAGTTTGCTCTCCGCAAAGGACAATCCCCATGGCTGAAGGCCTCAATCGCGTCACTCTCCTCGGTAACCTCGGTGCCGAACCCGAACTCCGCATGACCAATGGAGGCACGGGCGTTCTCAAACTCCGGCTCGCGACTTCCGAAACCTACCTCGACCGGAACAAGCAGCGGCAAGAGCGCACCGAATGGCATCGTGTCGTGGTCTGGGGTCGTCGCGCCGAAGCTCTCGGTAAAATCCTGACCAAGGGCGATCGCATCCTGATCGAGGGCAGCTTGCGGACCAGTAGCTACGACGACAAGGACGGCAACAAGAAGTACACGACCGAGATCGTGGCCAACAACGTCGTGCTCAACGGGCGCGGCGGTGGCGGTGGTGGCGGCGGCGGCGGCGGCGGTGGCGGCAGCAGCTACAGCGGCGGAGGCGCCCGCAGTAGCTCGGATGACGGCGGTGGCGGTGGTAGCGGCGGCGGCGGTGGCGGCTTCGACGAGGCCGACTATGGAACGCCCGACGACGACGACATTCCGTTCTAAGGCGGAGTGGTGATCGCCTCGTGACGGATCGATCGAGCACGCCGCTCGTCGAAAGCCCGGCCGCTGCTTCCTCCGCGCTCCGGCAAGGATTCACCTTGCTAGTCGGCGCGGAGGGTACGTTGCTCGCCGAGTTGGCGTCGTTGCTCGCTGGGCAGGACGTGCCCTGCGTCGACTTGCGAGCTTTGGGCGGCGAACCGACGGCCATCGACTTCGGGCTGAGTGGCTTGGACTATCGAAACCTCGTGGAACGTTGCGGCGACGTGATCGTGGCGTGCGAACCCGATGCCGCCGTCGGCAGCGAGGTCGAGCGCGCGCGCGCAGTCCGCGCCGCAGCAGAGGTTTTGGAGTTCGTGCGTTCGGGCGGCGCCCCGCGCGGCATCGTCTTCTTGTCGTCCCTGCTGGTTTTTGGCAATGCAAGCGGTCACGTCGACGAGCTCGCGTTCCAGGTTGGACAGGGTTTTTCGAGCAAGTTCGAAGAGGTTTTGGCGGTCGCCGAGCGCGTGGTGCGTCACGCCGCCGGCTCGGTGCCGCTTCGCGTCCTCCGCGTCGCGCCCATCGTCGGCGATCTTGCGCGTGGTGTGGTGCCCGAATCTTCACCGCTCGCGCAGATCGTCGCACGCGTGGAGCGCGCTCCTGCCGTCAGCGAGACTTCTTTCGTCGATCAGCCGGTCCGATTCGACACGACCGACCGCGTCGCGCGTGCGCTCGTCGGGCTCCGCGCTCACCCGAAAGGCGTTACAGTGCATCTGGTCGACGACAACGCGCCAACGGATCGTCAGCTGCTCGACTGGCTCGGTGATCACGCGGCGCGCGAATTTCGAGACCCCGTGCAGGGCTCGCGGGCCCGCCGTCAAAAGAACCCCCTGGAAGACTTGGCTAGTCCCGAGCGCCGAGCGCTCCGCGGCTGGCCCCTGCATTTCGGGCGCCAAAACGCCGAACAGCTAGTGCCCGAGCTGCTCGATCGTCCCGTGGACGTCGTACTCGAACGCCTCCTGGGACATCGAACTCGGAAGGAGCGATGACCTTGCGCGCGCTCTCGATGCTGGTTGCCAGCGCGGCTTTCGCTCTTGGCGCCTGCGCCCCGGAGGCGCGTGTTGTTCAGGCTGCGCCGAACCCAGATCCATCGCCGCCAGCACCGTTGCCGTCGTCCACTACCGAGGGTGGCCCGCTGCCTGCCATCGCCGCTCTGCCGAGCCCAGTGCAGTCGCCCACGCACTCAGAGGCAGCGCCGAGTCCCAAAGCTCCCTCGCTCGAAATGTCTGTGGCGACCGCGCTCGAGCCGCTGGCTCGCGGGTTGCCGGAGCTTGCGCCGTTTTACGAGCGCCTCGATGAACTCCGCGCCGGAAAGCGCCTGACTTCGGTGCGTGTACTCTGGCTTGGCGACTCACACACGGCCGCCGACTTCATGACGGCGAAAGTCCGTGCGCGCCTGGCTGAGGTCGCCAGCGATGGCGGGCCCGGCTTCATTTCACTCGGTCTCGATGCTTACCGCCACGGCGCAGCCCGGGTCGAGAAGTTCGGAAAGTGGCGGCACCAGCCGATTTTGCCTGCGCAGCGCACTCGAGTGTTGGACGGTGTGTTCGGCTACGCCGGGCAGCGCACCATTCCCCTAGCGGGCGCAGAGGCGCGCGTTGAACTGCGTACGAGGCGGGTCGGCGAAAACATGCGCTGGACTCTGCTCACGCGGCTCGAACCTGGCGACGCGCTCGAGGTCGTGCTTGGTGGGCAGGCGACAATCGTTCGAGCGCACGAATTGGTCGAGATCGGTGGACAGAGCGACAGTTTCGTCGCCCCTGCCACTGCTGGTTTCGTCGTGCGGCATCGGGCAGGAGATCCGCAGGTATTTGGGGTCGTGGTGGAGAGCCTGCGTGCGGGGGCCGTGCTCGACACTGTGGGTATCAACGGCGCGCGTGTCGCGACTCCGCTCGCTTGGGAGCCCCAGCAATACCAGGCCGCTGTTCGACAACGTCAGCCCGATTTGGCCGTGCTGGCTTACGGCACGAACGAAGCGTTCGACAACACCGCGCCGGAAAAATACGCCGACCACTACCGCGAACTCGTCGGCCGACTGCGCGCCGCCGTTCCCGAGCTGAGCTGCTGGGTCATTGGCGCTCCGGACGCCGCGACGCGCGACGGCCGCAGTGTCACCCGGCTTGCGCCCCTCTTGTTGGTGCAGCAGAACGTGGCACGAGAACTCGGCTGCGCCTTCACCAGCGCCCAGGCGCTCATGGGGGGAAGCGGCGGATTTCAAAGTTGGCTCACCTCGTCACCGCCCCTGGCGCGTGGGGACCGCATTCACCTCAGCGTCTTGGGCTACGAGACCCTGGGACAGGACTTGGGGCTCGCGCTTCTCCCTCGCGCACGCGTAGAGGCTGCGCTAAGCCCGGTCCAGCCGTGAAAGCTCGCTGTCCAATCTGCCAGACTGAACTCGAAGGTGAGGCACGCCTGCCATGTCGACCCTTCTGCAGTCCACGCTGCAAGAAGCAGGATCTCAAGAACTGGCTAGACGGCATCTATCGACTGCCGCGCGAAATCGAGCCTGGAGATCTCGAGAGCTTGAGCGAAGACGAGCAGGCCGAACTCTTGGAGGCGCTGGGTGGTCCCCCGATCGTGCACTGAGCCCCGGACGCGTCGCGTACCTCGCGTGAGCGCTACGGTGCGCGCTGTACGCTGGTCTCTTTGAGGTAGGCCGCGTAGCGCTGCATGAGCGCCCCGTAGATCCAGCCCGCCAGCCGCTCGGCTCCCACTCCCGTGGGATGCGTCATGTCGGCTTGGCCGAGGCCGCGCTTGACCCAAGCCGGCATCGAGCCCCAGCCACCCATCGATTCGTAGGTGTCAAAATAGGCGCAACCCATCTCTTGGGCTGCCTTTTTTTGCTCTGCGACGATCAGCGTGATGATCTTCATGCTGGTGGTCACGCCTTCTTCGACACGAGCCCGATCCATCGCGCCGACGATCAGGCACGAGGCATCGGGCAGCGCGGCCTGACTCTGCGCAATCACGGCCTTCATGGTCGTCAGGTATTCGTCCATCGGGTAGGCGTAGCCGTCGCCGCTCTCGTTGGCTCCGAACTGGTAAACCATCAAATCAGGGCGACGCCACTGGAGCTCGTCGGCAAAATGCGCGTCGTCCTGCTTGTCCAGAAAACGAATGCGCGCGCCCTGAACGCCCAGAGCGTCCAGAACGACCCCAGGGCCCTCGCGCTCCATCACGACGCCGAACGTGCGGGTCTCGGCGCCACCCACGCGCATCTCCAAGCGATGGGAACCGTCTGTCACGCTGATTTCGTGGCGTGCCATGCGCCTTTTGGGCCCCTTCGTGTCGACTTCTTCGCGCAAATCGCCGTCGACGTAGAACTTGAGGACGCCGCCGCCTGGCGACTCCAGATAGGAGACCACGAAGCGCGAGACGTTCTTGCCAAAGCTCCCTTTGTCGGCCGTGCCGAACTGCGCCACCACCCCGGCGGAGCCGCGAAATGTCACGCCGCCCAACCCGTACCAACCGTCCTCGGTCAACGGGCCCACAATGCGGCTGACTCGAAAGCCTTTCGTCGCGAAGCGAAACACATCGTTGTGAAAGTACGCCGGCCACGGATTGGCGATCAGCATGTAGCCGTGACCCGCGTCTCCGAAATGCTCTTGGAACTTGCGGCGCAGCGTACCGGAGACGTAGTCGCTGACGATGACCGAGTCGCCGAAGTGGGCGATGCGGGTGATGGCGCCTGGCTGCTTCTTCTGGGTCTTCGACAAAGCCGCGAAAAAGTGGTCGAGGCTGTGGCCGGTCGGATCGAGCAACGGCAAGGGTGGGGCCGTGACGGCTACCGGTTCCAGCGGCTGCGCTTCGCGCCCGCCGAACAGAGCCGGAGTCGTCGGGGTAGGTGTCGTGTCGTCCGGCGCCGCCATCCCCGGAAGGGTCTTCGAGTCCGCGGCGAGTTCAGCTTCGCCGAGTCGTTCAGCGCTGGCGTCGAGCGCCGCTGCGTCGTCGGCCTTGGGTCGCGTCTCCCCAGGCGGGGTGACGAACAGAGACAATCGATTCAATGGCTTTGGCGCCAGCGAGAAAAGGCAGCCGAGCGTCGCGACCAAGAGCACCGCCTGGACGGGGCGCGAGAAAAACAGCCGCTCGGTCACTTCTGGTGCTTGGCGCTAGGCGATTCGAGCTCGCTCAAATCGATGCTGCCTTCGGTCGTCTTCTTCAGTTCCTCGAACGCGGCCTCGCGCAGCGCGCTGGGTACCGATTCGGCACGCGCCACTTGATCGAGTAGTTCGCGCCGCGTCGCGGTATCGACGGCCTGGCGCGCCGACTCGATCATGGCGTTCGCCCAATCGCTTTGGAGCTCACGAAAGCTGCTCGTGGAGCGCACGGGATCGTGCGCTGGGATCTTCTCGAGCGCGGCGTGTGCTGCCAGCAGATCACCGCGCGCGGCCAGCTGCTTGGCTTCGTCGAGCTTGCTTTCGGGGGGAGCTTCCGGCTTGGCCCGCACGGCCGAGGCGCGCACGGCGTCCGTCGATGCTGTCGCGGGTTCGGTGGTGTCTCGCCATGTGTAGCGGACGAAGGCCAAAATCGCCGCCAAGCAGCCGCCGATCACCGCCGCTAGGATCAGACTTCGGCCCGAGGTCGCTCGGCCAGTTGGTGCCGGGGGGGGGCCCAGTCCGCCGAGCGCTGCAATGCGCTGGCCTTCTGCCGGGCTGGCACGAAAGACCTGACCTTCGGGAATGAACTTGAGAACTACGTCACCCAGCTCGACGACATCTCGGCTGTCGAGCAGGGCTCGAGGCATTTCGTGACCGTTGACGCGCAGACCGTTTGCGCTGCCTTTGTCCAGGATTTCGAAGTGCGTGGGGTCGGCTTTGCGGACCTCGGCGTGGACGCGACTGACAGAGGCGTGCTCGATGCAGAAGTCGCATTCTTCACCGCGCCCGATCAGAAAACGCTCGCCATCGAGAGCGAATTCCATGCCCTGATTGGGACCGATCAGCACGACCAGGCGGTCCGGGAGCCGCCCCGAGGAGGGTGGTGAACTGGAGAACGGCAGGTGGCCCTGTTCCTGCGTCTCCAGATCTTCATCGACGACGTCGATGCGGTAGTCGGCCAACTGCACGACGTCCTTGTGCGCCAGCTCCTGTTCGCCGTTCACGTGCACGCCGTTGACGTGCACGCCCAGGGTGCTGCCGGCGTCGATCAGGACGTAACCAAACTGCGTCCGCACGACGCGCGCGTGGTGGCGCGAGACGTTGCGCTCCGTGAGGCGGATGGTGTTCCCCTCGGAACGACCAATCGTGTATTCATCCCGTACTAGGTTGACGACCGTCTTCTGGCCTTGGTCATCGACGATCGAGAGCTTCCACATGGGTGACTTCAGGGCAGGCGAATGCCCTTGGCGTTGGTAGCGGAAAGAGCGGCTACGCGTCGAGCCCTCGGGCGAGATTTTCTGCGGGTCGTCCGAGTCGCCAAAGAAATTCCTGTGTGGCCAGGCGTGCGCCGCGGATTTTCGGATTGTCGCGGCTTGGATGGACGCGGTTGGTCAAGAGGACGGTGGCAACGGAGCGCTCCGGATCGCACCACAGGCTGGTGCCAGTGAAGCCGAGGTGCCCAAAAACTCGCTCGTGCGAGCCCGGTCCGGCGAGGCTTCCCGCACCGCTCACGCCGTCGAAGCCGAGGCGTAGACTTCCACCCGGTCGCGGCGCGCTCAGGAAAGGCACGATTTTGCCCAAGGGGCCGCGGCCTGCTGCACCTTCCAGGAGGTATTCGCCCAGGTGAAGAAGGGCCGGCAGTGTTCCAAACAGGCCGGCGTGACCACAAAGGCCGCTACCGCCGAGTGCCCACGCATTGTCGTCATGCACTTGCCCTCGAATGAGCCCACCGCGTCCCCGCTGCACTTCGGTAGGCGCGACGCGTTCGGCAAAGTCGCCTAGGCGTAGCCACATGCGAGCCGAGCCCGCGCTCAGACCGAGAGGGGCGAGCAGTTCGCGCGTGACCAAATCGTCGAGCGCCATGCCAAAGCGCCGCACCAGGCCTGCGCCAACGAGCAGATAGCCAAGATCGCTGTAGAGCGCGTCGCGTCCGCCGTCGGCACGCTTCGCGCCCGCTGCCCTGCGTAGCAAGAGTCGCGGGTCCACGGGGAGGCCACGCCACGAGTCGGCAAACAGCTCCAAGTGCGCAACCAGGCCTGCGCGGTGTGAAAGCAGCGCTTCGACCGTCTCAACCGCGGCGGCATCTTCGGCCACTTCCGGCAACAGCTCGGCGAGCGCTGTCGTCCAAGTCAGGCGGCCCTGTTCGACCAGTCGCGCCACGGTTAGCGCCACGAATGGCTTGGTGACCGAGGCGAGGTCGAACACCGAATCGACCGTGGCGGCGCCGGCCGTCCCGACCGTTCGTACGTACTGACCGGAGGCATCGAGCTGGGTCAAGCCGGCCACGGCCGCGGGCGCGACCCGCTGTCCGACGATACGTTCGTCGAGAAAGCGTGAAAGCTCGGGCGATCGCTCCATGTCGCAAGTCTAGCCAGCTCCGGACGTTCTATCAGCCTGGCTTTCGTGCGCGTTCTGATCACCCGGGCTTCGGCGCGCGTGTCCGACCTCCACCTACGGCCAAGCGCCCCGAGAACCGACCAGGATTCCGCGATTTTTGACCCAGGTCTCGTGAGCCGAGTATGCTGCCCGGGGCGAGACCGCTCTGCGGCAACCCGAGAACGAAATGGCTGAATTCACCTGGGAAGCACGCACTCGGAATGGCGACGTCCAAAAGGGCACGATGGAGGCGGCGGACGTCAACACCGTCCAGTCCCGACTCCGCTCGCAGCAGCTGACGCCCGTCACCGTCAAGGCGCGCGCCAAGGCTCGCTTCGCCATGCCGAAGCTGGGCAGTGCGGTCAAAGTCAAAGAGCTGGTCACCTTCACGCGCCTGTTCGCCACCATGATCAACGCCGGTCTGCCGATCGTGCAGTGCCTCGACATCCTGGCCTCGCAGCAAAGCAACAAAGCGTTTCAAGCGGCGCTTTACGATATCAAGAGCAACGTCGAGCAGGGCTCCACCTTTAGCGAGGCCATGCGCAAGCACCCGGCAGTGTTCGACGACTTGTTCGTCAATTTGGTCCAAGCCGGCGAGGTCGGCGGCATTTTGGACTCGATCATGACGCGACTGTCGATCTACATCGAAAAGCGCGCAAAATTGATCTCCCAGGTCAAAGGCGCGCTCACCTATCCGACCATCGTGGTGATCATCGCGTTCGGCGTCATGGCCATCCTGCTCACCTTCGTCATTCCGGCGTTCGAGACGATGTTCAAGAACTTCGGCGGCGGCCGTGAGAATCTGCCGGCCATCACGCGCATGATGCTCGTCCTGTCGGAGCTGTTCGTCAGCTACATCTGGCTGATTTTCCTGGTGGTCATCGGTATCGGCTATGCTGCCGTCACAATCTACCGCAATCCACGCGGTAAACGCTGGCTCCACCAGATGTCGCTGACGCTCCCGTTGCTCGGCTCCGTCATGCGAAAGATCGCGGTCGCGCGGTTCACGCGCACGCTGGGCACGCTGCTTCAGTCGGGCGTGCCCATCTTGGATGCACTCGAAATCTGCGGTCGCACCGCAGGCAACATCATCATTCAAGAAGGCGTGCTCAGCGTTCGAACGGCCGTGAGCGAAGGCCAAAACATGGCCGATCCGCTGATGAAGGCCGGGGTATTCCCCGAAATGGTGGTGCAGATGATCTCGGTCGGCGAGCAGACGGGCGCTCTGGACCAGATGCTGAACAAGATTGCCGATTTCTACGAAGAAGAAACGGACGTGGCCGTGGCCGGCCTGACGGCATCGCTCGAGCCGATCATGATGGTGGGCGTCGGCGGAATGGTCGGCGTCGTGCTCGTGGCCATGTACCTGCCGATCTTCTCGCTGGCCGGCAGCATCAAGGCCTAGTCCAACATGCGCGCCCGCTACGAAGCGGCCTCCATCGCGCCTCCGGCCATCGATCCGCTGGGGCGGGCGCTCGGAGCCGTGCTTGGGGCACGCGTGGCTCTGTTTGGCTGCGCAGCGCTGGCCGTCGCGTTCTTCTTTGCTCCTCCAGGGCCGGGCTACGTCTTTGGGCAATCGGCGCGGCTCGCGCTTGTAGCGGCCGGTTCGGTCGTGCTGACGAGCGGATTCGGCGCCTGGGCGATCCGTCGGCGCAAGCGCCTGATCGAGATTGCCATGGCGCAGCTGTTGCTCGATCAAGCGCTTTGGACCGTCATCGTTTACCTGAGCGGCGGTGTAGTTAGCGGAGCGACGTCGCTCTATGGCGTGACCTGTCTGACCGGGGGCCTGCTCCTGGGGGTTTCGGGGGCCTGGGCAGCCGCCTTGGCAGGCGGCGTCTTCTTTAGCTTGATGGTGCTGCTGCTCGAATCGGGCGCGTTGGTGGTGCCCAACGATCAGGTAGCGCGCCTGCACCCCGTCGCGAGCGAACAGGTCACCTACTATTTCGTCGTCAACATATTGGTACTCGTTCTGGTCGCGCTGCTCGCGAGCTACCTGGCTGAGCGCCTCTCGCGCGCCGGCGGTGCGCTGGAGGCGGCGGAGCAACGCGCCGCCCAGGCCGAGCGATTGGCAGCAATGGGCCGCTTGGCAGCCGGTCTGGCACACGAAATTCGCAACCCGCTCAGCTCGATCGCAGGGGCAGTTCAGCTGTTGCGCGTGAGCGAATTGGGCGAAGACGATCGGGAGCTCTGCGATATAGTGCTGCGTGAAGCCGGCCGGCTCGAAGATTTGGTCTCCGACATGGTCGATCTGTCGCGCCCGCGTCCGCCTCAGTTCGCGCGGACCGACGTCGCTCAGCTGCTGACGGATGTCGTGGAATTGGCTGGACGGTCGGGTCGAGCGCAGGCGGACGTCGCCGTACATCTGTTAGCTCCTCGTGAACCGGTGCTCGTTCGCGCGGACGGCGCGCAGCTTCGACAACTCGTTTGGAATCTACTGCGCAACGCCGTGCAAGCCAGCGCCGCGGGAAGCGAGGTTCAAGTGCGTCTGCAAGTGGGAACTCGCGTCGTGCTCTCGGTCGAAGACCAGGGCGCCGGGATCGACAAGGAAGCCGAAGGCCGGCTGTTCGACGCCTTCTTCACGACGCGTTCCCAAGGGACGGGCGTCGGCTTGGCCGTGGTCAAACGTATTGCCGACGAGCACGGCTTTGCGATCGCGGTGGAGAGCAGCGAGGGCCAGGGAGCTACGTTTCAAATCGACCTCGGGGTTCGACTCACAGACTGATTCCAGTGGCAGTACAGCGACTTGCGCGGCACGCAGGTCCAGGGGAATCTTTTGCGCGGGGCTGACGTACCTCCTCCGAACGCTTTCTCTGGAATCCGATCATGAAGAATTTCCTCCGAATTTTCGCAAGCCTGGCCGCCTTTGCTGTGCTCATTGGTTCTGCCGCACCTGCACGCGCCGAGAGCGCAGAGACCTACCTGAAGGCCAAGCAGGCACAGCTGGCCGCGCTCGTGACGCAGTCGGGCCCGGAAAGCGACAAGAAACTGACCGCCACGTTCGACGAGGTGCTCGACTACGACGCGCTCGCCAAAGATTCGCTCGGTGACAACTGGGAAAAGCTCAAGCCCGAAGAACGCAAGCAGTTCCAAGAGCTGCTCACCACTTTGGTGCAGCGCGCCTACACCAAGAACATTCGTGACACCTTGGCCTACGACATCACCTTCAAGGGTGAACAAGACGCGGCCCGAGGCAAGCTGGTGCGCACGGTCGCCAAGCACAAAACCGATCAGCGCAAGGAACCGATCGCCATCGACTACCTGGCTCACGAAGTGAGCGGCAAGTGGCGCGTCTTCGACATCGTCACCGAAGGGTCGAGCCTGGTCGGGAACTACAAGAGCCAGTTCAAGCGCATCATCGACAAGAGCAATTTCACGGGTTTGATCGAGAAGATGAAGGTCAAGGTAGCCGAGAAGTGAGCAGTCGGGATACCATCCGCACCGATGTCATCGGTGGGCGAGCGTGGTCGAGGAGAGGGCGCGCCCCCGGGGCGCGCTCCTTTCAGCGCTGCTGAATCAGCAACGGCCCAGCCCGCTTCTGCGCTGCCGCTGCGTTTGAGCGTCGCTCGCGGCGCACTCGGCGTCGAACTTTCCGAGCCGCTCGCGTTGGGGCCCCTGCGACTCGAAGAGCTCAGTCTCGCCCTGGTCGGCTTGCGCTACCCCGTGGACCTATCCAAGGGCGTCAAGCAATTTCGCAATCGGCGGGCGACTCTCGAGCGCGCAGTCCTGCGCGTCGACTTCGATCTCTTGGCCGCTTTCCTCCGCCCCTTTGCGGAGCGTGTGCTCGGCGTGGCGCTCATCGATCTGCGACTTGGTTCGCGCGGCTTTGGTAGTGGGGAACACGGCTCCGCTGCCGTGGGCCCCGAGGTTTTAGCAGGGGAACGCGGCACGGCCCCAGTCCGCGCAGCCCGTGTAGCTCGGGCGCCCGAGGCTCAGGTTGTTTCTTGCAGCCTGCTCGGCACGACGCGCTCCTTGTGCTTCGACTGGGTGTTGTGTTCCGGGCAGCGGCCTCGTTGGGTCGTCGATGGCGCTCGCGGCGTCGGTCTGGATGTGCCCGCGTTGCGCCTGGCGCTCGAGTTCGTCGATGCTGTTTTGGTCGGTCTGGACGCGCTTTCGGCCGATATCGAGCGCACCGGGCGTGCGGTCCAGTTCCACGATCTGTCGCGCGCCCTCTGCTTGCGGGTTTTGCCAGCCTTCGGATTTCGGGTGCCGACCATGGTTGCGCAGGTGGTGCAGCGCACTGAGTTGTCCCGGGGCGCCCTGACTCTCTCGCTCGATAGCGCGGCCGAGCCGAGCGAAGCCACGCGGCGTGGGCTACGCCTGGCAGGCGTTGCAGAGTTGGCGCGTCGCGGCGACGAAGCCCTCCTGCGTGGCAATGCGCAAGAAGCGCGACAGCAGTATTTGACCGCTCTCGAGAGTTCGCCGCGTCAGCCCGAATTGTCGTGGATTTTGGCGGCTCTCGATCTTTCCGCGGGCGGCCACGGGGAGTCGGCGCTGTCGTTCCTCGAAGAGCTACGCGTCGACGGCGAGGCTCCGTCTTTGCACTATGCGCTCGAAGCCGAGGCCCTGCGCCAGACAGGTCGCGTTCAAGCGGCGCGGGAGAGTGCCTTGCGAGCGGCCGAGCTAGAAGAACAATCGGCTCTCAGCGGTATGCTGTTTTCGGCGCTGGCACGCGAGACCACGGGCGACGAACGCCTTCACTTGCTCGAACGCGCGATCGAAAGGGCACCTTCGCTCGCCGAGCCGCGAAGTTCTCGTATCGCGCAGTCCATCGCGCGCGGCGAGCTGAAGAGCGCCGTGGGCGACGCCGAGCATCTGGATGCGCTTTGTACGACTTCCAGCGAACGGGCTGCCTCGGCCTTCCAGATGGGGAAACTGTTCTTTGCCGGGGGATACCGGCGTGAGGCTATTTCATGGCTCAAGCGGGCAGTGAAGCAGGAGCCCTCTCATGCCGGGGCGCGACTCACGCTTGCTGGCGCGTTCGTCGAAGCGGGTGAGAACTTGCGCGCGCTCGAACTCTTGCAGACGCTTGCAGCCGAGCCGCTCGAGCCGGGGGTAGAGGATCGGGTTCGCTTCGAACTCGCCGAGCTGCTCGTTCGAGAAGCGCTCGACCCGAGCCAGGCGATTGCGCATTTGCGGGGCATCGACTCCAGGTCACCGCTTGGCTTTCGCGCTCGCGCCCTCGAAGCTCAGGTGGCGCGCGAACTCGGTGACGTTTCGGGTCGCGTGCGCGCCCACCTTCGGTTGCTCGAAGCGATCGAACTGGGGTGGATCGATGCCAGTCGGGAACTCGAGCGCTTGCTCGAAGTCGCTCGTAGCGAAGCCGCTTGCGATAATCCCGAGCTCGCGCTGCGTGCCGTTCGCCTCTGTCAGGCGGGCGTCGTGCAGCGTCGAAAGAACCCGACGACTGGGGTCCTTTGTGACCATCCCGTCGAACCACTGCAAGGCGTCGTGGGACAAGCTGTGGACATCGACGAAGGTTGGCTGGAAAAGGTCGAAGAAGCGCTCGAAATCCTCCTCGCAAACCTCGGCGGCTCGCGCTGAGACGCGGGACACGAGGGCGCCGCCGTTCTTCGACTCCGACTACCCGTCCCCACGCAGCTGATCTAGGGTCGCTGCCGATGCGACACGAGAGCGCCAGCATGACGACGTTCGTGATCTCTGCGCGCGCGCGCGATCTGGCGTTCCTCCAAGGCGTGCTCGAGGCCAGTGAAGGTCTCGGCGTGATCCACGGGACGCGCGGCGGCGAAGTGTGCCTCGTGACGCCGCACAGTCGCAGCGCTGAGGTTCGGTCGATGCTCGCCGACTTGAAGGCCGAGCGCGGCCTGTGCTGGGAGACGCCCTGATGACCGCTGGCGAATCCACCGGGCATGTAGCTCTCGAGACTGCAGCGAGCGACGAGCATACGGCGGTGCGTTTCATCGACGATGGGCGCTCGACCGCGGTCTGGCGACAGTGGCTGGCGTCGATGGCCTGCGACGCAGAAGCTGCGTTGGCGGCCGCCATTGCCTACCGTGACCTGGACGCACGAGGGCGCGAGTCCTGGCTCGATTCGCTGGCTTTCGACGCACCGGAGGTCGACGTGCCGACCTTTGCCCTCTACGCGCCGCTCTTGGCGGTGGAGAGCGATCCCGAACGCCGTCAGAGGTTGATGGAGGCCCTGGGGCCGGATGCCGAGGCCGCCCTGCCAAGCGGGAAACAGCGCGGCCTGTTCGGGGTGAGCCGCGAGGGGTTGCGCGTCTACATCCTGGTGCTGCCGTTGTATCTGGACTTCGTCCAAGTGCTTGCCTGCGGGGTCGTCGCCGGCCGTTTCGAGTGGGTGAGACACGATCCCATCACCCTGGCCAGCAGCGCACCGGCGGCGCACCAACTGCTCGAAGGCGTGAGGCTCGAGAACGCTCCCGTGAAGTCGCTGATCGACGAAGTCGCCTCGGCGGTACTCAGTCATCAGCGTCAAGGTCTGGCGCTGCCCGAAGCACTCGAAGTGCTCGTGGATTTGTTGGGCGCTGTCGGACCTTGATCCGTGGCTGTTGTCGCTGGGGGGCCGCTTGGCTTGCGGCCGTCGTTCTGGGTTGCGCCGGAGCGGCGCCAGCTGAGCCGACAACCGCACCCCAATCGGGGGACGCGGCGGAGTATTCGTTCGGAACGATCGACGGACAGTTGGTTACAGCCGAGCGCCTACGCGGTCGGGTCACCGTGCTCCTCTTCATCACGACGTTCGACTTGGCGTCACAGGCGCAAGCCAAACGTCTCGAAGACTTGAGTCGCCAACACAACCCGCGAATCAATGCGCTCGCTGTTGCTCTCGAACCACCCCAGAACGTCGAGCTGGTACGCACCTTCGCTCAGACCGTCCAGCTCCACTATCCCGTGGCCATGGCTGACTCGATCACGCTGGGCGGGAAGGGACCCTGGAGCGCGATACGCGCTGTGCCCACGTGGGTGTTGCTCGACAAAAAAGGTGTCATCGTCAGCGCCTTCCAGGGCTCGCTGAACCCAGTCGAGCTCGAAACGTGGGTCGGGCGAGCGGAGTGATGCTCGTGTGCTCGTGCGCGTTGTGTTAACAGAACCCCACTCGGCTTCCGCCACCGCTCCCGCCATGCGCACTTCTTTTTCACCTCTCCTTCTTGCTGGGGCTGCAGCGCTTCCGTTGACGACTTTGCTCGCGTTGCCAAGCGTAGCGCGCGCCGATGTTTCGTCTTGGTATTCGCTGGCGGGCGGGGCCAGTATCATCGACCAAGCCACGACCGTTGCGTCTCCTTTGCTCGATATCGATGCAGGCCTGGGAACAACCCCAGCCCAGCCGCTCGTGTTCGGTGCAATCGTGCACGTAGGCGCGCAGTTCGCCGTTGGCGCCGACGTCGGTGGTGCGTTTCGGCTCTGCACGGGCAGCTACGCTCGCGGGGACTGGGGCCTCGGCGTCGATCTCGGTAGTCACTACCGCGTGGCCACCTACGGTGGCGCGGCCGGTTCAGCTCGTGTGTTCTTCGGCGCCCCCTGGGGCGTCGTGCTTCATCTGGGCGGGAGCTATGGCGAGAACAATGTCGGCACGTTGTCTGCTTCGCTCGGCTTGGACTTCGCGCGACTGAGCACGCATCGGTCCTACTTCACCGAGGTGCTGCCAAGCCCGTTGTCCAGCCCCGATCAGCCAGCACCAGCGCCTCCGGTGCCCGCGGCAGCCAGCCTCGCGCCGACTTTTGGTCTTTGAGAACTGATCGCAGCGCGCTGCTGCGGCAAAGCGCATGCGCGACGCTGGCCGCTCAAGCGCGCGCGACAGCAGCGATCAGTCGGTCCAAATCTCCGCGCGTGTGTTGCTCGGTCACGGCCAGCAGCAAGCGGTCGGCGTGATCGGCCCGAAAGCGCCCCAGATCGACACCACCCAGGATGCCTTCGGCCTCCAAACTGGTGAGCACACTTTGCGCCGTCTTTCCTTCGAAGCGGATGGCGAATTCGTTGAAGAAGGGAGCGGCCTCGAAGCCCGCGGAGATTCCGGGTAGCGCGAGTAGCGTGTCGCGCAGGTAATGAGCCTTGGCCAGGCATTGCTGAGCTACCTCGACGAAGCCGGCTTTGCCCAAGAGCGAAACGCGAATGGCGAAAGCCAGCGCGATCAGGCCCTGATTGGTGCAGACGTTGCTGGTCGCGCGTTCACGACGAATGTGTTGCTCGCGCGTCGACAAGGTGAGTACGAAGCCTCGCTTGCCGTGGACGTCGACGGTCTCGCCGCAAACGCGCCCGGGAAGCTGCTGCAAAAATTTGCGATCGTCGCGGCAGGCCAGGAGACCGACGCCGGGACCACCGAATTGGGGCGGGCAGGCGAGAGGCTGGCCCTCGC
>JBBQHO010000001.1:0-59037 GCA_038324055.1 Polyangiales bacterium | reverse complement strand
CGAAGTTGCTGCCCAGCCTTGTTTCATTCGAGCGCCTCCCAATCGACCGACACGTCGCCCGGTCGTCTGCCGGCGCGAAAGGGCACGCCCGACAGGCGCGCGAGGGCAGCAGGCAGATCGGGTGAGTCGAGCCGTTCATCGAGCGCGACACGACCCTGGGCGAGGCCGAGCACCCGGATCCGCGTCGGATCGCCCAGCAGGCGCACCAAGCCGAGTTCGTGCGTCACGACGAGCAGACCGTGGCCTTGCTGCCAGAGGCGTCCGAGTGCTCGGTAGGCGGCGACCTGCTGCTCGGGATCGAGGTGATTGGCGGGTTCGTCGACCAGCAAGAGCGGCGCCTCTTGAGCGACCAGAGTCGCGAGCAGCACGCGCTGCAGTTCGCCGCCCGAAATACGATCGGTTCGCCGCCCGACGAGCTGGGCCGCATCGAGCGACGCCAGAGCGCGCAGGGCGGCCGCTCGGGCCACGGACTCGGATTCGCGGAAACGAAATCGACCCGCAGCGACCAGTTCTTCGACGGTCCTCGGTTCGGCGAGACCCGGCCGTTGCGGCAGCCAGCCGAGACGACTCGCCAATTCGGTTCGACTCCAGCCGTCGTAGGCTCGCTGGTCCAGTTCGAGCTGGCCCCCATCCGGCTCTTCCAGACCCAGCAAGACACGCAGCAAGCTCGATTTGCCTGAACCGTTGGGGCCCGTCAGCACGATGCACTCGCCCGCCGCAAGTTCCAGCGATACGTCGCAGAGGCGGGTGCCGAGGCACAGGGCGCGCGCGCTGAGCTTCGCCGACTTCGGCCCTGGACTTCCCGCAGCAAGCGAATTCATGGCGTTGGACGGGCCAAAAGGCGGGCAATTTCGGTGCGTAGAGGTTCCACGAAGTCGAGCAGTGCGGGACCGGAGCCCAAGAGTTGGGGCGCGACGAGTGCGCCGAGACGATTGGCCTTCACGGCCCGCAAAGGCTCGAGCTTGCGCAACTCCGCCAGGATGGGCTCGACCGAGACCGGGCCGCGTGGGTCGGCGCCGAAGATCACCACGGCGTCTGGATCAAGGCGGAGCAGGTCCTCGACGGAGATGCGGGGAGCACCTGTCACTTCCTCGGGCACGGCGTTCCGGGCACCGGCTGCGTGCAGCAGCGCGCCGTGGAGTGAGTCCCGCTTGATGAACCAGTAACTGCTAGTGCCCGCGCCTGCGTCGCCGAGCAAGACCAGCACGCGCGGAGCCGAGGGGGGCGGCGCGACGTCGAGCACCTTCGCAAACCTGGCGGCGAGGGCGTTGCCCCGTGAGCTCTGGCCCGTGAGCCAGCCAAGGCGGCGCACGCTGGCGGCCACCTCAACGACGCTGAGCCACGGCAGTTCTGTCGTGGGAGCGATGCGCGTCAGTGGCGTGAGCTGGCTGCCGCCCACCTGCGTCGCCAAGATCAGAGTCGGACGCGCGCGCGCGATCGCTTCGTAGTTTGGCGTGATGGCGCTCCCCACGCGCGGCAGGTGGGTGGTGTCGGAGCAGTAGTCGCTGACGGCGACGAGTTGCTCGCCCGCACCGAGCGCCCGCAAGGTTTCGCTGACCGCGGGCGCCAAAGAAACCAAGCGCGGGGTTGCGACATGCAAAGGCGGGCTCTCGGGGGTGCGCGCTCGCGTCCAGGCCCAGGCCCCGAGGCCCAATGCGACCGTCAAGGCGAGCGCGCCAAGCGCTCTTGGGTTCACGGCTCTCCGGGTCGGGCGTTTTGGTTGCGCTCGTAGATCAATCGCAGGCCGTCAAGAGTGAGGTTCGGGCAGATCTCTTCGACCAGTCGCGTACGCTTGCAGATGCGTTCGGCCAGGCCGCCCGTCGCCAGCGTGCGAAAGGGCACGCCGAGCTCCACGCCGATCTTTTCGATCAGTCCGTCGACGAGCGAAGCGTAGCCGTGGACGATGCCCGACTGCATGGCGTGCACGGTGTTGCGTCCGATCACGCGTGGTGGCTCGACCAGCTCGATGCGCGAGAGCTTGGCGGCGCGCCCCAAGAGACCATCCAAGCTGACCTGAACGCCTGGCACGATCACCCCGCCCAAGTAGTCGCCCTCTTCCGAGACACAGTCGAAGGTCGTGGCCGTGCCCAGATCGACGACGACCACTGCGCCTTTGACCCGCTCGAAAGCAGCCACCGAGTTGACGATACGATCGGCGCCGACTTCTCGCGGGTTGTCGGTGCGGATCCGGATGCCCGTCTTGAGCCCGGGTCCACCGACCACGAGCGGCGGCGTTCCGACGATCTCCTCCACGGCGCGCGCGATCACGTCGGTGAGTGGCGGGACCACGCTAGCCACGATACTGGCCACGATCGAACTCTTGTCGATTTGCCGCAGCTGGAGGAGTTGTGCGAGCAAAGCCGCTTGTTCGTCGCTACTTCGGCGCGGCGAGCTTTCGAAGCGAAAGGTCGCCGACAGCGTCGCGCCTTCGTAGAGTCCGCAGACGATGTTGGTGTTGCCAATGTCGACAGCGAGAAGCATCGCGGTTCGGCCTACCACCGAGCGGCCGCTCATTCCATGCGCAAGCTGCTGAATACGTCTCCCGGCATCAGCAAGTGCCAGGGGCCGCTGGCTGTGCCGAGGCGCGTCTTCTCGCCGGTCATGGCTGGTGCTTCGCCGAGGGTGACCAAAAGCTGAGAGCCCGCCGCGTCTACTGCAAAGCTGGTGAAGCCCACCGAGCCTGCGCTCCACTCGGTCGGCCCGAGTTCGTCGGCTAGTGGCACGAGCTCGCCGTTTTCGTAGCCGTCGCCGTCGCGATCGCCGAACGTGACGGCAAAGCCGAACGCCGCTGCCGTCACGGCGACGCCATCGTACTGGTGCTGCCCGACGAGTTCGACGACGCGCCGGCGCCCCGCTTCGGTGTCGGCGCTATCGAGCCGTAGTTCGAGCGCACCGAGATCGCTCTCGATGTGCACGACGACTGGTTTTTGATCGACCGTGGGAGCTAGAACGGGTGGGGTCGGTACTGCAGGCGTCGGCTGGCCGGCAGAGCGGCACTCTTGATTCGGACTGCCCAGCAAGCCCAATGCCGCCTGGGCCCGCGCGTGGAGCGCGCGATGCGGGCCACGGCAATGGCGTTCCACCGCGGGCTTGAGCGTCAAGGTTCCGAGCGCGCCGGCTGCCCCCAGCGCCGCCGCGATGGTCTCCAGTGCCGGCTTGTCGCTTGAACTTTCGAGCATGGTTTGCACCGCCGTGACGACGCGCGCATCGGGCTCGGACTCTTTGACGCGCGTGTAGATTCGCTCGGGGTGCGCTGCGATGACCCCGAGCGCCGTGGCGCGCGTGCCCGCTTCGGGTTTTCCGAGCGCCGTGATCAAGAGTTCGAGGGTGCCCTCGTATTCGGCGTGACGAGGGAGCAGGCGTAGCGCGGCCTGGAGTAGACGCGGATTGTCGGTCTTGGTGAGCTCGGCAAACGCACGGGCTCGCTGGGCCTTCAAAGGGCCGCGTCCGAGCACTTCGAGGCGCGCCTCCATTTCGGCGACGCCGTGCTCAGGGTCGCACTCCAGCAAACCGCGCGCCAATTCGTTCGCTTGCGCGACCAGAGCGGCGGCGCGACAACGCAGCGCGATCATGCGTCGACGCTGCGCGCGTTCGGCCGGCGTGCTTGTTGGTCCAAGCGGAGCGCGGCCGAGCTCCGCCAGCATTTGGCGTGCTTCGTGCGGCTCGTCGAGCAACTTGAGCAACGCGCCAAGTACGACCCAAGCTGCGTCGTCGGCTTGGGCCGGCAAGCCGCGCTCGAGTAGCGCCTTGGTCGCTTGATCCAAGGCGCGCGCCCCGCCTGGCCCTAGACGTCCGAGCGCTTGGACGGCGAGCGCGCGTTCGCTGGCCTCAAAGTCCGCGTTCAAAGCGAGCTGCACGAGAGGCAGACTGGCGCTCGGACCGACGCTGCCAAGTGCGAGGATGGCGAACTGGTGCGAACCTTCTGCCTTTTGGGTGAGCAGTTCGCCCGCGACGTCCAAAGTGCGAGCCGCTAGCGCTTCGCCGAGCGCTGGCAGACGTCCAACTGGATACAGCAGCACGCGGTTCTTCTCGCGCTCGGCGGCGTCGAGCAGCACGGTCAGCGTACGCTCTTCCAGGCTTCCGCTGCGATCGGCCTGTATTCCGAGCCCGAAGGCCGCGGCCTCCGCAAGTCCAGGCAGAGAAGATGCGCCGCTCGCGCTCACCCAGCTGCGCAAGACGTGCTCACTCTCTTCCGTCGCGCAGCTGCCGAGTGCACGCGCCAACGTGCGCAGCTCCAAGGGGCTCGGCGGCGCCGGCTCGACGGACCAAGCCGCCAACGCCGAAACCAACCCCGCAGTCACACCTGGACGATCGTGTTTGCACAGTTTTCCCAGGCCAAAAGCGGCCCACAGCCGTGCAGGCCCGCTGGCCGCCAAATGCCGCTGCAACAGTGGCAGTTCACCTGCATCGATGCGTCGCGCGGCGTCGCGCACGAGGCGATAGTCGACCGGGCGCGCTGCGGCTCCACTCGCCTCGACGTCCGATGCGGCTGGCTTGTCCGACTTGCTGCCCCCCCCGCCACCCGACGAGCGACAGCCGCCGAGCAGACAACCGCTCAGCAGCAAAGCGATCGAGGCCGTGTTGGTAAAGCTCATGGCCTCGTCCTCTCGAAGCCGCTGAGGCAACAGGCAAGCGATTCTCGGAGCGCCAGGCGCGTGCGCTCGGCCCAAGTGCGTTCGACGCGCGCGGCCAGCGGCACGACGAGGAAACCCTGTGAGCGAAACAGCCAACCCGCGCGCCACATGTGGTAGTCGCAGGTCACCAAGCCAATGCGTCGCACGCTACGCGGGCGCAGCAAACGGGCTGTGTACAATGCGTTCTGGCGTGTTGTCAGCGAACCGCTTTCGAGCAGAAGCTCGACGGCAGATGTCGAGTCGCCGGTGCTTTCGCTGGTTCGCCACCAGGCTGCCATCACTTCTGCTTCCGAGTCGCCCGCCCAAGTCTTGCCGCCGCTCATGACGACGAGCGGCGCGGCGCACTTCGACTGCAGTGCCCGCACGAGCCTTCTCTCGAGGGCTGCACTCGGCGCGCCTTCGTGCACTTTGCAGCCCAGCACCACCAGCGCGTCCAGCTCTGGCGAGCTCGGGTCCATGGGGCGACTACAGCAAGAGGGAGGTCCCGCGGGCAAGTGGGGGCCACGAAACGCCTGAGCGGAGCGCGCTCCTCCCCGCTGCTTGATGGGCGGATCCGTTGGCCCTAGCGTCCCGGCTCGTTCCCGCCCGCATTTCATGGCTTCCGAGACAGAGCGCCCCAAAGCAACCCGCCCGATCGACCTCGGCGACAGTGACGTGGCCCGCCGGTTGGAGCGTCGGCGCGCCCGTCGTGAAGAACGTAACGGTGGGGCGCAGCACGGCGATGTGCGCGAAGCGAAGCCGACGGTTCCCCGTCCTCCGCGCGAACCGCGTGAACCGAGGCGCGCGCCACGTGCCGACAGCTCCTTCGAAGGGGAACAGGCTCCGATCGTTCGCCGACCCAGTTCGGGTGGCCCAACGCCCGCGCGCATGAGCGTTCGCTTCGACAAGGAGCTGATCAATGCAGACGCCGCCAAGGTGGTCCAGCGGCTGACCCGGCAGGGCCATGAGGCCTACCTGGTCGGTGGCTGCGTCCGCGATCTGTTGGTCGGGCAAAGGCCGAAGGACTTCGACGTCGCGACGAGTGCGCGCCCCGAAGAAGTGCGATCACTATTTCGCAACTCCCGAGTGATCGGGCGGCGCTTCCGTCTTGTTCACGTCTTGTTCGGTGGCAATCACATCGTCGAAACCGCGACCTTTCGAAAGAATCCGCTCCCGGCCACCGACGGCGATGCAGACGATCTGCTGATTCGCTCGGACAACGTGTTCGGCGAAGCCCACGAAGACGCGCTCAGGCGCGACTTCACCATCAACGCGCTGTTTTACGACCTGGAAGATGGCTCGGTGCTCGACTGGGTCGGGGGCATGGCGCACATCGACAGCCGTACCGTTCACACCATCGGTGATCCTTTGGTGCGCTTTCAGGAAGATCCCGTGCGCATCCTGCGCGCCATCAAATTCGCGGCGCGCATCGACTTTGGCATGACGCCCGAGGTCTACGAGGCCATCGTGCAGTGTCGCGGCGCATTGGCCATGGCTGCGCGTCCGCGCCTGTCCGAAGAGGTCTTGCGCCTCATGCGCGGTGGAGCTTCGCATCGCTCGATGTGGTTGTGTTGGGAGACGGGGGTGCTCGACATGCTGTTGCCCGAGCTGTCGTCGTACTTGGCCGATGCAGCCGACGATGACTCGGTCTGGCGCCTGTTGTCGGAGGTCGATCGGCGCACCAAGGCGGACGAGAAGCCACTCGACGACGTGCTGCTCTGGGCTGCACTTCTGCTCGAGCCGCTCAGCGAAGCCTGCGCCTTCGGCTCCGATCCGGCGCGCGGCGCCAACGATTTCCTAGAACCCGTAGTCGAACGGCTCAATCTGCCGCGCCGCATTGCCGACTCCGTGCGCCGCATCGTCGCGCTCTTGCCGCGCATCGAGCAGGGGCGCGGCGACCGCTACAAAAAGAATCCGCTCTACGCCCTGACCGAAGAGCTGGCTGATCTGCGACGCGCAGCGCGCGTCGAGAAGCCCCTGCCGCTGACCGCCGTCACCGAAGGTCGGGCCAAGCGCAAGCGCCGCAAGAAGCCGGGCAAGATCCCGAACGACTGACTTCGAGCCCTGTTGGGCTCAGCCTGTTGGGCTCACGCATTCATGTCGACGCGGAGTAGCTTCCGGCCGACGACGAAATAGTCGCCATGGTCCAGCGGCTGCTCGCGCTTGAGGCGGACGTAGGTGCCGTTCTTCGATTCGAGATCGGTCAGCGAGAAGCCGTCCGCATCTTGCTCGATAGCGCAATGTTCTTCGGACAAGTGCACGTCGTCGAAGACGTTGATGTCGCACCCTCGGCGACCAATCGTGACCCGCGAACCGCGAGGACAATGGGCCAATCCGCTGCCGGCGCCCTCCAGCAACTGTACGACGCGGAACGTGCTCGAGTAGCTGGGCGAAGCGTAAAAAAACGTGCCCGCCGAGTCGGTGTGCTCGGTGACGGTGGGCATCGGTTCGACGCGAAACAACTGGTCGCCAACCAAGAACGTGTCGCCGGGCGCGAGTTTCGTTTTGCCGCGAATGCGCACGAACGTGCCGTTGAGGGAATTCTCGTCCCGCAGCGTAAGTTGGGCATGGCGATAGAGCAGATTGGCGTGGCGCGCCGAGAGGAAGGGATCCTCCAGCTGGATCTGCCCCTGCCGGCCCAGCAAATGCTCAGTCGCACGCAGGTGGTAACTCAGACCTTCCATGCCTTCGCCACGGATGACCACCAGACTCGCCTTGGACGGATCCTGCAGATCGCCGAAGTAATCGATCGCTACGTTCAACACCTCCGGCGGCGTCGTCTCACCACAGCGACCGCAGAACTTGTGTCCCGGAGGAATGAGCGCTTGGCAGGCGGCGCAGGGAAAGAATTTGGCTTGGTCCATGGCGTCCTTCGCGGCGGACCGTCAGCCCGCTGTTGGTCCACCTTCTTACGGTTTCGTGACCGTGGGAAGGGGGCGAGCCGCGCGTGCCAGCTGGCCCCGATGTGCACTTATCGAAGAAAATCTACTGGATGTAGGTGATCCGACGCTTGGCGTCGGTCCAGCCGCGTCGGCTGACCAGTCGAGCCAACACCAACTCCTTGCAGGTGCTCGCGTCGATGTAGCCAAAGTCACGTGAATCGTAAGAGAAATGGCGGTTGTCGCTGAGCAAGAACCAGTGTCCGTCGGGCACTTCGTACTGGCGATCTTCGGCAACGATCTTGCCAATCTGCGGATCGCCCATCATGTGCAGGGCGCTGCCCATCTCTTCCCAGCCGCACTGCTGTTCGACCTGCTCGGAAGGGCGATCGGGGTGGGGAAAGCTGAATAGCGGGGGATCGCAACTGCGATCGACGATCAACTGCCTCTCGTTCACGAAAGGCTTTCCTTCCTTGAGGTGAACCTTGTCTCCTCCTTCGGCGATGATGCGGCCGACCACGTACCGCTCGGGCACGTGGGGCTCCGGGCAGAGCACGAGGTCGCCGAAGCCGGGGCGCCCGAGGCGCCACAGCACAATCAAGTCGCCACCCTCCAGAGTGGGCAGCACCGAGGTCTCGAGCACAGGGTCGTTCTCGGGCAAGCGCACCCAACGCAGAGCCGTGAGGCGCAACAGACCGACGACGACGCCGATCAGGAGAGCCGTCCAAACGAGAAAGCGAGTCAGCGCCGCCATGATCCGAACCTTACACCAAGCGACTCAATCGCGTAGTACCAGATCGTCCTTGTGGACGACGACGGTCTCGTCGCTGCGGCCCAGGGCCTCTTGAAGCTCGTCGCTCTTCTTGCCAGCGGCACGAGCAATGTCGGCCGAACCCAGGCGCGTGAGTCCCCGTCCGATCTCCTCGTTCTGGCTGTCGACCAAGCGCACCGAAGCGCCGCTGTGGAACTCGCCGCGCACTCCTAAAATGCCCACTGGCAGAAGGCTGCGCTGCCCGGTCTTGAGCGCCTCGACTGCGCCCGAATCGAGCACCACAGTGCCTGACGGGCGCAGCGTGTAGGCGATCCAATGCTGTCGCGCGCGCAAAATCGTGCCGCGTGCCGGAAAGTAGGTCCCAATGTCGGCGCCGGCCAGCACGTCCAGTACGACGTTTTCGCGTCGCGCGCTGGCGATCACGACGGCGGCGCCCGAACGGCAAGCTTTGAACGCTGCGTCCAGCTTGCTGCGCATGCCGCCTCGGCCCACGGCACCGGCCGCGGCACCGCGGTCCTGAAATGCTTCGATGCTCTGCATGACCGGAATCCGGGCGCCACTTTCGTCGAGCACACCGTCGACGTCGGTAAGCAAAATCAAGGCGTCGGCGCCAACCAGGGGCGCCACCATGGCCGAGAGCTGATCGTTGTCGCTGAAGCGGAGCTCTTCGGTGGCTACCACGTCGTTCTCGTTGATGATCGGTACTGCGCCCGCCTCGAGCAGCGCACCGAGCGCGCCGCGGGCGTTGTTCAGACGTGTTCGATCGGCCAAATCTCCGTGCGTGAGGAGCACTTGCGCAGCCGTGACTCCATGCGCTGCGAAGGCCTTGTCGTAGCGGTGCATGAGCACCGATTGACCGGCAGAGGCGGCAGCCTGCATCCAGGCCACCTCGGTCGGGCGTTGGCTGAGCCCCAGGCGCACCATGCCGAGCGCTACGGCGCCGCTCGACACCAACACGGGGCTCTTGCCCTCACGGACCAACTGCGACAATTGAAACGCGAGGTGCTCCGGCATATCGGCCCGCTCCGCCAGCATGCGGGATCCCACCTTCACGAGCACCCGTCGGGCGCTCTGCAGCGGTTGTCTGTCGCTCGATTTGCCGTCCGTCACGGGCGGCTCAATAGCACGAGGGCCGCAGGCGACGAACGACTCAGGGGTTGCTTGGCGAGAGTTCCTCGACCTGCGCGCCCGCAGCTTCGGCGAGCTGCAGGATCTGCAGTCCCCCCAGGCCGCGGACGAACAACACGCCAGGCCTGGGGGTAGGGGTGACCTCGGCTTTGGCGGCACGCAGAGCATCGACCAATTGCGCGACTCCGGGCTCGCGGCACTGGAGCCAGAGACCTCGCACCGGCAGATCCACGGGAGCGAATGGCCCCAGGAGGCCGCCGCCAGCAGCCGTAATGACTTGGTCGGCCCGCGCCAGCAGCCGCCGCGACCAAGGCGAGTCCGCTTCGACGCTGGTGATGAACTGGTGAGTCTCCAGCTCGGGATCGAGCAGTTCCTCCAAGGCGGCTGCGCCGTCGTCATCGAGCTCCACGTAGGGGTCTTCGATGATGAGAAGGGGCGGACGACCGAGCAGGCCGTGGGCCAGTCCGGACAGACGCTCTTGGAGTGGACTCAGTCGGTTCAAGCGCTCTTTCTGGAATCCAGCGGCGTGCGCGCGTTCGAGCGCCAGCTGGACGTCGCTCGCACCCAGACCCAGGAGCCGTGCGCCGAGCAGCAGGGTCGTCTTGACGTCGAGCTCGGGGTCACCGGCGAGTCGGTGCGGCACGAACCCGGCCGCGAGTTCGGCCAGCGACGCGCCGAGCTCGCGGTTTCGACAGAGGATACGGCCGCGGCGTAAGCGGTCGGGTTCGACGAAGGCGCGGACCAACGCTCGAGCTGCGCCCAAGCAGGCGACGTTGCCATGGCCCGTTGCGAGCGCCTCGCACGTCAACGGCCCCCGTTCGGTCCCCAGGACCAAGCCTCGCAGCTCGAGAGTGGGAGGAAGTTCGCGTGTCACGGCAGGAAGTTGGGCATGTTTTCGAGGCGTGCGAGGGGCTGATCCGGCTTGTAGATGGCGTAAGGCGCCACGGCTCGCACGAGCTCGAAGAGTTCGCGGGGCAAGGGCGGCGCGCTGCCGGACAGTTGCTCTTTCAGGCCTTCGATGCCCAGCAGGTAGCCAAGGATCGAGGTCTGCGGCACGGGCAGTTCCAAGATCGGCGAATCGTCCCGCAGTTCGCCCAAAACGCGCGCCTTGGCCAGCGCCTGACGCAAGCCACCCAAATCATCGACCAGCTTGTGCTCTTTGGCCTGCCGTCCCGTCCAGACGCGACCGCGCCCGACAGCGTCGACTTGAGCCTTGGTCAACTTGCGACCGTCCGAGACGCGCCGCAGGAACAAACCGTAGAACTGCTCGATCTTGTCCTTGAGGATCTCATGCTCGCTCGGGCTGAAGGGACGGAACACGCCTTCGGCGTCCGCGTGGGGCGTGGTCTTGAGCGTCTCGACGTTCACGCCGATCTTGCCGAGCAAGCCGGCTACGTCGATTTTGCCAAAGAAGATGCCGATGCTGCCCGTGATAGTCAGTGGGTTTGCGTAGATGTAGTTGCCGGGTGAAGCGATATAGTAGCCACCGCTGGCTGCGGCAGCGCCCATCGACACGACGACCGGCTTCTGCGCGGCGGTCAACTGCACTTCACGCCAGATCACGTCGGCCGCCATGGCCGAGCCGCCACCAGTTTCGATGCGCAGCACCACGGCTCCGACGCTGGGATCTTCGCGCACCTGCTTGAGGGACTCCGCGATGGTGTACGAGCCCGCGGTGTGGATACCGACGAAGGGGAACGTCTGGCTGCGGCCGTCGACCATGTCGCCGTCGACGTAGACGATGGCCACCCGGCCCTCGGGGCCGAAGTGATCGCTACGACTGGGACCGAACACGCCCTCTTCGAGTACCAAGGATTCGCCGGCGAGTTCGTCCAGCTTCTTACCCAACATGTCGTCGAAGGCGAAGCCGTCGACCAACTCCGCGCGCTTGGCCTCGGCGGCCGTGAACGGGCCCTTTTCTACGGATTTGCGAAGGGTTTCGACGCTGATGTGTCGACCCGAGGCCAGCGAAGCGGACATTTCCATCTCGACCTGCTGCAGCATGTTGCTGCGATCGTCGAGTGCGGTTGCGCTGCCTTCGGTGCGCACGAACATCTCGGGGGCGGACTTGTGCTTGCCGATGCGTACGAAGTCGGCCTTTACGCCCAACTTGTCCAGCAAGCCCTTGATGTAAAACGACTGACTCTTGAGACCCGAGTAGCGGATGCTGCCAGCAGGATTGAGCAGAATCTTGTCCGCAGCGGCGCATAGGTAGAGCGCGGCGCCGCTGCCGTCCTCCAGGTGGCACAACACCTTCTTGCCCTTCGAGCGCAGGTAAAACAGGGCGTCCTGGAGTTCCTGAATGTGCGCGAGGGAATCGGCGGGGGACGCTCGCAGCTCGAGCAACACGGCCTTCAAGTTCTTCTCGTCGTCGGCCATCTGCCACAGGCGGCGCAAAAGGCGCACGTGCTCGCGCGGGCTCGGCGTGTCCTCGATGCGCAGGCGTAGCCCATAGCGCAGATTGTCGGTCGCGTGCGTCTCGCGAAATCCTCGCACAGCCAGATCGACGTTGATGTTCTCCCAAGGCTTTTCGGCAGAATTGCTGCCGAGGCCACTGCCGTAGCGTGTGCCGACGGCGAGCTCCGCCGAGCCGTTGCGAGTGTTGCCGGTGATGACCAGTGTCGTGGACGCAACCCAGGAAGGTGCGCCGACGTCGCCGCCCGGATCCTTCCAAGCCACGTCGCCGCGCAGCCGACCCAGTTCGGGAATGCCGACGTCGACAACGCCGCGCGGAATCCAATAGCCGCCGCTTTCGTCGATGTAGTTGGCTTCCAGACCCAGCTCGAGCGCGTCGTTGCCCGTGGGGCGCAAGGCGAGACCCATTTCGTAGCTGGTGCCCAAACGAATGCCGCCCTGGCTGAGCGGCGCATCCACTTGGTGAATGACGCCAGCCAAGCCCAAGTAGTCGACGGGTCGTAGATTGACGCCGGTGGACCAGCTGCCGAAACCGTGGGCCTCGGCGACGTTCGAAAACGAGCGCTCGAACGAAAAACCGATCGACGCCACGCGATTGCCAGCGGCAATCGCCCAAGTGAGCCACTGGTACTGAAAAGGCGTGCCGTACATCTGACGGCCGGTGAGTGCGTTGGGCGAAACCAGATCGAGCCGCAAGCCAGTGGCGATAGGCAGAAATCCCAGTGGCAGCGCAAAGCCGAACGCGTGGCCCTGCGTCGGCACCTGAGCGGTGTCACCCAGAAAATAGCCAGACCAACGCAGTTCGGGACCCGGCAAAAACATCAGGTTGGCCGGATTCTGCACGATGGAAGAAGAGTCCCCGTTGCCCGCCAAGCTGCGCCCGAGCGCCGGCAAGGGCGTGGGCCTCTGAAGCGGCGTTTGCGCGACGGCCGTCGCACCCGCAGCCAAAGTCAGAGCCAGCGAGGAAAGGACGAAAAGACGAATGCGCATGATCAGGATTTCTTTCGGAGCATGCCGCGGGCCTGAGCCAGGGCTTCGATGGCCGGTCGCCGCGTCACGAGTTCGGCTTGGTCTTTGACTGGGAGAAAGCGCGACGCGTTGCCGTCGCGCGGAACGCGTAGGTAGCGCGTCGCGAGCTGGAAGGTCGTTTCGTGGATAAACCGCTCGAACTGCACCACTTCGCGTCCTTCGACTTGCTTGTGCACTTCGAAATAGCTCCACGAAAAATGCAGAGCAAGCAAGGCTTCGGCGTCGAAAGCCATGGTGTTCGAGTTGAACACGCGCACCTTTTCGGGATCGAACGACGCAGGGAGCAGGAACTCTTCTTGGATAACCGTGCGGGGTCCGATGCGTACCGGGATGCCACCGCGATCGCCCGCGAGCTTGTCGACCACTTCGCAGCTCACTTGGGCCGCGCCATCCAGATGCATGCCGATCAGCAGAGGGTCGAGCCCGCCGCCGAGGTTGTCGATGTTGCACACCATGACGTAGCGCCCACCCTGGGCGACGAAGTCGGCGAGCAAGCCGCTCTGGGCCAGCGCATCTGGCAGATCGCCATGGCCCGCTGCGTAGAGGCTGGGCTGCCCGTCGTTGCCCAGAAAAATCTGGGCGTCCGGCGTCCACCGCAAGGAAACGCTTTGCGGAAAGGTGGCGAGGCTCTTGCCGTCGCGGCGCTTGCCGAGAGCATCGTTGATGGCGGCGTCCGTGCCGTGACTCGTCATGAGCCAAAGCGGTGGTGTCTTGCCAACGCGCTCGGTCCAGCTGGCTTGCTCGGCCATCCGCAAATCGAGGAAGGATTGGCCAGGCACGGCTTCGGCCAGCGCCTTGACGACTCCCCCCATGCGCGTGGCCATTCCTCCGGCCAGGACGATCAACGCGCAGCGGCCTTCTTCGAGAGCACTGCGGCCGAGAGCGCTCAAGCGCGCGTGCTCGGGGCTACCGTTCGGCGGGAGGTCGACCAAATCCGCTGGCGCTGGGAGCTCGACAGCTTCGGTTCGAGGCGTGGGCGCTGCGCCGCTCGCCAACTGCTTTCCCTGCGCGAGCCAACGCTCGCGATCGAAATGATGTCGCTCCACGAGATCGAGAAGCGGCTTGGGAAAGCCGTCTACGACTCGGCGAAGTTCCTCCTCGTCCCATCCGGTCATTGGGGAGTACTATAGGCAGTGGTCCGAGTGGAGAACCAGTGGACGAGCCGCGCAAGATGATGCCGAGGCCCAGGCTGGTCGCGTTGGGCGTCGTCGGGCTTGGGCTGTGCCTCGCCGGACCGCTCCTGGCCCTACCCATCCTGCACGAGTACTTCGAACCCGACCCCGCCGAAGACCTGCGTCTCGGTGCCACGACGCCGAATGGCGAGCTGCCCGCCGCGCTCGACACGCCCAGCGGCGTGGTCGGAGCGCCACCCGAGACGGCTGCCGATCCGAGTCGGGCCGTGAGCTACGGCGGCAACAAGACGCCCAGCAGCGTAGACGCGAGCTACCGTATCGATCGGCTCACGACGGCTCCTGCGCGTGTGCCTTACGACGAACCGTTTCGACCCTCCGTCCTGCCTTTCAAGCGTCTGTACGCGTTCGACGAGGTGCACGCCGATCTGACTTTGGGGGTCAAGGATGCGGCGTTGCGGCGCGTGGTCGCGAACGGCAGCGTCCAGTCGGGTGAGGCCGCGTTCTTCGGTGACTACGAACTCGATCTGCAGAAAGGCCAAGCGGTGCGGTTGCCCACAGTTGGCGCCGGGGCGCGGCTCATTTCGCTGTCGACCAAGCCAGCGGTCACCCTCGAGGTGATGAAGGACAGCGCCGAGAACTGGTTTGCGCGCAGCGATCGCACCGAGCGCGTCCACGTCGTCGTCCAGCTCGGCTTACCCGAGCACGCCTTCGTCTCCGGCTTCGCGGGCAAGACCTTCGCCGACTTGCGCCCCCAGCTGGTGCAACTGCCCGACGAAGCGCGGGCGGCAGCGGGGCGAGTCACCGCAGCTCTGGGCCTGACGACCAACGAAGCTCCTGCAGCGGTTCTCGACAGGTTGGTTGCGCATTTTCGCAGTTTCGAAGCCAGCGTAGAGCTACCCACGGCCACGAACACGGCCGAACTTTACGTCGAACTCGCTCTCACCAAGAAAGGCGTGTGTCGCCATCGCGCTTACGCTTTCCTGCTGACGGCGCTCGCTCTGGGGTTGCCGACACGCCTCGTTCACAACGAAGCGCACGCTTGGGTCGAAGTGCACGATGGCAGTGTCTGGCACCGTCTCGACCTCGGTGGCGCGCCCAGCGACATCGAGGAAACGCGCCCACCCACCAACGTCCCTCTGTATCGGCCGCCGGCCGATCCGTTTGCTTGGCCAGCAGGCAGCCAAAGTGGCTCTAGCCTGGCCGCACGCAGTCAACCGCAGACTCATTCTACTTCGTGGCCGTCCGCGCTTTCGCCGACGGGACGGGCGCCGCGCATGGCTCCCCACGGTTCAGCGCTAGTTTTTGGGCCACCAGGACAGCTCACTCCCGCCGTGACTCTCCAACTCGATCGCGCCCAAATGCGCCGCGGCGCGTTGCTGGGTGTGCGCGGGCACGCGGCCCGCGGCGGTCGCGCCTGCGAAGCTTCGCGCGTCGATCTCGAGCTGGTCACGCCTCTCGGCGTGCGCCCGTTGGGCTCAGTGGCCACGGATTCGAACGGCGACTTCGATGGGCACGTGCTCCTGCCGCTCGATGTACCTGCAGGCGATCAGACAGTGGTTGCCCGGGTTGGCTCAGGCTGCCGCTAGCGTGTGCCCCGGCCTCAGCTCTTCTTGATATCGCGCGCGATGTCGAGCACGTCGCCCAGGGCGCGCTTTTGCGTTTCGGCTGCGGTCGACATGCGTTCGACGCCGGAAAGGGCCTCTTTCGAACCCTCGGCGTGGTTGCGCTGGGCCTGGTTCAATTCGCTCACCATTCCGCTGATCGACTCGATGGCCTGGGCAATTTGCTTGCCGCCGCGCGTTTGCTCTTGAGTCGAGCGCTCCACTTGCTGGCTGATGGTGCGCATCTTCTCGCCGCTCTTCATGATCAGCTCGGAGCCACGCGCCTGCTGAGCGGTCGCGGCAGCGATCTGCTGAACCGTCTCGGCGATGCGGCTGATGGCGTCGGTGACTTGGCGGCTGCCCTTGGCCTGCTCGACCGTGGCGCGAGCGATGGCGCGCACCATATTGGTGCTCTTCTGCGAGCTCTCGAGGATCTTCTTGAGCGCGCGTTCGGCTTCGTTGGACACTTCCACGCCGCGATCGACGTTTTCGGCGCCCTGCTCAACGGCGTTGATGGCGTTCTTGCTCTCCGACTGAATCGTCTTGATCAGTTCGGCGATTTCCTTGGTGCTGGCCCCCGCGCGCTCGGCCAAGTCCTTGATTTCATCGGCCACTACGGCGAAGCCCTTGCCGTGCTCGCCGGCCTGGGCCGCGATGATAGCGGCGTTGAGCGCCAGCAAGTTGGTTTGCTCGGCCACGTCGTCGATGACGTTCAAGATCTCGCCGATGGCCTCGATGCGTGAGCCCAGGTTGTTGATGACGCCAAGCGCCTCCTGGCTGCTCTCTTTGATGCGATAGATTTCGCCCATCGTCTTGAGAATGGCCTCAGCGCCCAGTTCAGCGTCGCGTGCCACTTCTTCGGACAAGCGTGCCGTCTCGTTGGCGTTCGACTGTACCTGGTCGATGGAGACGTCCATCTCGTTCATGCTCGAGCTGGTCTCTTCGGCAGTCAGCGACAGTGCGTCGATGTTGGTGGCCACCTCGCGAATCGAGAACGCCATCTCTTCGATCGACGAGACCATGTCTCGCACGCTGGAGGTCAACTCGGTGATGTTTTCTGCCACTTCGTCGTTGGTGGCGGACATCTCCAGGATGGACGAACTCGATTCGTCGGCGCTCACGGCCAGCGTGTCGACGTGCTCGGACAGGCGCGCCAAGCTTTTCTGTGCGCGCTCCACGGCGCGCCGGACTTCGTCGCCTGCGCCCTCTTGCTCGAGGATTGTTCCCTTGAGCAGGCCGAGACTGTCTTCGAGCCGCCTGGCAAGGTCGACCAACTCTTGGGCGTTCCGTGAGCCTGTACTCGCCCCGCCGCTTGGTACTTCGAGTGCGTCCTTCACTTCGTCCAGCTCGTCGTAGACGGCTTGAACGAAGTCGGGCGCGCCCTCGGGGCGCGAGAACGTCTTTTTCTGCCCGACCCGGCGAACCGCCAGGCGCAGCTGATTCCACGGTGCGCTATCGGTGCCTCCGGAGGCGAAGAAAACCAACGCGCCAGAGATACCAGCGACCAGGAGGCCCTCGGGCGTCTGCCCGATGCGCCAGCCCCAGACCAGTGGCGGAAGGACCGCAACGGCGGCGGCAACGACTTGCTTCTGGGTCACACCATTCATCAGAGAGGCCTCGAGTCCGTCAGACTAGTCATGCACGGGCCTCATTGGAACGGCTGCTCGCCGGGCGACGAAAGGCCCCGGCCCGCCTGAGCGCAAAAACAGCGCCTCCAGCCTCGGAATGGCCCTGGGGTTCATATCGAAGTGGTCGGCCCGCGTTCGGGCAGCAAGAGAGCGAAGGTCGCACCTCGGCCTACCCCAGGCAGAAGCCGCAAATCTCCACCATGCTCGACGGCGATCCGCTGTGAGATGGGAAGACCAAGTCCGGTGCCGCCAGCCTTGGTCGTCAGGTAGGGTTCGAACAGGCGCGCCGATAACTCGTCGGGCACACCCGGCCCATTGTCGCTCACGCAGACTTCGACCCGGCCCACGCCATTCGCGCGGACGCTGACTCGGACTTCGGCGTCGGCGATTTCACTGGTTGCTTCGATGCCGTTCTTGATGAGATTCGTCAGCACCTGAGTCAGCTGCGCACGGTCGGCCACAATCGGCAGCGGACCTGGAGTATCCAACAGCAGCGCCACGTTCGCTGTCTGATGCAGCGACACCAGCTCGCGACAGAGGAGGCTCAAATCGAACTCACTCGGGCGCGGACTCGGCAGGCTAGCGTACTCGCTGAACGAACGAACGAGATCGTTGATGCGCGCGACCTCGCCCAGGACGGTACGGGTGGCTTCGTCGAAGTACTCCTCGAATTCGGGCGCGCCGCGGCTCTTGAGACGCCGCAGCGTCTCGATGGCGCTGCGGATGGGTGAAAGCGGATTGCGGATTTCGTGGGCGATTTGGCGCGCGACTTCGCGCCGAGCAGCGATGCGTTCGGTGATGGCCAGGCGATCGCGGAGTGCACTCAGGTCGGCCAAGGTCTGATTGAAAGCGTGGGCTGCCTGTTCGAGCTCGGGTCCGCCGGAAAGCGGCAGGGGTTCGGGCGTCCCGGAAACGGCAGCGCGAGCGCGCTCGGCGAAGGCGACGACCGGGCCCGCCAAACCTCGGCTCAACCAGACGGCGATGATCGAGGCGAGGCCGAGCGCGATGAGCGAGATGACGACCACGCGGAGGTCGAGATTCTGTACCGCGTCGCTGAGTGCCAGACGACTGCGCGAAGCCAGCAGGACGCGCTCGCCAAGGGCCGGGCTCGAAAGCGCCCGCTGCATCAGCGAGTCACCCGATTTTGTGGTCTGTTCACTCGGACCTTGCCAGCTGAGTTCGAGTCCGTAGCGGGCTCGCGCCGCAGTCAAATAACCGGCGAGGTGTTGGGCTCCGAGCAATCCTACCCACCGACCCCCGCTCTTCTTGACGCAGGCGATGGCGAACGCCGCCTCCCCGTCTTCTCGCAGGCCCGGGCTTGTCGCGCGCCGTTCGACCAGCTCGCCGAGCGCCTTTTCTCCCCCTGGAGGTCGGGTCGGCACTTCGCCCGCCAGGATCTCGCCGTCGTCGGCGATCAGTGCCAGCTCGTCGAGACCGAGGGCCTTTTGCAGTTCGGGGACACGGAGTCGAAGCGGGAGCAGTCGCGACGACAGGTCACCCGCTGACAGGCCGATCAGCGCGCTGTCGACGAGGGGTTCGTGGGCGCACAGCGGCTCGAAGAGCTTCTGCTTCTCGGTCGCAGCCTTGGAAAGTTCGTCCTCGAGTTCGGACGTAGCGGCCTGAAATTCCTGATCGAAACGTTCTAGTTCCGCACCGCGCCAGGCGGTGCGCACCCCCCAGGCGAGGACGACCGTCGTGGTCAGACTGAGCACGAACGTGGCGAGCAAGAGGCGAAGACGCAGGGTCACGAGGCTGGTGTCGAGCCTAGGAGGTCCGGTTGGCTTTGGCGACGCGAAGCGGCCACTTGTACAGGGTACGCGGGCTCGCCTACGGTCGCGCGGTGAACTCTCGACGTGTCGTTTGGTCTCGTCTCGCGGCCTGGGGCGTCGTTCTGGCAGCGTTGTCGGGTTGCCGTCCGGGTCATTCGAGTGACGCGCCTCTGTCGGTGCGGCCCAGCGCGCGCGTTCCCACGAAGAAGGAGCAGGAGTCGAAGGAGTCCGGCATCATCAGCACGCTGGTCGGAACCATGGGTGAAGGCACCTTTGGGCCCCATCTCAGTCTGCGTCCCGAAGCACGGCTGGTCGTTTGGGCGGCCCCGCGCGGAGAACAACCGGGGGTCCACAGCCTCGTTGTGCCTTACACGGGCACGCCGGGCGCATCGATGCGCTTGACGCCTTCGGCAGAAGGGCTTCGCTCCTTCGAACTCTCCGACTTTGGTCCTAGTGGCGTACTCGCCCTGCTGACGCGCCGTTCGGGCAGTCAAGAAGTGCTGGAGCTGCTCGAGATCTCTGGGGACGGCAAGCTGGCGGCCGGACCACACGTCGTCGCTGAAACACCGACCGAGATCTTGTGGACCGACGCTCGTCCGACAGCGACCGGCGCGATCGTTTTCTGGGCGGAGGTGCAGCGCGGTGCAGCGGACATTTACGCGTTGCAGGTACGCGCCGGCGGCGCTCCTGGACGACCCGAACGGGTCGCGCGTGCAGTGAGCGCCTGGCAATTGGGCGGAACCGCCCAGACCTTGCTGGTGACGCTCGAAGGCCCTGCCAGTTCGCGCACCGTGGTGTTGCGAAAATTCGCCGAAAAGGCCCAGGCAGAGGGCCCGCCCCTCACTCTGGCGCATGGCTTTCGCGGCGGTCTCGATCTCGACTTGGCTTCCTCCCAGCACCAGACGGTCGTTGTCTTCAGCGAGAAGACGACGTTCGAAAACCGATTGCGCCGCGTCGTCGTCGACGAGAACTTCCGCGTGGTCGAGGCCGTCGACTCGCTCACCCCCGCGCGTGGCGAACAAGCACTGGTGCGACTCGTCAGCGGCCCTCAGACGTCCGACATCTTCGCCGTCTGGGAAGAACCGGCGCGGCGGCCGCTCCGCGGTCGTTCGCTGCTCGTCGGTCGCCTGGATGCGCACGGTCATGTGGACGTACCCGACGCAACCCTGGCGGCGCCTGGTAGCGCATCGCTTTTGCCCCTGTTCACGATGGCCGGGAGGACCCTGATCGGTCTCGTCGAATCGCACCGCTGCGAGATCGGGCGCAAATGCGATGCCCCTCCGACCGAGCGCTTGCTCTTGCGCGCCAACCACGAACTCACGGCGGTCCAAACGAGTCCGCTCGAGTTGGCTCAAATGACACGTCAACCTGCGACCCTCGTCTGGGACCCCAAGTGCAACGAACGGGGTTGTTTCGCGCTTGGCGCCGAAGGGAGGGACAATCCAGCAGTATTTGTGCTCGACCTGGCGGGCACCGGGGGCTTGGTTTCGCCGCTCGTGGCCGAAACGCAAGCGCCGACGCCGCGTGTGCTGCGGCAAGAGGTCGTGGGCCAGGTGCCCGAGCTGGCGACGCTGCGAGGAAGGGCGCGCGGCGAAGGCGCGTTGCTCGCTTGGGTCAGCTATTTCGATTCGACCTTGCCCGAAGCGAAGGTGACGAAGCCCGCCCCCGACGGTCGCATGGCGCCGGTGCGCGCGCTGCTCGAGACCCAGTCGATCGACGACGACAAGCAGGGCGTCGTGGGCGTGAGCGGCGAGACGGTCGTCTCTTACCGCGCGCGCTCGCTGGGCGGTGTGAGCTTGGCTTCGGCGCCGGGGCGCCCGAGCTTGCTGGGTTGGTCGGCGCTCGATGCGGCCGAGCCTCACTTGTTCCTGACGTCGATTGACGAAGCTGGCAAAAAGCTCAAGCAAAAGATCTACAAGCGGCCCGGCGGCGAAGTGACCGACATCGCGGCTGTGGCCACGACCGCGGGCTACCTCGTGGCTTGGGTGGATGGCCGCTCCGACAACGCCGAGGTTTACGCGGCGCTGGTCAACGACCAGCTCGAACCCATCGGCAAGGAACAGCGGCTCAGCGACGGCGCCGAACAAGCCACTGGTGTCACGATCGCAAAACTCGGCGAAGCGGTGGTCGTCGCCTGGTCCGACGCCCGCGGCTCTTCTCGTCCCGGCTTTGCCGACCTGCACATGGTGAGCCTGGACGAAAAGACAGCCGAACCTCTCGGCGCCACGCGCCGTCTGGCGGCGACCGAGCTGCACTCCCACTCACCTGCGCTCGCTACTCTCGGCAGCAAAGGCGACACGGCGTTGCTGGGCTGGCTCGAAGCCGATCCTGCTTCCGAGAAGGCGCCCAGCGCGCTCTTCCTTGCCGAGATTGACGGCGCCGGACGTTTCGTTGCTCCACCCACCGAAGTGCCACTGCCTGGCCGCGCGCGCGGCTTTTCGGCGGAATGCGATAGAGAGGAGTGCCACATCGTGGCTAGCTTGGACGTCAGTGATCGCGGCGAGCTGTGGGGGCTGAGTTGGAGAGGCCGCGGAACGCCCGGTCTTGCCCCGCTCGTCGTGCTCGAAGGTCCGTCTTCGCAAACGGTCGCGCCGCTTCTGCTCGGCAATCAGGTCTACTACGTGGATCAGGGCGCCACGGGTCAAGCGTTGCTCCGGCGACTCACCTTGCGTTTTCAGGCGACCAACTGATCTCAGCGGGCCCCGAGGACGCGGGTCTCGATGGGCCCCCGGGCGCGGCTTGCGGGGGGGCGCTGTGTCACTCGCTGCTGGCAGGATTGGACAGGCTCGAGCTGGCCGAAGCGTCGGAGGCCTTCTTCCGTTCGAGCGCCTGGGCTTCGGCTTCGCCCGAAATGTGGGCAAAGAACGAAAGCGCGAGCGGGAAGTGGTCTTCCATCACGTCGAACAAACGCTCGGTAGGAATACGAAACAACGACGATGGCTCGAGCGCCGTCACCTCGACGTCGTAGAGGCCCGGTTGAATGACGCCGAGTCCGCCGAGCGCGCCACCTGGGCCCATCTGTTCCGTCCAAGTATTGCCCTTGTCATCGTTCGCGACGGAGCGCACGCAACCCGACTCGACGACGTAGAGATTGGGCGGAACGAGCATCTGGTGCTCCTCTTGTTCGAGGAAAACCAACTCGGCGAAGCGCGCCAGACGCGAGAGTGCCTGGATGCCCGAGCCGGTGAGCGGTGGGCAGGCGCGCAAGATCGCCAAGCGTTCGACGAACGAGAGCGAAAGGCGAGGGCCCAGCGAAGCGCGGTAGCTGTCCCCGCTGTGCTGGAGCGGCTCGTCGCGGCGTGCGCGCAGCTGCGCGGTCGGACGGCTGAGGTCCCGCCCAGGAGCGGAAGTCGGAGGCAAACCACTGGCCAAGCGCAGAATGATCGCCCGCGTGAATTCGAAGCTGTCCTCCAGAAACTCGAGCCAATCGTCGAGTTCCAGCTCGAGCACGACGGCGTCTTCGCGCACCAAGGCATCGAAAGCGTGCGGGCGGTTCTGCAGCGCGTCGATCAAGCCGAGTACGTCACGCGGACCGAACTCGCGGGTCTTGATGCCACGGTGCAAGAGCGCCACCGTGCCGCGAACCACGAAGAAGATTCGGTCGGATGCGTCGCCTTGTCGGTAGAGATGCTGCCCCTTGGCAAAGAAATTCTCGCGAATGCGTTGGGCCAGCGTGTCCGCCGACCCCGGGGGCATCTCGCCGCCCAGCAAAGAGCGCATCCACAGTGTGCGCTCCAGCTCCGAGGCATCGGGCTCACGCGTGCCCTCACCGGCCACACTTTCGAAGAAGCCCTTCATCGCATGCTCGCGTTGGAGTGTTCGATCAGCCACGCATTGCAGCTGGTGGCAGCTTCGATGGCAGATGCGAGTTCGCTGTTCTCGAGTTCCATGGCGTAGGACGCGGCCAAGGCCGAAACGAGCGGATCGGCATTGGCCATCAGCTCTCGGAGCGTATCCACCTCGTGCGGCACCGGAATGGAAAGCGCGCTGGCGTAGCTTTCGAGGGGGGCCAGGTCTTGGCGCGGCTCGGCGGCGACGCGCAACAGGCTCCGCAGCGTCTCACCGTAGCCCAGGCTCGTGACTTCGAGAATTTCGGCGGCGGCCACGCGATTGGAGCCTTCGTCCGACAAGAGCGCGTAGTAGACCCGGCGCAGATCCTCGCGCGGGTGGAGAAGTTGCAACAGGCGCGTGGCGCGTTCGAGCGCCTGGCGCCGCTTGTCTGCCAGTAGCCCGAAGAACAGGACGCCACTCAAAGGCGTGGGGCCGGCGCGCTCACCCAAGATGCGCAGCGACATCTCGATGCGCGCGTACTCAACCAGGTTCTGCTCGATCACCGGCAGGATACGCGCTGCATCGACGGAGAAATCGCTGGTCGACACCACGCGGCCCAAGCCGCGCAGTGCCTTGTAGCGTACGGCGCCCGGCAGGTCCTGCGACAGCATGTGGACCAGCATCTCGCCCGCGGAGTGCGAACCAAAACGTGAAATAGCGCGGGGAATGTGCAGGCGTACGGCCGGATCGGTCGTGCGATCGTCAAGAGCGGAACGGAGCGCTTCGAGCGCGGGAGCGCCAAGCGCCGCGAGAGCTTCACGCGCCTCATTGCGGCCCTCCCGATGAGCCAGGCGCTGAATGAGTAGCGGGACGAAGCGTAAGTCACGAGTGCGAGCCATTGCGAGTGGCAACACGCGATCGAGTTCACGGCGCCCGCGCTTCTGGAGTTCGAGCACGACGTCGGCCCAGCGCGCCGTGCCAAGCTTGCTGATGGCTTCGAGTAGGGCCAGTTGCCCCTGGGGGTCGGCGTCCTCGGCCAAGAACTCGGCAACAGAAGTTTCGTTGCGAGGAACTGCGGACTGGCCGGCCACGAAGAAGGCGGCCGTGGCGCGCAGCCCCGCCATATCCGAGAACGCCGAAGGATCGATGCGGTCCATGTAGCCGCTCGAGCCCAGGGCGCGGATGGCAGCGAGTCGGACTTCGCGGTCGTCGTGCTGCAGCAATCGCTCTGCGAGCGGAACCCAATCTTTCCGTCCGGGCGCAGGAATGACCTCGAGCGCGCGAGCCAGCACGCGCGGGCTTGGGTGGTAAAGCACCAGCGCAGGAATCAGATTGCTGCGACGCCCTTCGTGAAACAGACTCATGGCGCCAATCACTCGATTTTCGTCCGGGCTCGACAGTGCTTCAACCAACACGACTACGCTGTCGAGATTCAGTTGCAGCAGCTCGAACGAACGAGCGCGCGCCTGGCCACCGAGCGTCGAGCGAAAGCGCTCCAAGTAAGGTGCGCGAAGTGACCAGGCGACCAGAATCCACAGCAGCGACAGGCTGGCGATCAAGGTCCCCAGGACGTTGTTGCTGGCGAGGTGAAACTGATTGAGAACCAGGATCACGACCGCAATGAGGGCCTGAGTACCGCGCGCCAGCACCGAATCGAACAAGGGTTTGGCCTTGGTACGCTCCTCGTTGCTCAGTGGCAGGAACAACAGCTCGGTCGAGACGCGATGCAGTGAAAAGCGTAGGGCGCCGTCCGAACCCTTGGCGAGCAGTACCGCCAACATCGCCGTTCCGAAGAACAAACCAGCCGCTCCGGACAAGAGCAGACACAAGGGTAACAGGGTGAGCGCCAAAATGGTGCCCATGCGCTGCAGCACCTGCATGGTGACGAACACCTGCACGATCAGCGCGACGGCATTCATGATGGCGTAGTAACGCGCCAGGTAGATGCCGAGGTCGGAGGGCGGCAGCCGGGTGGCCATCACGGACTTGAACAAGTAGTCGACGATGAGCAGCGTCGCGCCCGACAGCTGAATCAGAATGCCGACGCGTGCGAGGTAGGCATTCGAGCGAACCGCTCGGATCTCTGCGCCGACTTTTGCCTTTTCGGGCGCTGGCGCAAGCTCGGTCGCGGGTGGCGCGAAAGTCACGACCAACGCAGTAAGCAAGTGCATTGCCGCCGATGCAGGCAACAGGCTTTTCACGGACAGCCCTTGCGCCAACAGCGCACCGATGACGCCGCCGATCACTGCGCCCAGAACGCCTCCGGCCGACAAAAGACCGTAGATGCGCCGCCCCTGTCCGGGCGTGAAGCGCTGCGCCGCAGTGAGCCAGAATTGAACCGTCAGCAGCGTGCCAATCACGCCCGCCCATAGGTACAGCGCGAACGCACCAGCCTTGCCGATGGTGCTCGTGTAAAAAAGCAACGTGCCGGTCGAGGCGACCATGAGCGCCAGAACGAGGGCGTTCTTTCGACCGAACACGCGACTGACCATTTGGTCGGCGCGCGCGGTCACGAAGCCCAGGACCGCCATGGCGATGTAGACCAGGGACAGGGCGCTCGGTTTCAGCTTAGTTAGAAAAAGGGCGTCCCGGGCGGTCTCGAGCAGCACGTGCGCGCCCACGATCCCGCCCAAAACCACGCACGCGCCCGCCACCAGCCAGCCCTCGCCCGGGCGAACGTCGGCAAAACGTTGCCAAAATCCGGGAGTTGCTGGCGGACGTGAACTGGTCCGGGCGGGAAAGCTGCTGGCCTGAGGCATCGACTCGGAGGGGGGGATGCGCGCCCCTTTCGCTCTGGCTACAGTAGTAGCTATGGCTTCCGGAAACGAACTCGCTGGCAACTTGGCCGACGTCAATGTGGCGCGACGCCTCAGGTTCGGCATTGTGGCCCTGGGCCTGGGCTTGGCTCTGGCTGTCACCTTGGAGCGGAGTGGCGCGAGCCCTAGCCTGCGCTGGGTCTTGCTGGTGCCGTTCTTCCTTTCGGCCAACGGCTTTTTTCAGGGCATGTTTCAGACCTGTGGCTTTTCTGCATGGGCTGGCTTCCGACAAACGGGTTGCGGCAGTGAGCGCATCGCCAACACCGCCGAGCTCAGGTCGGTGCGCGCCCGGGGGCTCAAGCAGGTGTGCTTTGCGATTGTGACTGCGACCGCTTTGACGGGCTCGTTCGTCATGGTTGCCTGAGGGCATGACGGACAGCAAAGCGGCCGAGCCTTCCAAAGACTCGGCGTCGCTCTCTTGGATCGATCGCGCACTCGGCCTCCTGACCATCGTGCGGAGGGGAGAGGGCGCGTCTGCGCTGTTACTCGCACTCAACGTCTGTCTGCTTTTGTGCGCTTACTACGTGCTCAAGCCCGTGCGTGAAGCGTTGATTCTGTCGGGTGGAGGAGCCGAGATCAAAAGCTATGCGGCGGTCGGCCAGGTGGTGCTGCTGGCGTTGATCGTGCCCGGTTACTCGTGGCTGGTGAATCACTTCGACCGCGCCAAGTTGATTCGCACGGTCACGTTCATCTTCGTCGGCTGCCTGGTGGCGTTCTACTTCGCTGCCAAAGCGCAAATGCCTGGACTTGGGATCGTGTTTTTCCTCTGGGTCGGCATCTTCAATCTGATGGTGGTGGCGCAGTTCTGGGCCTTTGCCAGTGATCTCTACTCGCGCGAGCAGGGCGAACGTCTGTTTCCGATCGTGGCTTTCGGCGCTTCGTCGGGAGCGGTAGCGGGTAGCGAGCTGACCAGCCTACTCGTCGGCCCGCTAGGTGTGCCGCAGATGCTGTTGGTGAGCGGCGTCCTCTTGATCGGAGCGCTGCTGCTGACGTTGGCGTCGGAGTACTTCAGCGCACGCGCAGCGAAAGCGGTCGAGGAAGGCCCCGAGAGCAAGAAGAAGCAGGAGGCGGAAAAGGAGACGAACAGCGGCGCTGGCGCGTTCCAGCTCGTCATCCAGAGCCCCTACCTGCGGCTCATCGGCGTGCTCATGTTGCTGAGCAACTTGGTCAACACCACGGGTGAGTTCTTGCTGGGCAGCTTCGCTTCGGAACAAGCGGCGCGCGTCGTCAGTGGGGACCAGGTCAAGGTCTGGATCGGGCAGTTTTACTCGAATTTCTATTTTTGGGTGAACTTGCTGGGTGCTTTCATTCAACTCGTCATCGCGCCACGCTTCATCCGCCATCTGGGCGTTCGCGTAGCGCTGCTCGTTCTGCCCGCTGTAGCGTTGTTCGGCTATCTTGGGGTGGCGTTCCTTCCGGTGCTCTGGACCGTGCGCTGGGCCAAGACGGCCGAGAACGCTTTTGACTATTCGCTGAACAACACGGTGCGCAACGCGCTGTTCTTACCGCTCACCGCCGAAGAAAAGTACAAGGCCAAGCAGGTCGTCGACACGATCTTCGTGCGAGCTGGCGACGTGTTCAGCGCCGGCCTGGTGTTCGTAGGCCTGCGTTGGCTGCACGCACCCTTGTCCTTGTTTGCCGCGGTCAACGCTGCCTTGGTCGCGGTTTGGTTGTGGGTCGCCTTCCGCTTGGGCAAGGCCTACGCGGAACGCACGAAATCGGCCGGTGACGAGCCCGGCAAAGAGCCCGCTACGGCCGGCTGAAATGGCGCAATGAGCGGCGGAGCCGTGCGCGCTCGTCACGTCGCGGTCCGGGCGCGGCGCACCGTGCGCCATCCACCGCCGCTCAGTAGTCCAGCGGGACGCGAACTTCGCGAGGCCGTTCGATGCCCACCAAGCGATAGCCACGGCTCTCGCCGAGATCGTAGAAGTGGAGCCGGACCTGACCCATGGGTAGTACGGTGGGCTTTTGGTGCACCCAGAGGTCCATGACTCCGTACCTCCGCGGATCGTCGTCGTAGGCGCCATCACCGGCCAGTTGCGCGGGGCGCACGTCGCCCAGGGGCAGCACGACGCACGCCCAGGTCGGATGCTTTGCGTCGGGCATGAACTGCACCCAACCGAGTTCCTTTTCCAGGTCGAGTCCGCCGCGAAAGCGTAGCTGGTAGTAGGTCTCGAACGCCTTGGATACCCCATGCTGGATGCCGAGATCTTCGAAACAGAGAGACTGCTTTGTCTCGCCCGGCGTACGCCGGGCCATCCGAAATCCCGAGAGCGGCAGGTACTTGGAGAAATACTCTTCGAAAAACTTGTCGCGTCGGCCGATGAGCACTCGTTCCAGGTAGAGCGACTGGCGCTCGTCGGGCAGCTTGGCGCGGGCGACAATGGCTTGGATGTGCGCGTCGGTGACACGCGACATGATGCGCGTCATCCACGAGACGTCATTTGGTGTGCGCTTGCTGAACGCGGGAATCGAGTAGACGCCGCGCCACTCCGAAGGCACGAAACCATCGACGGCGTAGTAGCCAAAGATCTGCACCTTGCTGCGGTGGGGGTCGTGCCACGGTCGCTTCAGCAGACCAAAACTGACGAAATCCTCAGCAATTTGCTCGAAATCGATGGCGTAGGAGTGCCCGAAGCGTCGTGCCAAGCGATCGGGATTGAAACCGATGCCCAGGGAGTCACCCCAATCGATCATGTAGTGACGAATGAACTTTCGCTTCGCTTCTTCGACTACGACGTCGAAGGTGTTCTGCTCGCGCGCATCGATGTGGTTGATCCAAGCCGCGGGCAAGTGCGCAGCGCGGAGCTCGCGGCGATCCTCGTGCGGCACCACATCGTTTGGATCGTCGGAGCGAGTGCCTTCGTATTTGAATGGACCGAGCGGCTTGCCGGGGACGAAGCGGCTGGCCGATGCGCGCACACGGCCATCCTTGAGGCGAAAACCCTGGGCCAAGACGGTGGCGATGTCGTTCTGGGTCATCGGTCGCTCTTCGCCCAGCGCGGTCTTGGTGATGGCGCCCTTCGCCATCACTAAATTGTCTGGCTCGAAGTAGACGACTTCGTTGCAGACCGAATGGTAGCCGAGAGCCCAATACAGCTTGGATCCGACGACATCAGCGGTGGAGGCGCGCAACGGCTGACTCTTGCCGTCGAACTTGAGCAGGTAGCGGTGTCCGTCTGGCGCTTTGATGAAAAACCCTGGGTTCGCGCCGTCGGGCTTGGCGTTGACCACCAACCACTTTCCGTTTGCAGGATCGAGTTCGGGCGTGTCGCCGCATTCTGCGCGGGCAATCTGCGCGGGCGTGTAGTCAAAGACACCCACGCGATTCTGAAACCAGCTGCTGTTGGGGACTTCGTCGAGGGCGTTGACGTTCAGGGCCTCGCCGTCACGGGGGAGAGAGGCGATGTTGCTGAGCGGATAGAGCAATAATTTGTCGACTGCGTCAGCGCGGATGCCGGAATAGTAGTCGTCGGGCTGTTCGGCGAGCGGTCGCTGGTCCGCGTCGCTCCACAGCGGCGGTGCCAAGGGAAAGCGGCGCACTTCGCGGCTACAGGCGAGCGAGAACAAGAGACACACACCGAGCCAGGTTCGCGTTGCGGTTCGTTGTGGCGTGGACATGCTCAAAACCCCCTGCTGACTCCGAAGGCCAAGCGGAACTGATCGAAAGGATCGAAGCGGACCTCGTCGAGACGATTGGAGCCCCAACCGACGACGGCCTCGAAGGCCGAGACACGATCGGTAGCCAGCTTCAATCCCAAGCCGTAGTTCAGGTAGCTCTTGACCAAATTCCACTCACGCAGATCGTCGTAGGTGTTGCCGATGCTCGAAAACAAAGCCGCATCCAGACCCCAGCTGATCGGGTAGCGGTACTCGAAGTTGGCAGCCCAGGCATTGGCGCCCATGAGGCGTCGTCGCAAGAAGCTCTTCATCTGGTCTTGGCCACCCAAGAACGGCAGCTCGTAGAAGGGGATGGGCGCGCGCGTCGATGTGCTGCCCTCGAGCCGGCTCACATTGAGTACACCTTGGTAGTACAGACTCGTCGACAAGATCTGACCGAAGCCCAAGTCGTAGAACGCAGCGAGTTGGCCACCAGCACGAAACCAGCGCCTGCTGGGTTCCTGCACGTCGACGGCGAAGGAGGTGAGCCCCTCGAGTCGCAAGCCCGTGCCGCGCGCGAAGTCGAGATCTTCGTGGCGGTTGTCGATAGTGAAATTCAGCTCGGGCTGCAGGATCTGGTAGCCATTCGTGAAGGCGGGCAGGGCGGCGGTTTCGGTGGGCGTGAGTGGCGGATTGTCCGTTTCTTCCGTCGAGAAACGGGCGTGCCGAAACGTCGTACCGAAGCTGAGACTGTTCAGCTGCTTCTCCCAACCCACCAGGCTCACGCTGGCTTCGGCGATGGCGCTGCGGTAGCGGCAGCCGAAGTCCAGCTGATTGCAGCGAGCGCTCAGATCGCTGACGCCAAAGAACGGGTTGTCGGGTCGCCGCACGTAGCCACCGCGCCAACGGATCAGCGCGCCTTCGTCGCGGAACAGTTTCTGATCGACTTGCGCGCCGGTCGCCCACAGGTCTCCGGGCCCCGCAAAGAACGTGGCTGCGAAATCGTGGCGCGGGATCATCTCGGTCCAGTGGAAGATCGCCCCTACGTTGGGTCGCAAGCCAAAGTCGAAGGTCGCGACTGGAAACGCGTAAGCTTGGCCTTCGTCCCAAGTGAAAAAGTCAGTGACCTTGTCGGCCAGATGCGTCTCTTCCACCTTTGCGATTGCCCAGACTGTCGGCGTCCGAATGCCGTACTGGAGAAATAGATACGCGGGGTAGAGCGCTACGCGTGGGATCCAGCGCACGATGTCGCCCGCGTCGGTCTGCTGCGCCTCGCGGCCATCGTAGTTCGGCAGCTCGCGCTTTTGCTCGGGAGGCAGGTCCTTTTCGTTGGCCGGCTCGCTGGTTCCTTCCGCGGGGGGCTGGGGGGGTGACCCTGTCTGCTCGACGTCGGCCAGGGCCGTCCGGAGGTCGTCCTGGGGCTCGACGGGCAGCGCGTCGGGAGCCCTATCGGGCGTCGCAGGGTTGGGCTTTTGTGACGGAGGGTCCGCTTCTGGCAGCTCCGCCCGAGGCTCCGTAGTCACGGGCACTGGTGCTGGCGCCGGGAGGTCATCTTGTCCATCCTCGGCGGGCGTGGGTGGGACGACTCGTTCTTGGGCGCGAGCCGCAGGCACGGCGAAGCCAACGACGACGAGATACGACCAGAACCAGCGCAACACGACCGCCACGGCCTCAGGCAACATCGAACGCCCCATCGAGTCAATCACGACGCTCATCCATCTCAGGTTTCATTCCTCGTGCGCTCCCTCTTCTCCAGCACCTGCGTCTGCCTCGGGCTGTCGCTCGTACCAAGCATCGCTGGCATCGATTGCGCGCGCGCCGCGGACGCCGAGCCTTCCGTTGTTGTTCCGTTCAAGCCAGCGCTCGCCACGGGCAAGACGACTCCAGGTGGCGATCCCGATGGCAAGATCATTCTCCGACCGGGCAGCCTCGCTCCCGTCGTTTACCCGAGCGCAGCCGCGCGCTTCGGCGTCCCCGATCTCATCGTCACCGGACTGGGTGGCGCAACTGCGCTCGTTTCCATCATTGTAGGCCCCAACCGCGAGTTCGGGCCGCGTGGCGGCGTGTTGTTCGACGAAGATGTGCGGGATGCAGTGCGTGCCACCGATTACACTACCCAACTGGCCGTTCGCGACGCCAGCGACGTTTTGCTCGGATTTTCGATGTCTTACGCCTTCATCGGCGACGCACTGATCAACGCCACCTGGCTACGAAAGAGCCCAGACGTCGGTGCCGAAATTGCCCTGCTGGATGTTGAAGTCATGGCGCTCACCTTGGGTGTCCAGCAGCTGGCGGCCCATGGGATCGCGCGCGAACGCCCCTACGGCCGTACGTGTGGCACGAATGAACTCGACGAGCGTTCGTCGTTTTGCATCACGAACGACCGCTACCTCAGCCACTTCAGCGGCCACTCGGCCGCTACGTTCGCGTTGGCCGCCGTGACCTGCGCTCATCATTCGGCCATTCCGCTGAGCAATGGGCAAGCGTGGATTCCGTGCCTGAGCGGCTTCGTCGGCGCCGCGGCAACAGCCGGTCTACGCGTGATCGGCGACATGCACTACGCGTCCGATGTCCTCGTGGGCGCAGCAGTCGGCACCACGATCGGTTTCCTCGTGCCCGCGCTCCACTACGGTATCGGCAGCTGGACACCGCACTCGCCCATCAGCGGCGTCAGTTTCAACGTTCTACCCACTCCTCAAGGCGTGTTGGTCAGCGGGGTCTGGTGATGCGGGCGCTGCTCTCGTGGATTTCGGTCCTTGTATTCGTCTTGCTCGTGTCGATGCCCGCGCACGCTCAAGGCCTGTCGACGGGCCCCGGTGACTCTGCGGACAACCCGCTCGGCTCCCCGCCGGGCAGCCGTTGGCGAAACTCGACCGATCGCTGGTTCGTCGCTTCTCGCCTCGACGCAGGTTTTTTCTTTCTGCGCCCACGCATCTCGGCGGGCTGGGGCAAGCCGCACTACGAATGGGTCGGTCTGGACGCTGTACCCATCCTTTCGACCAGCGCCCTGGGCGGCTACATGGGCGGCCGGATCGAGCGCGGCTTGTTCGAGCTCCGCTCGGGCGCGCTCTACCAGTTCTCGTTCAATCGTTCGTACTTGACGGCCAAGGACAGCTACACGCGCCGCGACATCGACATCCTCGAAGGTCCGCGCGCCCAATACTGGCTGTGGGACAGCCAACTCGAACTCTACCTGCCGCTGGGGCCGCTCAAGTTGCGTTCGGAGACGCAGCCGATCGTCGCCTTCGGATTTCCGGAGGACAACAACCTCTATCTCGACACGATGGCGGTGGTGATCGGTTCCGGACTCACTCTCCGCCAACGGCTCGGCGTCGAGTTCTTCCTTCGTGGGACCAACATCGGCGTGTCGCCCACCGTTGAAATCGTCTGGCTCGCAGAGCGCCAGGTCGGCATCGTGCGGGCAGGGTTGCACGTGCGCTGGCTCTTGTCCGACGAGTTCCAGGTGCGCACCAGCATCTTGCCTGTGGTGAGCAGTCCAGATTTTCTGGGCCGCATCGGCGGGGACGTGCTCGAAGTCAGCATGCGCTGGCTCTGGGCGACGGACTGAGTTCGCGCAGGTGCGCGGCTTCGATCGCTGGCGGTGGATTGCTGGGGGGAGCGTCGTTCAAGGACGCCGACCGAAGGGAGAACCCCACGGATTGGCGTAGTGCGAGCCGTAGTCGACGCCCGCCCAGGGATTGCTGTCTTGGGGCGAAGGGCCCTGTTGACGTGGCGGCGGGGGCGAGCTGGGCGCGTAGCGCTGACCGCTGACCCCGCCCTGCGAGACCAGGAGCAACTGCTGATACTGATGGATCGCGATCTGGTTGGTGTACGTCTCGTTCACGGTCGTCGTGTGCACGTCGCCAGCCACCACGTCGCCTTGGACAATCTGCACACTCGAATTTTGCGCGAGGCGGGCGGTCGTCGCTTGATCCAGCGCACTGGGTAGAGCTGCGCTCGCGCGCGGTGGGACCGGGGGTTCTTCTCGAGCGACGGCGCTGGCTTCGGGCTCGGGCGGAACCGCTTGCGCTGCTCGAACTTCTTCAGCACGCGAGGCCAAAACGGCTTTGTATTCACGTTCCAGGCGGGCCAACACCTCGGCTGCCGATTCGCCCGACAGCGCTTCGGCGTCGTTGCCTACCGCGGCTTCGGCTTCGTCGGCTTGCGAAGCGTCGGCGTCGAGGGGAGCCGAGCTCATTGGATCGCTGTCGGTCCGCACTCCCAGGCGAGCCAAGGCTTGCCGCAACTCTTCGAGCCGTTGCTCGTCCGTCGGAGGCTCTTCGAGGGTGGGTGCTCGCGGAGCCTTCCAATGGGCGACTGCGCCGCGCTCGGCTGGGGGCTTCGTCGAAACGACGTGCAAAAGCCCCGCCCCCCCGGCTCCTCCAATGACGAACACCCCCAGAAGGAGGCCCAGCTGCATCCCGCTCCGCATGCGACCAGCATCGCACGTCGACCCAGGCGCGACACCTCCAACGACGCGGCCGCGCGAAATTCAGCTCATTCGTAGTCGACCATGCGCACGCCGCGCCGGCGGCGGTCTATCTCGGTCGCAGCGCGCAGGGCTTCGTAGAGGGCGACCACATCGGTCTTGATGCCGGCGACGGTCAGCTGAGGAGTCGACTTATCGAACGTATTCAGCACGAGATTTCCAGTGCCCAGCAAGCGCTGTGAGAACGGGCGTTCGACCGAGTAGTCGTTGACTCGGTAGAGGTCGATCTGCTCCAGCTTCTTCGACAGCACTCCCGTCTCGACGACGATGCGATGATTGGTCAGCCGGTAGAACGTGCCGCGAGAGCGCCACCAGGCCGGGATCAGCCAGAGCCCCAGCGTGACGATGCTGAGCAAGAGGGCACCAACACTGGGAACCATTGCCGGGCGGCCTTCGAACAAGACTTCTTCGGGGACTTCGGTCGCGGGCGGAGCAGGCGTCACCATGCGCACGACTGTACTTGCGCCTGGGCCGCCTTGGAGCTTTCATTTGCGAAAGTCGTGTTGTTTCGTGACGAAATTTTGGCGGGGATCGCCCAAGGAGCGGTCAACGTGGCCTTTCGCCGTCTGGCACCGGGCAGCATCCGTGAAGGAGACACCTTCGAAACCATTCGTGGCAGGGTGACGGTGACTTTGGTCAAGCCGGTCGATGCAGAAACGATCCGCGACGCCGACGCTCATCGAGCCGGCTACGCTTCCCGTCAACTGCTCCTTGACGAACTCACGGTCGCCAGCAGCCTCCAGGTGTTCCGCCTCGAACTCTCTTTTCGGGCCTAGTGCCGTGGGGCACTCAACGGCCATCCGCTCAGCGGATGCTGGTCTGAGTGACGTCGAGAAATCCAGGATCCTCGAGAGTCGCGCGAGCGGAGCGCTCGGCTTCGATCTGTTTCCTCAATTGCGCGGCGCGAGCCGAGAAACGCAATAGCGCTTGTTCCGCTTCGTTGAGAGCGGCCTCTTGGCCACTCAGTTCGGCAGGATTGAGCTCCTGCGAACGATCGAGCAAACGATCGAGTTCGCGTGCCCAAGCAATGATCTGCGGAAGCGGACGTCGACCTTTGCGCCGATCGGCGGATCGGTGACGAGCTGCCTCTTGCTCGAGGCGTCGCTTCGTCCAACGCTCGCGCGTGGCCAGCGTGAGAAGCAGCTCTTGGTGCGCGGGCTCGAGTCCGATCACTGCGCGGAGATGCGACACGCCCAGGCCAGGAGCCTGGAGCAAGTGAGGGAGGCGGAGCGACATTTCGTAGACCGAGACAGCGCGCCAGATCGTCGTCACCTTGAACGGCACGTCAGGATGCGCGGCGATGCGTCGGAGCGACGCATGTCGATCCTTCTGCTGCAACGCGCGACCACCGCCATAGAGCTCGCGATAGACCATCTCTCCGAGACGGAGCACGTCCTTGGGTGAATTCCCCGAACCCAGCTGACGAATCTGGCTGGCCAGATAGTCAATTCGTTCACGACCGCGCAAAGGAGCGGATAGGATCTCGGACACGTCGGAGATGCGTGGCGAGACGACGTTTGGCGAGTCTTGGACGATGAGTTCTGCCCCCATCCGAGCAAGCTACCACCGCCTAAATCCTTCTACCAAGTAGAAAATCAGTGCCGCCAGATGGAGTTCCAACTGTGTCACACGAGTGTTGGGGAATGTGAAAGTTCGGTTTCCCCAGTCGGTCGTCCGTGCGACGGCTCGTTGTCCAAGAACCTAGCGAACCGTCGCGAAGGCCTGCGCGAGCTCGAGACGCAAGCACGTCTCGTTCTGAAACAACGACGCATGCGAGAAAGAAATGATTGATTCGTTTGTGCTAAACCCATGGGCCAACGATTTGCTGAAGGAACGCGTCGAGTCCGCCCCTTGGTTTTCGGCGAGGCAGAGCTAGAAATTCATGCGTGCGTCACGGTACCCCTATCGGTTGGTCAATGTATTTGCCGAGAGCCCGTTCAGTGGCACTTCGGTAGCGGTCTTTTCGGACGCTCGCGGCTTGGACGACGAATCGATGGCCTCGATTGGTCGCGAGCTGAACCTGCCGCAGTGTGCGTTCGTGTTTCCGCCCGAAGGAGGGGGCCGTCCCCGCGTGCGCATCTTCACGCCGCTCGTCGAGCTGCCCAAGGCGGGGTTGCCCATGATCGCGACGGTGTTCGCCATGGATCTCGATCGTAAAGAGGGCCCCGAACAGGCACAAGAACAGACGCGTGACCGCGTGGTCCTCGATCAATCGGGCGGGCCGATTTCGGTCGCGGTGTTCGCGCCCGTGTTGACGGTGCGCCAAGCGGTGCCGACCTTCGGAGCTGTCTATCCCGAACGCGAGACGATCGCGGCTCTGCTCTCTCTGCGGTCGGATCAAATCGGCACCTCGCCGCTCGAGGTTGCTTCGTCGGGTGTTCCATTCTTGGTCGTGCAGATCAAAAACGTAGCAGCGCTTTCTCAAGCCAAGGTGCGCGAGGCGATCTGGGACCGCACCTTGCGGCACTTCGAGGCGCCGAACATCTTGGCCTTCGCATTGCGCGGGACGGCGCCGGGCTGTTTCGCGCATCTGCGCGTGTTCACTCCGGCATTTGGCGTGCACGAGGAGGCAGCAAGCGAGGGCGCTTGCGGTCCGCTCATCGGCCATATCGTGCGCCACAAGCAGGCGGATCTACCTACGGGCAGCAGCATCATGCTCCGCCAGGGCGAGGAGATGGGGCGGCCCAGCACGCTGCATGCAGCTGTCGAACTCGAGGACGGCCAGCTGCGCGGCCTTCGAGTCGGTGGTCAATGCATCATGATGGGCGAAGGCGTCATCTACGTCTGAAGGCGCCGGCGGCGCGGTTGGTCCTCTCACGGCCGGCCTCCACGGTCGATCCGTTTGCCCGCTCCAGCGGGGAAACGCCGCTTCTGCTCCCGGGGGAGACAAGCTGCGGGGAATCGGGACACCGCCAGCGCATGCCGTCCCCTTTCTGCCGTGCGACTGGGGTGAGCAACTATTTACTACCGCGCAACCGATCGGATACTTTCGCGGTCCATCCTCTAGGTAGCTTCGGAACTGGAAGCTGAGTCTCGGCGAGTCCCTAGGCGACGGCGCGTCGAACTTCGATGGCGGAATCGAAGATGGCGGAACAGGGCAGAATCAAAGACGGATTGCTCCGGAACTACGCGTCGTCGGTCGCGATGATTCAGCGCGCCAGCGACGCGGGTCTGATCGTCGGATCGCTGGTCCTCTCGGTCAACCTCTACGAGCAGGCTTGGCGTGACCTCGACACCGTGGCCGCTTGCGCGGCGGTGATAGCCTATTACTTCGTTTCGGAGTTCAACGGCTTGTACCGCACCTGGCGCGGGCTGCCCGTCATCCGTGAGGTGGCTCAAGCAGTGGTCACCTGGCTGTGCTGCATTCCGATCCTGCTCTTCCTGGCGTTCTCGACCAAGGTCTCGGCGCAGTTTTCGCGCGTGGTGGTGCTGGGTTGGTTCTTCGCTGCCCCCAACATGATCCTCGTGTGGCGGCTGATCGTGCGCTTCGCTTTGCAAGAATTGCGGCGTCGCGGGCGCAATTCGCGGAGCGTCGTCATCGTCGGCATGACGCGCGCTGCCGAAAAGCTCGCCGACCAAATGACCGATCCGACAGCGGGCCTCCAGTTGCTTGGCTTCTACGACGACCGCATTCCGTCACGTCGTCATGTCATGACCAACTCGACCGCCGAGTTCCGTGGCGGTTCCGACGAGCTGGTTCAGCACGTCAAGCAAGAGAAGATCGACTACGTTTACATCGCGTTGCCCCTTCGCGCCGAGTCGCGCATCGGAGAGCTCGTCCAGCGCCTTTCGGATACGACCGCGTCTGTACTGGTAGTCGGCGACTTTTTCGTTTTTGACATGCTCCACGCCCAGTGGTCCACGGTGGGCGACGTGCCGGTCGTGGCCATCTTGGACAGCCCTTTTCAGGGGTTGGGCGGTTGGGTGAAACGACTCGAAGACATCGTGCTGGGCACGCTCATCCTGATGTTGATCAGCGTTCCGATGGCGATCATAGCCTTGCTGGTGAAGTTCACATCGCCGGGCCCGATCTTCTTCGTGCAACGCCGCTATGGGCTGCACGGCAACGAGATTCCCGTCATCAAGTTCCGCTCGATGACCGTCATGGAGGATGGCGACGACGTGACGCAGGTGAAAGCCGGTGACATGCGCGTGACGCCGTTGGGCGCCTTTCTCCGTCGGACTTCACTCGACGAGCTGCCGCAGTTCTTCAACGTGTTGGCCGGTCACATGTCGATCGTTGGCCCGCGTCCCCACGCCGTGGCGCACAACGAACTCTATCGGTCCAAGATCCACCGCTACATGTTGCGACACAAGGTGAAGCCGGGCATCACGGGCTGGGCCCAGGTCAACGGCTGGCGCGGTGAGACGGAAACCCTGCACAAGATGGAGAAGAGGCTCGAGCACGACCTCTACTACATCCACAACTGGGACTTGAGCCTAGATCTGCGCATCATCGTGCTCACGGTTTTCGGCCGTAAGACGCGCAGCAACGCCTACTGAAGGCCAGTGGGTGCTGGGTGGGGCGTTGCGTAGACGCCTGCCCCGGCAGCGGTTCGTCCCGACGCTAAGTCGTGTCCAGCCGATGGGGGAGTCAGTGGATCGTCGTTACGCGCTTGGCGGCGGGGTACGCTCGCGCAGCCACGAGCGAGCGACGTCGATCTTCGAACACGGCGCGCTCGGCTTCGGCACCTAGCCAGGTGACCAGGGCCACGAGGAACGAGACGCCGCCTCCGGTCCAGATGGCCGCGTGCGATCCGAAGACGAAATAGGCCGGCACAACCGCTGCGAGTACGCCGACGAGCAAGCTCCAGCCGGACACCCAGAAGACCCAGCCAGCAGCGGTGGGCTGCTCGCTCTCATTTCCTGTTGCGGTGTCTTTCCACATGGTCCAGCCATGCTGGATCAGGCCCTAGGGGTGACGCAAACAATTCGTTCGAAAGTGAGCGGTGTTCCGCGGCAGGAACCCACAGTTCAGCCTCTGAAATGTTAGCCCAATCCTGGAGTTGCGTCGGTTTTGGTTCGCGCACGTTTTGTCAGAGCGAAACCCCGATGCGCCCACGGGCGCCCCGAATGTAAGTGCTGGTTCCGCGTTCAGTTTTCGGCGCGAGCCCCACCGGCAAGGGTCGCTCAGAAGTAGACGAACGACGAGAGGCTGGCTTCGTAGGCGCTCGGTTGAACGCGGCCTTCGACACCCAGCGCGACGTCGCTCGACAAGCCGGCGCGCACCTGTCCCGTCAGATCGAATGTCGTTTCGACAGATTGCCAAGGCAGATAGCTCCAGCGACCGCTGATCAGCGCGACGGAGCGCGAACCCAGGCGTGCCCGTAGCCCGAGTTGGGGCCCAGCGGTCCAACGAACGAAGCTGCCATCGATGCCCGAGATGGCGTCCGAGAAGACGACTGAGCTAGTAGCCATGGCGAAAAGTGCGAGTGAGCGACTGCGCGTGGCCACTGCGGTACCTAGGCCGAAGTCGAGGCCGTGGACGAAGCAGTCGCCCGACGGGCAGCTGCGGTCTCGGACACGGTTGCCAAGCGCGCGGATGCGCCACGCCAACGGCGACGGGGAGTCGAGCGTGTTGAGCGCCCATAGATCGACGAAAGTCACGTCGTCGACCGTGAAGCTGCTGGGCAAAGGCGAGTAGCGCACGGTCATGCTGAGCAACTGGACCTGCACGAGTTCGGGGTTGCCTTGCGGGGGATCGAGCAGGTCGTGGAGCGTGAGGCGGAAGCCGAGGCTGCCGAATGCACCCTTTTCTGAGCTGAGCCCGGTGCCGAAATTCACGCGCATCGGCCCGTGGCTGTGAGCGGGGGAGCGCAGCGGCCGTGGAAAGGCCGGTTGGAGCGGCGCGGGCACGGTTTCGCCTGGGTCGGTGTCGCGTTTGCGCGTCGTTCTGGAGGGGAAGTAGTTGGTTCGCTTGACCAGGCCGGGCGCGCGCACGACCGCATGCACGGTGTCGATGGGCAGGACGACGAACTTGGTCTGCTCGACGAGCGAAAGCCGAGGAGCAGCGGCTTCGAGCGCTTCGAGCGCATGGTAGCTGCAGTTCTCGGTCAAGTAGAAGTAGTCGATCTCCGCGCGCGACAGTTCCCACAGGTGCAGCAGAAACAGCTGGAGCTCACTCGGGCTCAGCGAGAGCTCGAACTCCCACAGGTCTCTCTTTTGCTCTTCGAGCAAGTTCCACAGCTTCTTTTCTTCCGGCAAAATTTCGAAGCGACCGACGAACAAGCCCGTCAAACCTTTGAACGCGTAGAGCAGGGGGTTCTTCGTGTCGACGCGCGCGCGGTAGTCAATCGAAGTACCCTGCTCCGCGGAGGCGTCACGCGGTCGCAGCAGCAAGAAAGTGTGACCCAGAGCGGACGCGGGGTAGTCGAGCGAGCTCGACGCGTAAACCAGCGACAAACTGTCGGCCTGCACGCGCTGCAAGAAAGCGCTTTGTTCGGGGCAGTTGGCTGGAGCGTGCGCAGGTAGCGGCATTTGTTCGGCGAGCCAAGCCACACGCGCGGGAAAACGGCAGCGAACATCTTCGTTCGGCTTGTTCGACGCTGGCTCTCGCATGGCGCGGACGAGCGCGGAAAGCTCCGCTTCTGGATCCGTCGCACCGGTCGCGGCCAGAAAAAAGCTCGGGTCGTCGACTTGGCTTTCGAGCCCGCCGAAGAGGGTCCCATGGTAGTGCAGAAGCTTGCGAAAACCGGGAGCCATCGCCAGCTGCGCCAGCTGCGTGGGGGACGCAGCGCTGTCGCGGGCGCGCGCCGCGCTCGAACTCACCACGCTGGTGAAAAGTGCGACGCAAGGCAGGAGCCAAGCTCGGAGGTGACGAATCGAGAGCGGTGCCAGATGTGTGCGCCGAGCGTTGGGCGCGCGTTGCGCGTTGTCAATTCATCAAGGGGATGGCAGCGGGTCACGAACGGAGCAAAGCCAGTGCGCATCGTGGCATCTTGCCACACCGACCCGCTGATCAATCGAACGTGAGCCCCAGCGGCTACGTCGCGCGTGCGACGCAACGCGTTCGGCTTTCATTGCATCTCCCCGCGCCCTGGCAGATGCTGCGAGGCCGCAATGCGCAAGTATCGTGACGGAATCGGCCGAGCACTGGGCCTGTGTGTTTTGGCGGCGACGCTACTTGGATCTGCGCGGGCGCGCGCGGTCGAGAAGCGCGAGCTGCCCGACTACGACGGTCGCGAACTGCCCGACAGCACGGGCCGCAAGTTGCTGTGGATACCGCGCGTGCTCCTGTTCCCCGTCTACGTCGTCACTGAGTACGGGATTCGCTGGCCGCTGGGCAAGCTGATCTCGGGGGCGGAGCAAGCTGGCGTGCCGGCGTTGCTCTACGACTTCTTTGCTTTTGGTCCGGATCACAAAGCCGGCGTTTTTCCGACGGTTTTCGCAGACTCGGGCTTTCAACCCAGCTTCGGTCTGTACGCCTTCTGGGATGATGCAGGCTTTCGCGGTCACGACTTGCGAGCACGCGCTTCGTTTTCCGGGAACAACTGGATCTCGCTGGGCGCGGCGGAGCGCTACCGCTACTCCAACACCCCGCTTGATCGTATCGGCTGGGACGTCTCGCTACTGCGACGACCGGACTACCTCTATTTTGGGACCGGTCCGCTGACGCGACAAAGTGACGCGCTCCGCTACGGCATGCAGACGTTGCAGGCGCGGGCCGTGGTTGATCATCGCTTCTGGCGCATGAGCACCTTCAATGCGCAGGTCGCGCTCCGCGACGTGAATTTCCGCCCAGGCCTGGGCGACGCCGATGATCCTTCGCTGCAAAATGCGCTGGCCGCGGGGAGCGTTCCGCTGCCAGCGCTGATCGATCGCGGCTACACCGAAGCGCGCTCGGAATTGCGTCTAGTGCTCGACACGCGCAATCCGGAGCGTCCCGCGTCGGGAGTACGTCTGCAGGCAAATCTGCGACATTCGGCTGACCTCGAGAATCAGGGCAGCTGGGTGCGCTACGGAGGCATCGCGGGCGGTTTCGTGGACTTGGACGGCCACCATCGCGTGTTGTCGCTCGCTGCGGGCGCTCGCTTCGTGGATGAAGTCGGCAACTCCGTCGTGCCGTTCACGGAGCTGGTGGCGCTGGGTGGCGACAGCGACGCGCTCGTCGGTTTTTACGCTGGACGTCTGGTCGGTCGGAGCGCGGCGGCGCTCAGCCTGACCTATCGCTGGCCCATCTGGGTCTGGCTCGACGGCAGCTTGCGTTTCGAGATGGGCAACGTGTTTGACAAGCATCTAGCTGAATTTCGGCCAGGCTTGCTGCGCTATTCTGCGGCGTTCGCGATTCAGAGCCGCACCACGGGCGAGTCCGAGTTCCAGGCAGTTCTAGGCTTTGGGTCCAATCCTTTCGAGACTGGAGGTCAGATCGACTCCGTGCGCCTCACCATCGGGTCGTCGTATGACTTCTAATCGCCATCGCTTCGGTTGGTGCTCAGCCGTACTCGCGGGGCGGCTCTCTCCACGACTGGCGGCGGCTGCTGCCGCTGCTGCCGCGACTTGTCTACTGGCTGCCTGTGCGTCCGAGCCTCCGCGCTTTCCGCTGCGCGCTCCGCTGCTCGTCGACACGGACATGCGCGCCTACCAGGCCAATTGTCAGCGCAACGATGGTGAGTCCGCGGAAGAGAAGTCATGCACCCCGGAGCCCTACGTCTCGCCGCTCGCCTGGGACGCGGTCGACAATTCGATCTTCTTGCCGTTTTCGCGCTTCTGGAAGGTCGATCCGCCAGGCGCGGCCGTCAACGTCAACGCTCTCGACGAAGTCCCCGACAGCGCCTGGTTCACCAACCGCCCGAGCAAAGAAGGCGCCGAACGTGCCGCGGCCCTGGCGCTCGGCGCCTGCGAGCCCGAGGACATGCTCGACCCCGAGAATGCCGAGACCGCCAGTTGGCTGGTCGACAAGGGCAAGAGCGACGGCTCGACTCCCGGTTTTCGGGTTCGGATCGGCGGCAAGAAGTACATGCTCAAGTCCGACAAGAGTCCGAAGAGCTCCGCCGCCGCGGTGATCGGTGCGGCCATCTACAACGCGGTGGGTTTCAACACCTCGTGCGAGCAAGTCGTCTACTTCGATCCGAAGGTTCTCAAGCTCAAGCCGGGCCTGACGACGACTGACAACAGCGGCGTAATCAAGCCACTGGACGAAGCGGCTCTGCAGAGAATCGTCGACAACGGCCTACGCAAAGGCGATCTGGTGCGCATGCAGGCCAGCGCTTGGCTCGAGGGCAATCTGCTTGGGCCGTTTTCGTATCAGGACACGCGCGCCGACGATCCGAATGACGTCATTCCTCACCAGGACCGGCGCGAACTCCGCGGAGCGCGCGTGTTGGCTGCCTGGGTCGATCATTTCGATGCTCGCGAGCAGAACTCGATGGACAGCTGGATCGCAGCCAATCCCGACGATGGAGACTCCTCGCCAGGCTTCGTGCGCCACTACTATTTGGACTTCAGCGACACGCTGGGCAGCGAGTGGGTCTGGGACGACATCTCGCGGCGACTCGGCCATAGCTATCTGCTCGATTGGGCTGATATCGCCCAGGATCTGGTGACCCTGGGTATTCCGCGACGACGATGGGACGTGGTCGAACGCACACCGGGCGAAGAGATGTTCGGGTACTTCCACGCCTACGATTTCGATCCCGACGGCTGGAAGAACGAGTACCCGAATCCGGCATTCAGTCGCGCGACCGAGCACGACAACGCCTGGATGGCCCGCATCCTGGCGCGATTCGAGCGGGCAGATATCGATACCTTCGTCGAGCTCGGAAAGTTCGAGGAGCCGCACAAGAGCTACTTGACGCGCGTCTTGCAAGGGCGCCTGCAGCGCATCCTCGAGCGCTACCTGCTCGTGCTCTCGCCGCTCGCTCAACTGGAAGTACGCGGGGGCAGCTCGCTCTGTGGAACCGACTGGGCGCGGCGCCGCGAACTGCGCCCGGCGGCGAGCTTTCATTACGTCGCCACGCTCGACAATGCCGGACAGTCGCGGCCGCTCAACGTGAAGGCGGCCCCGCAAGGTGCCCTTTGCCTGACCCTTCCCCACGTCGCGCCAGAAGGGGCGGTCCGGCCGGACGACCCAGCGCGCTATGTCGTGGTGACGATTGCCAACGGCGCCAGCGCTCATCCCTTGCGCGCTCACCTGTACGACTTGGGACCGAAGGCAGGCTACCGGCTGGTGGGGCTCGAGCGACCTGGCGAAGACTGAGCGCAGGCGAGAGTGTCGCCATTCACGCTCCGACGCACCTGCACCACTTCGTCCGGTGGCTGCGGCTCGGGTTGGATCGTGACGTGTTCGAGTCGGTGGTCCTGCTTGAGGCGCGCGGCGACGAGGCGGCACATCTCGGTACCGTGGTGGCCGCGTTCGATCACGATGTGAGCGGACAGTGCGTCGAAGTTTTCCGAGATTTGCCACACGTGCAGGTCGTGGACGTCCAGTACGCCAGGGGTATCGCCGATGGTGCGTTCGATGGCGCTCACGTCGAGGTGCTTGGGCGCACCCTCGAGCAAGATGGTCGAGGTCTCGCGCAGCACGCGGTAGCCGCTCCGAGCGACCAAGATGGCGATCAGCGTAGAGAGGAGCGAATCGGCTCGGGTCCAGTCGGCCCAGAGCACGCATGCGCCGGCCAGGATGGCTCCGACCGAACCCAAAGCGTCGCTGAGAACGTGAGCCATGGCCGCACGCACGTTGACGTTCTGCGTTGCGGCGCGCGACAGAAGCCAGGCCACGAATAGGTTGACCAACAGGCCCAGACTACCGGTCCAGAGAACCGGCACGGCATCGATGGCGACCGGTTCGACCCAACGTTCAATCGCCTCTTTCACGATCAGTGCAGCGACAGCGGTGAGCGTCATGCCGTTCACGAACGCCGCCAACACCTCGGCACGGCGCAAGCCAAAGGTGCTTTGCGCCGTACGAGGACGGGCCGCAAAGCGTTGCGCGATCACGGCCAGACCGAGGGAGGCTGCGTCGGCCAGCATGTGTCCGGCGTCTGCCAGGAGAGCAAGGCTGCCGCTCCAGAACCCAACGCACGCCTCGACGACCAAGAACGCGGTCGTGAGGGCAAGCGCTAGCCCCAGCGTGCGCTGTGCCGTGCCCGCGTGACCGTGGCCGTGCGCGTGACTGTGGCCGTGGCCGTGGCCCCCGTGGGCGTGACCGGGTGCGGCGTCGTGGGAGTCGCTCACGGGGCGCAGTGTAAGGCTGCGGCGCTGCTCGTCGCTACCTCAGCGCGCACAAGTCACTCGACGACGTGAACGACGCCGGCCATGCCTGAGCCGTCGGGTGCCCCATGTGCCGCGCAGTAGTAGGGAAAGCTGCCGGCCAACGGAAAGGTGAACTCAATGCTCAATCCGCTCGACGTCGAAACGATCGGACTCGTGGGGCTGCCTTCGATTGCTGCGCCTGCGTCGAGCGGGTGGGTGATGAGGTTGCCCTCGAACTTCACGCTCTGACCTGACTTGATGATCAGACACGCTGGTGTGTACTCGAAAGGGGCCAACGTGGAGACGTCGACCACGCGTGATTCCGCGGCGGCAGTGGCGTCTTCGTAGTCTTCGGGAGCGCAGGCATTGATCGCGGGTGCAGTTGCGGCGGCCGAACCATCTCCATCGCCGCTCGTCGAGCTACAGCCGAGCTGGCCAAGCAAACTCGCTAAGGCGAGAAGCAATGGGGGCGTGTAAGCAAATCCAGTCATTACTTCCTCTACCGCCTTGACATTCAGAAGTCGTGACTCAATAACTGCGGCGTGCCCCGCAAACCGAACTTTTCGTCCAGTCGAGCTGACGAGCCCGCGCGCCCCGCGCGTGGACGTCCGCCCACGATCGACTGGGAAAAGCTGCTGGAAGTAGCGCGGGAGGTGTTTTTGGAGCGCGGCATTCGGGCCACCACGCTCGATGTGGCTGAGCGAGCCGGGGTCTCTGAAGGCGCGATATTTCACCGCTTCAAGTCCAAGGACGTGCTGTTTCGAGAAGCAATGTGCTTCGACGTGAACAAAGTGCCCGAGCGCTTGGCCAGTTCACTCGAAGGTCTCGAGGAGCTGGAGATCCGCGACGCCCTGCTTCGCTTGGCGTCCACCATGTTGGAAATCGGTCGTGAAGTCATGCCACTCATGATGATGACCTGGTCGAATCCCGAGCATGGCGGTTGCTTGCCGTCGAACGAGCTGCGTCTGGCCTTTCGGGGACTTCTACTGCGTTTTGCGGCCTATTTTGAGGGGCGCATGGATGCGGGCCAGATGCGCCGCATGGACGGCGAAGTCGTTGCGCGCGTCTTCATCGGCGCGATTCACCACTTCCGGGTGACCCAGTTGGCGGTCAGTGCGGGCGAAAACACCATGCCCGAAGGCATGTTCATTCGCGGCATGGTCGACCTGTTGTTGAGCGGCGCGGCTCCTCTTTCGCAAGAGGGCTCGAGCCGCGATCCCCTGGTTCGAAACTGATCCTTAATTGACCGCGAACTCGGCCCCTATCGTTGCAGCAGTCCAGTTTCCAGCAGAGTTGTACACATGAAGCATCGCTATTTATTGAGTACAGGATTAAAAATCCTAGCTATTTCGCTGTTGCCGCTTTCGGCCTCGGCGACGCAGCCGCTCGAGACATTCCTGACCGCTGCGCAAAGCCACAGCTTCGACTCCCGCGAGCAGTCCGCCACGGCTGAACAAAGGAATTGGGAGAAGGGTGCGGCGCTCGGCCGCCTGCTGCCGAGCTTCACCGCCCGCGGCACGTTCACGCACAACCAGTATCCCGCCATCGTGACCATTCCCGGCCCACCGCCGGTTACCGCCACCATCACGCCGGAAAACCAACTCGACGGTTTGCTCCAGCTCGACGTGCCACTCGTCGACGTGTCGAGCTACCACCGCTACCGCCAGGCGGGGCATGTTGCGGCGGCTGCAGACATGCAGCTGGAGCTCACCGGCAAGGATGTGCAACGGTCAGTCGCGCGCGCCTACTACTCGTTTCTGGGCGGTTCGGCCCTTGTTGGAGCAGCAGAGAAAAGCGTGGCCATGGCCGAGGCGAACCTCTCCTACGTCGGAACGCGCCGAGAACTCGGCGTGGCTCTCGACCTGGACTACCAGCGCGCACAAGCCAATCTCGAGCGTTCGAAGCAAGAACTGGCCGATGCGGCCCTGATGCGCGACCTGTTTGCTCGAACCTTGGAGACCCTCACCGGCATCGCCCCGACTGCCGCCGCAGGCGAGTTCCCGTCTGACGACCTGCACACCGAGGGCAGCCTACAAGAATGGCTGGGCGTGAAGGACACGCCGACCCGTCGCGTTCAGGCTCGGCTCGACGAAGCCGCCGCTTCCGGCAGGCGTGCTGCTGCGACCGCGCTCTTACCAACGCTGTCGGGTATGGCCAACGAGCGCTTCACCAATGCTGGTGGCTTTATCGGTCGCACCGAGTTCTACACGCTCCAGGCCGTACTGCAGTGGAAGCTGGACTACGGCACCTACGCCACAGCGCAAGCGCAATCCGTTGCCAGCGACGTGCAGGCGATTCGTGCCCAGCGAGCATTGCGTGGTGTGTCCGATATGGTTTTCGAGGCTTACAAGCGTGTCGAGACGGGCATCGTCAAGAGCCAGTCGGCTCGCGTCCAGGAGTCCGCGACCCAGAAGGCGGCCGATCTCGCACGCGAGCGCTACCAAGCTGGCTCCGCTACCCAGCTCGACGTCACGCAGGCGCAGCGCGACGCATTCCAGGCCAGAGCGGCGCGTATCTCGGCCGACGCCGATCTGGTCTTCGCGCGCCTCTCTCTTCGCGCCGCGGCGGGCAGGCCCCTGGACAGCACCCCGCCCGGTGCGTCGGCTTCCACGCAAGGCACGCCATGAGCGCTTTCTCGTCCCCTCGTTTCTGGTTCGACCTCTCACCCTTTTTCAAGAACACCATGCGCATCTCTACCTTCGGTCGCTCGGGTCTCGTCTTTCCGTTTTTTCTATTGGCGCTGGCTACGACCGGCTGCAAAAAAGCCGAAGCCGTTGCGGAGGCAAAGCCCGTCGCTCCCGTTCATGTCGAGACGACCGAAGTCGTCGCCGTGCAAGCGCCGCGGGTGTTGCGCGTCACCGGTACGCTGCGCGGAGCCAAAGAAACCGATCTTGCGGCCAACGTCGCTGGTCGCATCACTCGCACGGACGTCGAACGCGGCGCCGAGGTGAAGCAGGGCGCGATCCTGGCACAGGTCGACGTGCGCGCAGCCGCGCTCTCGCTCGCCGAAGCGCGCGTGGCCGTCGAAACCAGCAAGACACAGCAGCAGATCAATCAGGCTGACTGCGAACGCTACGAGCAGCTCAAGGCGCGCGACGCCGTGACGGCGCTCGAGTACGACCAGGTCACTGCCAGGTGCAAGACCGCGCCGCTCAATCTGCAAGCTGCTGAAGCTCGTCAGAGCATTGCGGCCAAGAATGTCGGTGACGGCGTGATTCGCGCTCCGTTCAGCGGTGTGGTCACCGAGCGCTACGTCGAAGAAGGCGAGTATGTGCAGTCGTCTTCCCGCGTCGTATCGCTCGCCCAGGTCGAAGAGCTGCGGCTGGTGTTCAGCGTGCCGGAGGCCAACGTATCGGACGTGAAGAAGGGCGCCGACGTGTCGTTTCACGTGGTCGCCTTCGGCGCGCAAACCTTTCATGGTGAGGTGGTCTACATAGCAGGCGCCGTGCGCGACACGCGTGATCTCGTGGTCGAGGCGTTGGTCAAGAACGCCGACAAGACGCTGCTCCCCGGCATGTTCGCCGACATCGAATTGAACATCGGGAGTCAGACCGTTCCCGCGGTGCCGACAGCGGCGGTGTTCGACGAGAACGGCAAACGCAACGTGTTCGTGCTCGCGGAAGGGCACCTGGTACAGCGCGTCTTGGCGCCGCTACCGGAGTTCCAGGGGCGTGTTCCCGCTCTCAAGGGCGTGAACCTGGGTGAACGCGTCGTCAGTACCTACTCGCCCACACTGAGTAACGGCCAGAGCGCCAACTGATCGCCGGCCCGCCGACTCGTTCCCCAATCGAAAGACAATCCCATGCAATGGTTAGCTCGAATCTGCGTACAAAGGCCGGTGTTTGCTTCGGTGCTGATGCTGGTCATCCTGGTTCTGGGGACCGTCGGCTACAGCAAGCTGGGCGTGGACCAATTCCCCAACGTCGATATTCCGATCGTCGTCGTGACCACGGTGCTACCTGGCGCGGCACCCGAGGAAGTCGAGATCGACGTCACCGACAAGATCGAAGGCGCAGTCAATCAGATTTCCGGCATCGACGACCTGAACTCTGTTTCCAGCGAAGGAGTTTCGCAGGTCATCATCAGCTTCAAGCTCGACAAGGACACGAATGTCGCCGCGCAAGAAGTGCGCGACAAGATCAACACCGTGATGCGCGAGCTACCGATCGGCATCGAGCAGCCGGTGATCAGCAAGGTCGAGCCGAGCGCTTCGCCGGTCGTCTATCTGGGCCTGCGCAGCACCGGCTTGGGTCTACGCGAAGTCTCGGAAATCGCGGACAAGAAGGTCCGTCGCCAGCTCGAGACCATCTTGGGCGTCGGCAAGGTGACGATCATTGGCGGCCGCGAGCGGCAGATCCACGTGCTGATGGACCCTGTCAAGTTGCAGGCGTCCGGCATCACGGCTGTTGACGTCATGAACACGTGGGCGACGCAAAATCTGATGACGCCTGGGGGCAACCTGGCGACCGGGCCGCAAAGCGTGACCCTGCGCATCGACGGACGCGTGACCACAATCGACTCGGTCGGTCGTTTGGTCGTGCGCTCGAACAATGGCCGCATCCTGCGGCTCGCCGACGTCGCCACCGTGGTGGACGGCGAAGAGGCGGTCGAGAGCTTGGCTCGCTACGATGGCAAAGAAGCGGTCGTTCTCTCGATCGTCAAGCAGTCGGGCACCAACACCATCGAGGTGGTCGACAATATCTTCAAGCGCATCAAAGAGGTGCAAGCCGGCCTTCCAAAGGGCGTGCAGCTGGACGTCGTTCGCGACAACTCACAGTCCATCCGCACCAGCGTACACGCCGTTACCGAGCACTTGATCGTGGGAGCGCTATTGGCGGCTGCCGTGGTGCTGCTGTTCCTCGGCAATGCCAAGAGCACCATCATCGCTGCCGTTTCGATCCCGATTTCCGTCATCGGTACGTTCGGCATCATGTGGCTCCAGGGCTACACCCTCAACAACATCACCCTACTTGCCTTGGCCCTGGCTGTCGGCATCGTGATCGACGACGCCATCGTCGTGCTCGAAAACATCATTCGCTTCATCGACGAGAAGAAGATGAAGCCGTTTCCTGCTGCCGTGCTGGCAACCCAAGAGATCGGTCTGGCCGTTCTGGCCACCTCGCTCTCGCTGATGGCAGTGTTCATTCCGGTGGCCTTCGTGGGTGGCATCCCCGGCCGTTTCTTGGCCAGCTTTGGCTACACAATGGCCTTTTCGGTCGGCGTATCGCTGATCGTCAGCTTCACGCTCACTCCCATGATGTCGGCGCGCATGCTGACCGGTCATACCGAACCCAACTTCCTCACGCGCCTGGTCGATCGCTTCTACAAGCCGATTGAACATGTGTACATGAGCGCGTTGCGCTTCTCGCTGCAGAAGCGCTGGGTGATCGTGCTGTTGTGCGTGGGCGTCATGGGTTCGTGCGTCCCCGTTGCCAAATCGCTTCCGGGTTCGTTCCTGCCGCTTGACGACAAGGCCAAATTTCAGGTGACGATGCGTGCGCCCGAAGGCACGAGCGCCGAGGAAACGCTGCTGTTCGCTCAGCGCGCAGCCGGCATCGTCAACCGCCTACCGGAGGTGACGCACACGCTCATCACGGTCGGCGAAGACGACCAAAAGACGCGCAATTATGCCCAAATCTACATCGACTTGAAGGACCCGGGCGCGCGCAAGCTATCGCAGGTCGAGCTGATGGCCAAGTCGCGCACGCTGGTCCTGGCCGAGATGCCCAAGAACCTGCGCATCAACATCGCCGAAGTTCCGGACTTTGCGGTAGGGAGCAACACGCAGCGCGTGCAGTACATCCTTTCCGGTTCGGATTTCAAAGTGCTGGAAAAGAACGCGGCGGCGATTGCCGACACGTTGCGCAAAAGCGGCAAGGCGTCCGACGTGGACACCACCAACATCCCCGGTCGACCGGAGGTGCGGGTCACGATCGATCGCGATCGGGCGGCCGATTTGGGCGTCAGCGTTCAAAACGTCGCCTCGACCCTGCAGATGTTGGTCGCCGGCGTGAAGGCTTCGACCTTCCCGGAGCGCGGCGAAGAGTACGAAATTCGGATTCGGGCCGAGGAGAAGTTCCGCGCCGATCCTTCCTCTCTCGGGCTGATGAGCGTGCCTTCGAGCAAATACGGCAGCATCCCGTTGAGTTCGGTGGTCAAGTGGGGTGACGGCATCGGCCCATCGCGCATCAATCGCTACAGCCGCGAGAGGCAGATCACTGTTTTGGCCAACCCGGCCCCGGGGTTTGGCGACACTGACGTCAGCAACTTGATCAAGCAGAAGTTCGAAGAACTCAAGCCACCACCCGGTTTTCGCTTGCAGCCCACGGGCTCGTCCAAGTCGCAGTCGCAGTTGGCGGCGGGCTTCGCACTCGCTTTGGGCATGGCCTTCATCTTCATGTACCTGATCTTGGCGGCCCAGTTCGAGTCGTGGCTCTATCCCGGAATCATCTTGGCTTCGCTACCGTTGACGGTGCCCTTCGCCTTCATCAGTCTCAAGATTTTTGGACAAAGCATCAACATGTTCTCGATGCTGGGTCTCTTGGTCTTGTTTGGTGTGGTGAAGAAGAATGGCATTCTCCAGGTCGATCATACGATCCACCTGCGACGCATGGGACTTGGACGATTCGAATCGTTGATGGACGCCAACCGCGATCGCCTTCGGCCGATTTTGATGACGACCATCGCCTTCGTAGCCGGCATGGCGCCGCTCTTGTTGTCGAGCGGCATCGGTTCCGGCTTCAACAAGGCAACGGCCAGCATCGTCGTCGGCGGTCAGACGCTTTCCTTGTTGCTCACTCTCTTGGCCGTGCCAGTCATCCACAGCCTGGTCGATGACATGGGGGATTGGTTCGCGCGCCGCAGCAAGAAGAAGGTCGTCGATCGGGGTGAGGCCGAACTAACAGCTCTCTTGGCTGGCGACGATCTCCACGAACGCGTCGCCGCCGAGTAAGGAACCTGCCTGAAGCGAACGGCCAAGAGCCGTGTTACGCTCCCCCGCCGTGCACACCGTCCTGCCATGGGGGATGGCGGTGAGGTCGGGTGGCGGGGCAATGAAGGACAAGAAGGCAGGAGAGACTGATGCGCGGGGCGTCGTCGATCCCGGGCACTGGCGCAGCTCCCTGCTCGAACTGATCCTGCGGGTCGTCCTGGTGCTGGGCGGTCTGGTCTACATCCCCAGCGTTTACGCCGCCTATCACTACCGCCTTCGAGGCGTGATCGTCGTCGACACGATCGCCATCGGGCTGATCATCTATCTGTCCTTCGACCGGCGCGGTGCGTTCCGCCTGCGGGCGGCTGTACTTGCCTGGGTTACGTACGCGCTCGGCGCCTGGCTGATGGTCTCCGTGGGGTCGATCAGCCAAATCTACCTCTTGGCCTTCTCGCTCTTGGCCACGTTGCTTTTGGGGCTGCGCGTCGGGCTTTGGACCGTCGCACTCAACTTCGTCACCATGTTGGGGGTCGGCTATTTCGGCTTCGCTTCGCCGGAGATGGTGGAACCGCATGGTTTGCGAGGCTTCGCGAGTTGGGTCGTAGTCACGCTCAACTTTTTTCTGGTGAACGTCCTCTTGACGCTGGCTTTGGGCTCGGTCATCCGCTCGCTCGAAGCGGCCCTCGAACGCGCGGTCGCGGCCCAACGCACGCTCGAGAGCGACCGGCAGAATTTGCTCGAAGCCAATCGCGCGCTGTCAGTCAAGGACGAGAACGAGCGCAAGCTCGAGGCTCAACTCCGCCAGGCGCAGAAAATGGATGCCGTCGGTCGACTGGCTGGTGGCGTCGCTCATGACTTCAACAACATGCTGAGCGTCATCCTGGGCAACGCTGCCCTGACCCTCCAGGGTATGGCGGTCGACGACGCGCATCGCGTGGACGTCGAGCAAATCATCGAGGCCGGCAAGCGTTCGTCGGACCTGACCAATCAGCTGTTGGCGTTCGCTCGCCAGCAGACGATTGCTCCACTGGTGGTCGACCTGAACGACACCATCACCAACATGCTCAAGATGCTGCGGCGACTGATCGGCGAAGATGTCGAGCTGATTTGGAGGCCGACAGCCGGTGCGGGACGCGTCAAGGTCGACCCTTCGCAGATTGATCAAATTTTGGCCAATTTGGCAGTCAATGCGCGTGACGCAATCGCCTCCGTCGGAACCCTGATTCTCGAGACCCGCAGCGTTGTTCTCGATCAGGATTTCGTCAGCGCTCACCCCGGCGCCGAAGCTGGCCCGTTCGTGCTGCTCGCCGTCACCGACAACGGCGCAGGCATGGACAAGGACACGATTTCGCGCGTCTTCGAACCGTTCTTCACCACCAAGGCCGTGGGTCACGGCACAGGGCTCGGCCTGGCGACCGTCTATGGTATCGTCAAGCAAAATAGGGGCTTCATCACGGTCTACAGCGAACTGGGACAAGGAACGACTTTCAAAATCTACCTTCCGCAGAGTACCGAGCGACTCAGGCGGGCGAGCCGCTCCGACATGACCCAAACGCCGCCGCGCGGCACGGAAACCATCTTGCTGGTCGAAGACGAAGAGGCGCTTCTCCGTCTGGGACAGAAGCTGCTCGAGCGTCTGGGCTACACCGTTTTGGCCGCTGGAACGGCGCAGACCGCGCTGGCGTTGTCGGCGAACGCCGGCGTCATCGACGTGCTGGTGACGGACGTGATCATGCCGCAGATGTCGGGACGAGAAGTCTGCAAGATTCTGCAAACCGATCGACCTCAGCTCAAATGCCTGTTCTTGTCGGGCTACACGGCGGATGTGATCGCTCACCGCGGCGTACTCGATGACGGCGTCCATTTCCTCCAGAAGCCCTTCACGGTCGACCAGCTGGCTCGCAAGCTCCGGATCGTGATCGACGGCGAGCCCGACGCCTGAGGACGCGACCGTGCCCCCTTCGGTGCTAGTCGACGCGACGGGTGAGCTTTCTGAAGCCGTGCGTTGAGCAATCGGTCAGCCAGTGGCCGCAGCTCAGCGAAAGCGCGTAGCATCAGCCAACAATGTTCAAGCCTTGGTTCTTCGCTTTTCTTTTGATTGTTGCTTCGAGCGTGGTGAGCGGCTGCGGCAAGCGTTGCACGCCGGAAGACCCGTGCTGCGAAGCGGGCAAAGAGTGTACGTGCGGTCCTGGAGTCGATAGCTGCACGATCAATTGCGAGCTTTTGGGCACTTGCAAGCCGACCTGTGACTCAGCGTTCAAAGACTGCACGATTGATTGTGGCGCTGCCCAATGCGACGCGGAGTGTCGAGGGGGCGAACAATGCAAGACGACATGCGGCGACGACTGCTCGCAGACATGCACGTCTGCGAGCGGCTGCGACACAGAGTGCGGCGACAACTGCAAATACGAGTGCCGCTCGGTGAGCGATTGCACCGTGCTTGCCGGCAATTCCAGCGAAATCCGCTGCGAGTCGGTCGGAAGTTGCAAGGCCGTCTGCACGGGCGACTGTCGCGTGGAGTGTCCCCAGAGCGGCTCGTGCAAACTCGACTGTCTGGATGTTGCCACCGACAAGACGACGCCGGGTGAGCAGTGCGGCCCGACCAGCTTTGCCTGCGGCGGCTGTTGATTCGCCGTCAGAGCAAACGTGACAGCTCGAAGTGCATGCCATCCGGGCGCGTCTGGAAATGACCGCCCCAATAAAAGCCGTGCGCGTTGGCCAGGGGCACGAGCGCGCGTACCGAACCAATTCTGTTCAGCAAGGCAGGCTGTGCGCCCAAGGGGTTCCACGCCACGTTGACGTCGAAGGCCGTGCCCCAAGCGTGATTCGAAAGCGCCACGGTGCTGCCGCGAATGAAGCGCGGCGCAAAGCTACCGGCCCAGGTTTTCAGCAGCGGCAAGAGGCCCGCGTCGGCCCAAGCGGCGAACAGAGACAGGAGCTGGTCTGCACCCCGACTGTGAAAGAGCACTTTGCCCATGCTGCCAGCGCCTTCGACGCCACGCAGCTCGGGCACCATGACGCTGACGATATTTTCCTTCTGCCACGAGCCTAGAATCTTGATGCCCTCGCGATTGCCTGGCGTGGGCGCGGGTTCGTACTCGAACTGGCCAAAGAGCTTGATGCGTTGAGCGAAAGACGCGGGCTTGAGTCCAGCAAGCGGCGCCGGAAAGTTGGGCCCTTCCTCGCGCAAATCCTTTGTGTCGCGTTCGAGTGGATCGAAGCCCAGCTGCATGGCGCGCCCGAGCGTGATGAGGCCCACGATGCCGTCGGGCGTCAGACCCTGAGTTCTCTGGAATTCGCTACTGGCCCGGGCGCTCGCAGGCCCAAAGGCGCCATCGACTTCACCCAGGTAGAGCCCCTGGCCGCGCAGGAAGTACTGCCAAGCCTTGACCTCTGCTCCCTTACTGCCCTGTCGGAGGCTCTTCATACGACTGCAGAGCTACTCGAACTTCGGATCCCGGGTCAATCACGCTCCGGCGTTCCGCAGAAGCGCCCCAGGGGCCGCCGGTTGTGTCGCTCACTCGCCCGCCCGTTGGCCACGACTTGGCCTCGGGCCTATACCGGGCCGTGGCTGCCGCAATTGACGGTGATTATCTCGATCGTCTGATGCGCAGGCAGTCGTTCGCTGCTCTGTGGCCGCTTTTTGCCAAGGCGACCAAACCGGCCAAGGAGATGACCGAGAGCTTCTCGGCGCTCGAGCATCTTCGACCGCTCATGAATCTGGTTGGCCCAAGCCGTGTCATCCATGTGGGCGACGGCGCGCACGCGCGCACCGGAGCCCTGTTCGCCGTCAAGACCGAAGCCGAAAACATCAGCGTTGATCCGCTGATCAACGAAGCTCTCGTTCGGGCTTGGCGCGACGAGTTCGGTATCCAGCGCTTTGCTTGGCGCAAGGCGCGCATCGCGGATGAAGCCGAGCGCTTGAATGCGCTCGATGCCAGGCCCGTGTTCGTGACTTTCGTTCACGCCCACGTGCACGTCGACGAGGTGCTGGAAGGCTTGCGCTGGGACGCGGCCTTCACTTTGGCGTGCTGTCTTCCTGGTTACCAGCTGAGTCGACGGCCCACCCCCCACGCGCATGGCCAGGACGCAGGTGTCCTTTCGGAGCATCGGACCTATCAGGTGTTGGTCAATCCGAAGTCGGCGCTCGCTGACCAGCTCTGAGGACCCGGGACAGCGAAGCTTATGGATTCGGGCGCCGTGGCGAAATGGCTCGACGTCCGCTCCCGCACGCCTTGTGTAGCCTGGCACAGCAGGTAAGGCCGAAGCATTGCGACGTCCAGCTGCTGGCACGGCAAGTGCAGCTCTCTTGGCATGCGACCCGATTTACGAAGCGAGCCCGATTCACAGGTCCCCACGCCGCGTGTCGACGCGCCATGGAGCAAGCGCGTCGCGGCGACCCCAGTTGCCACGAATTCGAGGCACGCATCTGGCGTCCACCAGATTGATGTCGAAGATCGAGCGGCGCTGTCTATCGTCCCGAAAATCGAGCGGCGGCTCGACGGCATCTACGTGCACGTGCAGCTCGTGCGCCACAGGTTGCACTCCAAGGATGCGTCGTTCATCTGGACGTCTGGCCCTTTCGCGACCGGCGCGACCGCCTACGAATGCCTGCGTCGCTCGCTCATCATGCGCATGAATGCGGCGCCGGGATCTCTCATCGAAGTTGCGGGCTACGGCTTCCCGACGGTGGAGTCGGCGCTCCACGCGCTCTGGCCGTCACGCGGCCCGTAACGCTCGCTGCGTCGGGCGCTTGGCTCGAGCCCCTGACTGGGCCTACTGTCGCGCGATGCGTCATGTACAATTCATTTTCGCCCTTGGGGTCGTAGCTCTTCTGTTGCTCGGGTCGTGCACCGCAGCAGTCGGAGCAGGCAGCATGAACATCCCGCCCGACGCGGCCAATCAATGTAAGAGCCAATGTGAGTCCGTGGGGCTCGAACTCAGCGCCGTGGCCATCATGGCAGGCACGATTGGCTGCGTCTGCGAAGTGCGCCACTCCAAGGTGGGAAACAGTGGCGACAACGCGGCATCCGCCTCAGCCGGCATGGCCACGATCATGATGCAGCGGGAGCGGCAGCGGCAGGCGCAGCAACAGCAGCAGGCGAGCGCGCGTCGCTGAGCTGCAGCCAGGATCCGCCCCGCTCAAATGCGCTCAGCCATCGAGGGCTTCGAGGGCGAGCAGACGAGCCTTGACCGCGAGGCCGCCGGCGAAGCCGGTGAGGCTGCCCGTGGCGCCGATCACGCGATGGCAGGGCGTCATGATCGAGATGGGATTGCGCCCGTTCGCGGCGCCGACGGCGCGCACCGCCGTGGGCCGACCGATCTGCGCCGCAAGCTGTCCGTAGGAGCGGGTCTCACCGAAGGGGATGCTTTGCAGGCCTACCCACACGCTCCGCTGGAATGCGGTCCCCGCAACATCGAGCGGCACCGAGAAGTCGCGCCGCTCCCCCGAAAAGTATTCGTCCAATTGCCGCACGGCCAAGGCCAAGATCGGTTGAGTGGCGTCCTCGACCGCAAGTCGTACGGGAACCCGACTCGGGCGATCGTTCTCCCAAAGGATGGCGGCCAAACCCGCGGCGGTCGCGGCCAAGGTGAGGCGCCCGACGGGCGAGTCCATGTGCGTGAACACGTGACCGGCATGCGGCATGTTGCTCTCTCGAATCATCGTTCTCGGACGATAGTCCAATTCACGCGGGCGGCCGGCCATTTTCGTCACCGAATAGCTCGCAAGGGTGCCGTTCAACTCTCCATGTCGATGCCCGAGAGTTGGCCGTCGGAGTCGAAAGAGACCGACAACAGGTAGTTCGTCACTTCGCCGCGCAACATGTAGTCGAGCAAGAGGCAACGGTCCTCGTCGCCGGGGTAGAGCCCAACGCGAACCAGCTCGAGCTGAGCAAGGAATGTGTCGACGTCGATGGTCTTGGGGCTTGCCGCTCCAAAGACCTGTCGCCAGGCTTCCGGTGGCAACTCCTCGCGGTGGTGCGTGAAGTAGAGACCGGCCGCGGTCTCGTCGCCCGCTTTGGCTTCTTCGGACAGGGCGACGCGCGCCACGCGGTCGCGGAGCGACAGCTTGTCCAGCAGAGCGAGGCGCTCGGTCAATTGGGCGGCGCTCAGGTTCGGTTCGTCGAGGGTGACGTCGACGTCGACCTCGTGGCCGTCGAACGGGATCGTGACGTCCCAACTGCCGGCGGCTGCCAGATTCATCGGTCCGAACAGCGGGTGCTCAATCGTGGTCATCTCGTCGGACAGTAAGTCGACCGGTGCGCGACCGCCAAGCGGGAGCTAGCATCGTCGACTTCATGAAGACCCAAATGTTCGCCCTCCGCTTGGCGCTTGCTCTCGGTTTGGTGCTCGGGCTCGTCTCGGGCTGCCACAAAGACAAAGAAGCAGCCGGGCCGATGGAGCGCGCGGGCAAGGGCGTCGACACCGCCGCCGACAAGACGGTCGACGGTGTAAAGAAGGGCGCCGAGAAGACGAAGGAAGGAGTTGGCAAGGCCGCCGACGCCACGGGCAAAGCCTTCGACAACGTCGGGAAGAAGCTCAAAGGCGACGGCACAACCGGCAACAAGTCGCCGCCGCCCGCAAAATGAGTGCACCTCGGCCCCTTGATCAGTCGAAGACGCGAAAGCCAATCCAGTAGGGGGCTGTACCGGCCTCGGTCGTGGCCGAAAAGGTGAGTTCTCCGACGGCGCCGATACGAAACTGGGCCAGCTGGTTCGAGTCCTGGTTTGCCACCACCAGCACGTCGCCGGCAGGGGCGAGCTGGAAATTGCGCGGCGTTTTGCCCTGCGTGCTCGTCGTTTGCTGGGGCGCCAGCCTGCCGTCGGTTTCGATCGAAAACACGGCCAAAGTGCTGTCGTCGCCTGAACGATTGGAACCGTAGAGAGACTTGCCGTCAGCGCTCACGTGCACGTCGGCTGCGGACAGAGCTCCCGCGAAACCCACCGCGACGGCCGATTCGGTTTCCAGCTCGCTGAGGGTGCCCGCGTCCTCGTCGTAGGCGAAGGCCGTGATCGTGCCGGCGAGCTCGTTGATCACGTAGGCGAACTGGCCGTTCGGGTGAAACGCCAAGTGTCGAGGCCCTCCGGCCCGCGTCACCGAAGCTGGAGAGTTGACGGTGAGTTGGCCCGTCGCGGCGTCGAAGAGGAACTGGGAAATGCTGTTGCTGTCTTTGTTGCAGACGAAAGCAAAGCGACCGTCCGGCGACAGCACGATCGAATGAGCGGCATCGCCGGTGGTTTCAGTGTCGACGGAGGCGCCCAGTGACCCGTCG